>JAAESQ010000383.1 GCA_024229275.1 bacterium | reverse complement strand
TCCATCATCAGCAACATCATCGCCGGTTACAGCCTGGCCTACCGGCGCCCGTTCAGGATCGGGGACCGGGTCAGAATCAACGACACCGTGGGCGATGTAATGGAGATTCGGGTCCTGGTGACCCGGCTGCACTCCCTGAAGAACGAGGAGATCGTGATCCCGAACACCGCCGTCCTCAATGGCGAGGTCATCAACTACACTACGCTTGCGCGCAGGGAGGGACTGATCCTGCACACTACCGTCGGTATCGGCTACGAGACTCCATGGCGCCAGGTCGAGGCCATGCTCAAGCTGGCAGCCTCCCGCACGTCCGGGCTGCTCAAGAAACCGAAGCCCTTCGTGCTGGAGAAGGCGCTGGGGGACTTCGCCGTGACCTACGAGCTCAATGCCCACTGCACCGATACGAAGAACATGGCGCATATCTACTCGGCGCTGCGCCGGAACATCCTGGACGTGTTCAACGAGTACGGCGTCGCGATCATGACACCGTCCTATGTGGAGGATCCGCCGGAGCCGAAGCTCGTACCCGAGGATCAGTGGTATGCGGCGCCGGCGAAGCCGTCTCCCGGCAGCGGCGCAAGCTGAGGGAGCGCAAGGAGCGATACACGGGTCAATCCTCGTTGGTGAAGGGGACATTGCGTATGAGCTTCAACCTAGAATCCTCAGTTGGACGGGGTGGAGTGTGCGCTTGCGGTGGTGCAGGGCAAGGCGCAACGACGCGTAATAGCCCGCTATTGCAAGGAGTTGCAACGCAGCCATGTGCCGCCGCAAGCGTGCAATCCGCTCCGTAGCGGCCCTCACCCTATAGGTGAACCTGCTACGACCACGATTTTCCATACATCTCATCAGGTTAGCTTCTGCACGAAGCGGTCAACTGAGGATTCTAGGTTCAAAGGGCGGACCGCAGATCGAGGTGAGTGCAAAACGGTTCGAAATCTTTGTCTGAATGAAGAAGCGGGAAATTATTTTTAATGCAGAAAGTTGCAATAATCACATCTATTGTCTTGCGAATGGTGACTCCTTTGCGTCGAAGAATACGGAAATTGTCGGCACTCTTTATCGCCATGTTCTCACCAAGAAGATCATATACGGTGAGTGAGGTCAGTAGTTTCTTCGCGGTCTCATAGTCATTATCGAGTCGAAAGCCTTGAAGCACTTCGGTCAAAATCAAATCACCGAGTCCAACGGGCTCCTGGCCGAGAAGAGCATCGAGCCTTTCCGTTCCAGGCGTAGCAGCCCCATTGAAATACGCAATCCATACACTCGAATCCACCAGAATCATCAATCGCTCCGCATCTCGTCCAAGTTTCCATCCCAGTGAAGTTTGCCACGGAATCGCCGAATTTCTTCCTGCCTCTTCAGCCGAACCAGTGTCTTGAGACCAAGTTCCACCGCTTCACGCTTAGTCTTGAGGCCGGTCAGTTTCAAAGCGTCATCCATCAGTCTATCGTCGATTACTATGTTTGTTCGCACAGAGGCCACCGAAGGTGTATAAAATTGCCGGATAATACACATTGGAGCCTTCGCAGTTGGAGATGT
>JAAESQ010000382.1 GCA_024229275.1 bacterium | reverse complement strand
GGAGTGGAATGCAGAGAAGCTTGAAGAAGCGCTGCGTGCGTTCTGCGAGAAAAAGGGCTGGACGCCGAAAGAGCTGTTCATGCCGGTGAGGATTGCGGTCACGGGCCGCGCCGCGACACCGCCTCTTTTCGAGACCATGGCTGTGCTGGGCAAAGAGCGCTGTCGCTCGCGCATGCGTGAGGCGATCACGGTTCTGAGGACGATCAAGTGATCGTCGAGTGGAAGGAAGAACGATGAACGACACACCCATCGACACAGCGTCGGATTTCATTCGCGACATCATTGCCGCCGATCTGGAGTCGGGTAAGCACGAGGCCGTCGTCACCCGTTTCCCACCGGAACCCAACGGCTACCTGCACATTGGCCACGCCAAGTCGATCTGCCTGAACTTCGGCGTTGCGGACGAGTTTGGCGGACAATGCCACCTTCGCTTCGACGATACGAATCCGACCAAGGAAGAGACCGAGTACATCGAGTCGATCCAGGAAGACGTGCGCTGGCTCGGCTTCGACTGGGGTGAGCATCTCCACTTTGCCTCCGACTACTTCGAGCAGCTCTACGAGTGGGCGCAGCATCTGATTCGTGAAGGCAAGGCCTACGTCGACGATCAGTCGGCCGAAGAGATCCGCGAAACTCGCGGCACGCTCACCGAAGGCGGGACGGCGAGTCCCTATCGTGGGCGCGACGCCGAAGAGAGCTTGGACCTCTTCGAACGGATGCGCAAAGGTGAGTTCCCTGATGGATCGCGGGTGCTGCGCGCCAAGATCGACATGGATTCCGGCAACATCAACTTGCGCGACCCGATTCTCTATCGCATCGTGCATGCAATACATCCGCGCACCGGCGACGCATGGTGCATTTACCCGACCTACGACTTCGCCCATGGTCAGTCGGATGCGATCGAAATGATCACCCACAGCCTGTGTACTCTCGAATTCGAAGGCCACCGGCCGTTGTACGAATGGTTTGTCGAGAATCTGCCGGTGCCGTGCAAGCCGCGACAGATCGAATTCGCCCGCCTCAACCTGTCGCACACCGTTATATCCAAGAGGAAACTTCTGACGCTGGTGAACGAGGGTGTGGTAAATGGTTGGGACGATCCGCGCATGCCGACTCTTTCCGGTCTTCGTCGGCGTGGATTTCCGGCTCAGTCGGTCCGCGACTTCGCACAAAGAGTGGGAGTCGCCAAGCGCGACTCGGTCGTTGACTATGCGTTGCTCGAGCACCATGTGCGATCGGTGTTGAACCTGACGTCGGAACGCCGCATGGGCGTCGTCAATCCGCTCAAGGTGGTTATCGAGAACTATCCTGAAGGTCAAAGCGAAGATCTCGAAGCCGTCAACAATCCCGAGGACGAGAGCGCCGGCAAGCGGATGGTGCCGTTCGCACGAGAGATCTACATCGAGCGTGAAGACTTCATGGAAGATCCGCCGAAGAAGTTCTTCAGGCTCGCTCCCGGTCGTGAGGTTCGACTGCGCTACGCCTACTTCATCACCTGCACTGACGTCGTCAAGGATGCCGACGGACAGGTGATCGAGCTGCGCTGCACCTACGATCCCGAGACTCGTGGCGGCAATGCCCCGGATGGTCGGCGCGTGAAGGGGACAATCCACTGGGTTTCGGTCCAGCATGCAGTCACTGCTGAGGCGCGTCTCTATGGCCAGCTCTTCATGCCGGATGAAGACAACGAGGGCGAACTGAAGCTCAATCCGGACTCGCTGACGGTGCTACCGGCGGTCAAGCTCGAACCGAGTCTCGGTGGTCTTGAACCGGGAACGAGGGTCCAGTTCGAACGACGGGGATACTATTGTGTCGATCCGGACTCAACTCCGGACAAGCCCGTGTTCAACAGAACAGTGACGTTGCGCGATACGTGGGCCAAGATTCAGAAGGCGGCACAGAAGCGCGGATGATGTGGCGACGCATGGGAACTCCAGCAGCATAAACGCACATAGTCGATGAGGTGTAGGCGATGACACAGAATGTGACGGATGCAAAGCGACAGGCGATCAGAGACCAGTTTCCCTCCCTTGCGGGAGATGTGGTGTATCTGGAGAACGCTGGCGGATCTCAGGCGCCGAGGTCGGTGATCGACGGCGTCACGCGCTATATGCGAGAGAACTACGTGCAGCTCGGGGCGGGATATGCCTTGTCGCAGAAGTGCACCCAGATCGTGGATGAGGCGCATGCGTTCGTAGCCCAGCTGATGAATGCCGGTGACGGACACGTAGCCCTCGGATCGTCGACGACTGCACTGCTGACGATGCTTTCCGACTGCTATCGTCCGCTGATTAAGCCGGGTGACGAGATCATCGTCGCGGAAAGTGGCCATGAGGCCAATGTCGGACCTTGGAAGAAGCTCCAGGCCGCCGGCGCTGAGCTGAAATGGTGGCGGGTGGATCCTCAGACGAGTGCTTCGCCCATCGAAGGTCTGGCCGAGTTGTTGAATCCAAAGACCCGGCTGCTGGCCTTTCCTCATGTGTCGAACCTGCTCGGTGACATCGAAGATGTCGCGCAGATCACCCGCATGGCGCACGCGGTCGGAGCGAAGGTCGTGGTCGACGGTGTCGCCTACGCCCCGCATCGGGCGATCGACGTTTCCGGCTGGAATGTCGACTGGTATGCCTATTCGACCTACAAGGTCTACGGCCCACACATGGCGGCGCTCTATGGATCGCGTGAGGCATTTTCGGAACTGTCAGGACCCAACCACTTCTTCATTCCTGAAGACGAGATCCCTTACAAGTTCGAACTCGGTGGACCCTCACACGAGGGCTGCGCCGGGATCCTCGGGCTTGCCGAGTATCTGGCCTTCTTGGCGGATGTAGACGATCCGGCGACCCTTGATCGTGCTGGGATCGAGAGTGCCTTCGATCTGATGACACAGTGTGAGCTCCCGTTGCAGGCTCGGCTGGTCAGCTATCTTGAAGATCTTCCCCGGGTGCGGATCATTGGGCCACATGAAGACGATGCGTCTCGCGTCGGAACGATCAGCTTTGTCCATGAAACACAGTCCTCACGAGAGGTCACCGAGGGAGTCGACAAAAGCAATATCGCGATTCGGTACGGCCACATGTACGCCTACCATCTTTGCGAGGTTATGGGACTCGAGCCTGAGGACGGGGTTGTTCGTGTTTCGCTGGTGCACTACAACACGATGGACGAGATCGATCGCCTCATTGAAGTCTTCGACGCGTTGCTTTGAGCGGTAGAGCTTCCTAGCCGAAACGCGCGTGAGTTTTTGAACCACGAAGATCGCGAAGTACACGAAGAGAACACGAAGAAGAGAAAAAGGGGCGATTCTTCGAATCGCTAAGAGTGTTTGCCCCAAAGACATTTCATTTGCGGCATGACAAAGCCGCAGAATGACTGTCATCCTGAGCGAAGCGTAGCGGAGTCGAACGGATCTCCCGTTTCAATAACGGGAGCCTTGACTGAACCGAGGCTTTGGGCCGCATATTGCTGGTTTCAAGGGGAGATCCTTCGGCTGCGGGACGTCGAACGTCCCTTCGCTCAGGATGACAGACAAGGGGCGTATGTTGCTGTTTTCAAGCAGCTTGCTTGACTCATCGGGAGATCCCTCCACTCGCCCATGGCTCGGTCGGGATGACATTTTTGATGGATATTGTCAGTGGCAGCGATCTTCGTGATCTTACTCGCGCCCGTCGGGCGCGGTGCCCCTCCAGGATGAGCGGATGAACGTTCGGCAGCTCGGACATCTGCCGCCGTTCATGGGCCGCTCCCTCTGGTGTGGTGGTTAGTTCAAATCCTTCTTCCGTCCCCCCGCTTTGTTGGACGCAAGGTCAACGCGACACCGGCGATGACCAGGGCAGTGCCGATCACCATGTGCAGAGTGAGCGGTTCGTTCATCACAAGCGTGCCGAAGGTGACGGCCACTATCGGCGTTCCATAGCCGATCAAGGACAGCTTGCCCGCAGGGAGATGTTGCAGCAGCCAGAAGTAGAGGCTGAATGTGATGGCGGATCCGAAGATCGCCATGTAGAGCAGGGCGAGAACGGATGGAAGATTGAAATCAAAGCTGTGGGTGCGTTCAAAGATGAACGCCACCGGGCCCATAATGACGGCAGCGGTCAGCATGGCCGTCGCGTTGAGCGACACTGAGTGAATTCCTTCTCCCCACTTCTTGATGGAAATGTTGGAGACTGCCGCAACAATCGGCGAGATGAGCATCACCAGAGAGGCGATGATCACCTTGTCCCCTCCGAGTGCTGAAAAGTCGTCAGCGAAGATCACAGCCACGCCGCCGAGCCCGACTACGACCCCGATGGTACCGAGGCGAGTGAGGCGTTCTCCGGGAAGGGTGAAATGGGCGATGATGACGACGAGAAGGGTGAAGGTTGCGAAGATCACCGCAGCGAGGCCCGAAGGCACCCACTGCTCGGCCCAAAAGACGACACCGTAGGAGATGCAGAAGGTCAGAAGAGCGTGCAGCAGGCGAAGCCAGCGCTCGCGGCGACTGCGCGCAACCAGTGAGATTCCGCTCCCGCGGGCGTAGAGCGTAAGCACTGTGCCTGCGATGAGAAAACGGAGAAAGACACCGGTCATCGGTGGAATGCCGACAAGCGAAATTCGAATGGCAGCCCAGGTCGTTCCCCAAATCACAGTCAGCAGGGCGATGATGCACGCGGAGAGGAGTCGTCCAGGAGGTCTCACGGCGCGGCATTGTGTCATAGATTGAGCCCCAAGATGCTGGCGCATCTCATCCTGTAGACTAGCTTGTTGTTGGAGAAAGAAAACGGCCGGGTCGTTGGACCCGGCCGCTGATCTTTTTAAGGTGGTGCCGAAGGCCGGACTCGAACCGGCACAGATTGCTCCACACGGCCCTCAACCGTGCGCGTCTACCAATTCCGCCACTTCGGCACAGGCGATGCTAATGGTACGTCGTCTTGCCTCGGTCGGCAAGATCCGCTTAGCTGTTGTCACCGTCGCTCTCGGTACCTTCTGCGGCGCCGGTCTCGCCCTCTACTGGGGCTGCAACTGCCGGCTCTTCGGCGACAGGAACCTCGACGGATTCCTCAACGCCCACCGGAGCAGGAGCGACATAGTTCTCGGTGATCGACCGTTGACGTTTGCCCGAGAGCACCGCAAGGGTCATCGAGAGAACAACGAAGAGAACGAACGACACCGTCGTCATGCGATGCATGATGTTAGTCGCGGTGCGTGGAC
Organism: bacterium; assembly: GCA_024229275.1. GTDB lineage: Bacteria > Acidobacteriota > Thermoanaerobaculia > Thermoanaerobaculales > Sulfomarinibacteraceae > JAAESQ01. The sequence goes on along the minus strand of JAAESQ010000382.1, from coordinate 21,273 downwards.
CGAACGCGGTCTGGGTTCCGCCGCCACCGAAGGCTCCTGCCAAATCGGCGCCTTTACCCTGCTGTAGCAGCACGACAAGAACCAGGAAAATGCAGACAACGATGTAGATCAAAACAATAAGAATCGTCACGTTATGCTCCCGCGGCGCAATCGGCCGCAGCGCGGATGATATCGGAAAACGATTGAACGTCAAGGCTTGCGCCACCAATCAGTCCACCATCCACATCAGAAAGGCGCAACAAATCATGCGCGTTCGAGGGTTTGAGACTCCCCCCGTAAAGAATCCGGATCTTGGCCGCTGCTTCGTCACTGAACAGTGTTGCGAGGCGCTGACGCAGAAACGCATGCGCCTCTTGAGCCTGATCCGGGGTGGCGTTGAGCCCGGTGCCGATAGCCCAAACCGGCTCGTAGGCCACGACCAGTCGGGTTGGATTGAGGTCTCTTGCGGCTGAAACCTGCTGCTCGAGAACCTGCATCGTTTGGCCTTGCTCTCGCTGTTCCAGGGTTTCGCCCAGACAGTAGACCGCGACTAGCCCTGCCGCCTGAGCGGCGGCCGCGCGCTGTGAGGTCGATGCATCGCTCTCGCCAAACAGTGCGCGACGCTCGCTGTGGCCGACGATCGCCCATTCAACGCCGAGTTCGGTAAGCATGGAAGCAGCGATCTCGCCGGTGAAGGCGCCGCTTTCTTCCCAGTGGACACTCTGAGCCCCGAGCAGAACCGATGAGCCCGTCAGAATCATGGCCGAAGCCGGCAAGCTGATATACGGGGGGCACACTAGTACGTCAGGGGCTTCAGGCAATTCTTGAGACAACAATGCCTCAAGGAATGCCACCGACTCCTCGGGGCCCTTGTTCATCTTCCAGTTGCCTGCGATCAGCGGTGTTCGAGCCACTTTACCCTCCCAGAGCGCGTAGCGCGGGTAGGTCCCCTCCGGATACGAGCTTGAGCGATGCACCGCCACCCGTAGAGACGTGATCGATATCTGACGTCACACCGGCGTTGCGAATGGCCATGGCTGTCTCGCCGCCTCCGGCAACCGTAAAGGCTGGGCTAACACCAAGCGCCTTGGCCACACCGAGGGTGCCTGCCGCGAAGCGCTCGATTTCGAAGACCCCTAGGGGACCATTCCAAAAGACCGTTCGAGCGTTTGCCACAGCGGCCACGATTCGCTCAAGGGAGCGTGGACCGATGTCGGCGATGATTGCGTCGGGCGTCACTGCGTCGATGGCAACCGTCTCGACTGTTGTCGGCTGCTTGAGGTCGTCAGTGACAACTACGTCTTCCGGCAAGAGAAGGTCGACTTCACGGGACTCAGCGCGCTCTTGGATCTCGAGGGCTGTGGTTACCATTTCTTCTTCGAACAGCGACTTTCCGATCTCAAGACCCTTGGCAAGAGCAAAAGTGTTTGCCATTCCGCCACCGATCGCGAGAGCAGTGGCCCGTTCGAGAAGGGTAGCCAACGGTGCAGTTTTGCTCGACACTTTGGCGCCGCCGACGATCGCGACGAAAGGCGGTTCTGGCGCCGTGATGAGCTGCGTGAGGGTCGATACTTCGCGCTCCATGAGGAATCCGGCGGCGCGCCGACCGGGGGCAAAAAGCTCGGCGGTTGCCTCTACCGAGGCGTGAGCGCGATGTGCGGTCCCGAAGGCGTCGTTCACGTAGTGCGAATACGGCGCACTGAGTTGAGCTGCAAACTCAGAGTCGTTAGCCTTCTCGCCGGCGTGAAAGCGGAGATTCTCCAGTAACACCAGCGCCGGGCCGTCAGCTTCATCAAGAGCTCGAGTGACCTCGCTCCCAACGCAGTCGGACACGAACCGCACCGGGATGCCGAGGTGCGTAGACAAAAGCTTAGCCACAGGCGCCAAACTGAACTGCGGGTTGGCCACGCCTTTCGCTTTGCCGAGATGCGAGCAGGCGGCGATGACGCAGTTGCGCTCAAGCAGCCACTTGAGTGTCGGCAAGGCAGCGACAATGCGAGTCTCGTCCCTAACGACCCCATCAGCAAGAGGAACGTTCAGGTCGAGTCGAGCTAGAACTCTGTGCCCGTCAACGTCGACCAAATCGTTGAGCGAGGGAACGGTCATGCCTTGCTTTCTCCTGCCATGTACTCGAGCAGATCAACGCAGCGGTAGGCGTAGCTGTTCTCGTTGTCGTACCAACTGACAGCGCGGAAGTAATTCGGCGCGATCTGTGAGGTCAGCTCGAGGTCAACGATCGAAGAGTGGGTTTCACCAATGATGTCAGACGAAACCAATGGCAGGTCGCACGCTCGAAGCACGCCCTTGAGAGGACCCGCGGCGGCTTCTCTGAAAGCGCGGTTGAGGGTCTCGACGTCGGAATCCTTCTCACTTACAAACGTGAGATCGACCACTGAACCGTCGGCAACCGGTACGCGCATGGCGGCGCCTTGCAAACGACCTTCTACCACCGGGTAGACCAACGAGATTGCCGTGGCGGCGCCAGTCGACGTCGGGATGATGTTGATCGCTGCAGCCCGTGCCCTGCGAATGTCCTTGTGCTGGACATCGAGAATGCTCTGACCGTTTGTATAGGCGTGAATGGTTGTCATCCATCCGTGCTTGATGCCGACCGTTTCGTGAATCACCTTGACCATCGGCGCCAGGCAGTTCGTTGTGCAGGAAGCGTTCGAAACAACAGTGTGCTGCGCGGGGTTGTAGTCTTGGTGGTTGACACCTAAGACAAACGTGGCATCAACGTTCTTTCCGGGCGCAGTGATGATAACTTTCTTGGCGCCGGCCTCGACATGAGCCATGGCTTTGTCTTGAGTGCGAAACAGCCCGGTGGCCTCGAATACGTAGTCGACACCGAGTTCTTTCCATGGCAGCTTTGCCGGATCCCGCTCTGCAAGGACCCGCATCCGATCCCCATCGATGACAAGATCTCCATCGACGACCTTGACATCGCCCTGGTAGAGCCCGTGGACAGAGTCATGCTTAAAGAGGTGGCCGAGCATGTCAGGTGAGGTGAGATCATTGACGGCGACGAGATCGTATCCCTCTCTAGCGCGGATGTGGCGAGCTACTAAACGACCGATTCTTCCGAATCCATTGATTCCTACGCGGACAGTCATACGGTTCCTCCAATCAACCGAGATAGTGCTTGAGTATACATACCACGAGACGTCTTGCGGGTCACCGTTGTATATGGTAATTTGTCGCTCCCTGCGGCGCGTTCGTCTAGGGGTCTAGGACGCCGGCCTCTCACGCCGGTAACACGGGTTCGAATCCCGTACGCGCTGCCACCCTTTCCCCTCCATAACAATCGAGATTTCCGATATCTGTCCGCTTCCGATGGAGGCTGCGTTTGCTGATTTTGTGGGCGGCAGAGATGTCTTTACCCACGTGGCGCTGGGGTGCAGTAGAATCTGAGGTGGAGATTCAAGATCGAAAACGAAGCCGAGTCGAGAAGGAGAATATGATGACTGACGATACACCGCAGGATGCAGGTACCCCGCCGCCACCGCCGACCCAGGATCCACCGGCCACCCCACCACCGACGGAAGAGCCGCCGAAAGCCGGCGCGGAGTCACCCAATCGCACGATCATGATCGTGCTGGCCTACTTCGGGCTACTGGCACTGATTCCGCTGCTGGTCGAGAAAGACGACCAGGAAGTGCAGTGGCATGCGAAGCACGGCTTGGTTCTCTTTGTGGCCGAGGTTGTTCTGTTCATCGTGTTCATGGTGGTCAACTTTGCGTTGACGAGTGTTCTGCCTGTACTTGGGTGCGTGACGTGTCTCGTGCCAGCGGCGTTTTCCGTGGCGATCATCGTGATTCATATCCTGTGTATCGTCAAAGGTGTCAAGGGCGAACGCTACACCTTACCCGTCGTGAGCGAGTACGCCGACAAGTTCTGATTTCCTCAATTGGCTCGAGGACGAACCAAGGGATTGCACCGCCCGACGAGAGGTCAGCTGTGGATGACCGCCGTGGTCGGACTGGTGATAATCGTGCTGGTAGTGGATGGCATGCGTCATCCACACCAGCAATGCCTCGTGCGGGCTGCCAACGCCGGGATCCGGGTTTACCAGATAGCAATCTCTCCTCTGATTGGCGGTAGTTGTCGCTTTACTCCGACCTGTAGCCGCTACGCCCAGGAGGCCCTCAGCGAACACGGAATGCTGCAAGGCACGATGTTCACTGGATGGCGGATCTTGCGGTGTGGACCCTGGATCCCTGCAGGTACAGACGATTCGGTCCCAATACGAGCTGTCGATGAGACGCCGTCCTTGCGCCCTACCCCCCACCCACAGTAAGCTGCGCGGCGCCGGTCGTCACTAAACGACTACGCAATGAGCGGGTGCGGAGATGAAACGTTGAGACTCTACAATCATTTGAATTCTAACCGGGTGTTAATTACACCCGATGCGAGCGGGCGAGATGAGCTGTTCCATCAACTCGTCCAGACCTTCATCCAAGACGGTTTGGTCGACAAAGAGAACGGTATCGTCGATCGCCTTCTAGAGCGGGAGGCGATCCTCTCGACGGGGATCGGAGGCGGAGTTGCTGTGCCTCACGCCCAGATTCCCGGCCTTGGTCGCTTGGTCATGGCTGCGTCGACTCACCCTCAGGGCGTGGAGTATCCGTCCCTCGACCAAGCGCCTGTTCGGCTGGTGTTCTGCCTGCTTGGTGATGCCAGCACCGCCGCCGAGCATCTCGCCGGACTAGCCCGTCTGGCACGTCTCGCTCGGCGGGAAGATGCGCTGGACGAGTTGGTCGCCGCTACTTCCGGAGAGAACTTTCTAGCGACAATGAGGCGTATCGAAGACGAAGCTTAGCCTGCAGCGGGTACCGCAGTGGCCTGGGAGGATCCCGTACATCCCGAGTAGTATTTATAGGCCACTGCGGCTCCCGCTGCTATGGATGCGCGGTACAGATCCTTCGGAAACACTCGGAAAGCATAGATACCTCCGTTGTAGTAAAGCGCGGATCGCGACGATCCCTGATGAATACTCTGGGCTAGAGGCAATACTGTTGAGTTAGCCATTGAATCACACGGTCCCGTTTGATGAAGAGATTAACGCAGAGGCGCAGGGACGCAGAGACTGAGTGAACCTTGGTCCGGCCTTGAGCTGGCTCCTCAGAGGTCGTTCACGATGCGGTGAATGCCGTCTTTGAGCAGGGGTTATGACCAGGGCGAGCTTGAGATCCAAGAGTCTCAAATAGGTCAGGGCTTGAACTGCAAAGATCTGATGGCCCTCCCGGGTTGCCTTGCACTCCACGACAACCTTGTTCTCGACCAGAAGATCGAGTCGGAGGTTGGTATTCAGACGGGTACCTTTGTAGAAAACCGGGACGGATTTTTAGCGATCGACCTCCAAACCCCTGAGGCCCAACTCGAACACCAGAGCTTCTTCATACGCGCTCTCCAGCAAGCCAGGACCGCCCAAAGTTCGGTGGACCTCAATTGCGGCCTCTACCACTTTCCCACTTATTTCGTTTTCCTTCATGAACAACAGCTCCTGTCAGAGTATCCCCTGCGCGTCTCAAACTTGAGGCCTCATCGTAATGCGATTGACAGCCACGGGCCTAAGACTGGGGAAAGCCGTTGCATGAATATACCCCTCTGTCCCGCCTGACTCTGCGTCCCCGCGTCTCTGCGTTTTCACTTCTTCTCCCAAGGACTGAGCAATTGTGGCGCAGGCTTCCAGCCAGCTCTCATTCCTAACTGAACAGTATTGGGGCTAGTGGGGTTTAGTGGAGGTTGCGGCAAAGCCAGACAAAGGCCCAATCTCGGGAACCGAAGACGCTAGAAGCTATACTTGACTTGTTCGAAATCTTGCCTGACAAGAGGGAGTGGAGGTGAAGGATGACCTGTGGGAAAAACCTATGTCTTGTATTGGGCATTGTTCTGATCTCCGCCTGTGCGAGTAGTTCTGATCCAGCGATCGATGCCGAGGCCGCCGAGCTTGGTCTGGAGCCGGTCTCCGGGCGTGGCCTTGGGAGCGTCTCTGTTCGTTCCGGAGTTGATTTCAGCCGCTATGCAAGAGTCAAGATCGAACCTCTGGAAGTGAGCTTCGACGACACACCGCGATCTGATCCGATGCATCGGAGGCCAGGCGAGTATGAGTTTGACGAGGAAGAGATGGATTATTTCAACGAACGCTTCGTCAAGGCAGTCAGTAACGTTTGGCTCAAACGGCAGGGATGGGAACTGACTGAAGAGACCGGCGATGACGTCGTGATTTTGCAGACACGAATCGAGGACCTCTACCTGCATGCTTCGATCAAGAAACACCGGGTGGGGCCCAACCACGCGCTGGCGGGAGAGACCAGTCGCATGATCATTCATGCGCAACTTGTCGATGGCGCCAATGGCGATACCGTCATGATGAGTCGCACTAGGAAAACCACCGGGGACAGTACGTCCAGTCCCGGATCAATGCGTATGGTGACGAGTGTGCGCTACTGGGCGGACGCTCACATTGCCTTTGAGCAGTGGGCCTCGTCAATGGCGAGACAGTTCAATTAGCGTCCTGCGCCACAATGTCTGACGCTCAGAAGAGTCAAGATTGCTGGCAACAGCCCATTCTTCGCCACGACACGTGCATGCTAGAGTTCGGAATGAGCCTTCATACAAAGTCCGTTTTCTTGGAAGGAACGGTGAATTGACTGAGAGAGTCCGAGCCATGAAAACGTTGAGACAGATTCTTTTCGGCACCGCATTGACCATCATGACGGTCTTTGTTTTCGCGTGTGCCTCAAGCAATTCTAGTAATCAGACTGTGCCTGAAGCTCCTGAGAAGCAGCCGGGGGCGAGCGACGAAGCGACAGGTGAAGCGTCTTCGTCGAGCAACCCCGGACAGCAGGGTGCGGGTGGAACGTGCGGCGGTGGTGAAGCCGGCGCTGGAGGGAACGCGGCGGACCCTGGTGGATCAGGGAGTGGTGGAGCCGTTGAGTCTTCTGGCGAAGGTTCTCCCGGCGGCAACTTTGCCGGTGGCGAAAGACCATCGGGTACTGCTGCATCGACAGATGAGTCGGCGGCGGCACTTGAGGGCGAACTCGACGCCTCGTTGTCAGCATTCGACCAGCACATGCGTGAGGAGCTGAATCGTCTCGCCGCCGAGGCGGCGGCTCAGGGAGGAGCGGGTGGCCCAGCTTCGGGTGACGGATCTACTTCAGGCTCCGGATCCTGTGACGACGGATCGTCGAACCGAACTGGCGGTACCGCGGAGAATGGCTCACGCACGACTGGTGAAGAGGATGGCGATTCCGGTGGGTCAGCGGGAGGAGGCTCGGGACCTGGAGGGGAAAGCCCATCCGAAGTTCCTGCCGACGTAGGCGACGGCTCCGATGATGACATCGTGGCCCGTCAGCTGCGAGAAGCTGCGATGGCAGAGGAGGATCCTGAACTGCGCGAGAAACTGTGGGACGAGTACCGACGCTACAAGGCGTCGATCTCCGGCTCCGGGCAGAACTGAAATGGAGCAGCAACCCTTACTGAGCAGCCGAAGGATAAGGTTGGTGATCCCGCTGCTGTTAGCGCTCGGGTTTCTGGCGACCGGATGTGCATCCCTGGAGACGCCAACCGCCCACGCCGAAATGATCCAGGCGATTCAGGCGACCGGAGAGATCCCTCAGGATCAACTCATCGATGTTGGTATCAAGGTTTTCGATCCGGGATTGCCAGCCGAAGGTGAAGAACTCCCGGAAGACGTCTTTCCCGAACTCCGCGAGGCTGAAGCCCGATTCCTGGCCATTCGGCTGATGAATACCATGCAGGCCACAGGACAATGGGGTGCGGTGAGAGTTCTGCCTGGTGATCACGGCTTCACGGATCTCAAGGTCTCGGCGACGATTCTTGTCTCGACTGGCATGAGACTGGCCCTCGACGTGCAGGCGGTTGACGCCACTGGTCGCGAGTGGTTCGATCGACGCTACCGTGGCGAGGCAGATGGATTCGTCTACGTGAATACTGAGAGGGGTAAGTCGGATCCCTACCAATCGTTGTACAACGAGATCTCAAACGACATCCTCAAGGCGAGGCAAAGATTCAAAGCGAAGCAGCTGAACACTATTCGCCAGGTGTCTCGAATGCAGTTTGCGGCGAATGTCGCCCCGGTTCCGTTTGGGAACTACCTTACGACTGATCGTAAGGGCCGAGTGTCCACAACCCGCCTTCCGGCCAACGACGATCCGATGATGCGGCGCATCGATGGCATTCGCGGCAGCGAAAACCTCTTCGTGGACACGCTCGACCAGTACTATGCCGCTTACTTCGAGAGGATGACAGGACCCTACGACAGCTGGCGTAAGTACACATATGAAGAAGAAAGAGCCTATCGTGCGCTCAAGCGCAAGGCCATGACGCAGAAAATCCTCGGCGGTTTGGCTATCCTCGGCGCCGTTCTCACCGATACGGGATCGCACTCCACTGCCGTCGTGCGTGACCTCGCGGTCTTCGGCGGTTTGGCAGCGATCCACGCAGGAATGGCGACCTCAGAACAAGCAAAGATCCATGCCGAGGCGCTGCGTGAACTTGGCGGGTCAGTGGAGACCGAACTCGAACCCATCGTCATCCAGGTTGAGGGACAGACCCATCGTTTGACCGGTACAGCTGAAACCCAGTTTCAGGAATGGCGACGCCTACTTCAGGAGATCTGGGCCACCGAAACTGGTTTGCCTCAGGATTTGAACCAACCGGCTGCCCCAGGACCGGAAGGTGAGAGTTCCGCACCGGGCCGACGACATTCGGAATCCCTTTGAGCTATGAACGATCGTGAGGAGCCGCCGCGGTTGCAACCTCCCCCCCGTATTCCGGCTGCCAGTCGGGACTCAATGTCGGATAGCCGATCTCACAGGCAGAACAGATCGCAACTACAGGGGCGCTTTGCCTTTGTCGTTCTCTTCGGTGTGCTCTTTGCAGCCCTCGCCGCTGTCTTCCTGATACTGCCGAAATGGCAAGATCGGCAGAGTGTAGGGGGCACCAGCGACAACCCTGAAGTCGTGGCTCTCGCACCGATCGACAAGCCGACGCCGGTGGCCACGATTCCGCCGACCGCCACCCCTGAGCTTGTCGTTGCCACCACAACGACACCTGCGTCCCGTCCGTCCGTGCCGACACAGGGACCTTCCGAAGAGGAGCGGACCTACGTCCGAGCAATGTCAGATGGGCTTGTGGCGCTGGAGCGGCGCCAGTGGCAAGCAGCCGAGGCAGCCTTCGAACGAGCCTCCCGGCTCAGACCGAACGCGCCAGAGATCGCTGACGCTCGTGTGCGGATCGCCGCAGGTAAGCGACGAGATACGCTCGCCGCCGGCATTCAACGCGCAGTTGAAATGGAGCAGACCGAGCAATGGCGCGAGGCCGAAAGGACCTACGCCAAGGTCTTGGCGCTTGATCCTACTGTGGCAGCGGCCCTGAGCGGTCGTGAGCGCTCAGATGTCCGAGCCGAACTCGACGAGCGTCTCGAGTATCACGCCCGCAATCCTGGTCGCCTGTCATCGCCTGCAGTCTTTGAGGAAGCGAGTTCTGTGCTTGAGCAAGCCCGTGCTGTAAAACTCACCGGAGCAAGGCTCGAGACCCAGATCTCCACCCTCCAGGCAGTTCTCGAGGAGGCTTCGCGGCCGATACGGGTTGTGATCGAAAGCGATAATCTGACCGACGTCGTGATCTACAAAGTTGGTCCACAAGGGAGATTCGAACGCCGCGAGCTGGACCTGCGACCGGGGACCTACACAGTCGTGGGAAGCCGTGACGGGTATCGCGACGTGCGGAAGCGGCTCGAGGTCACTCCCAAATCACCTCACAAGCCGCTCGTGATCCAATGCCGGGAGGCCCTGTGAACTCGGTAATCGTCAATCGCGACGGGCAGGCCAAATCCTATGCGATCGACGATCTCCCTCTGTCCATTGGAGGTGAAGGATCAGAAGTTGCGCTGCCGACGGTCGACTCACCCACGACAGTTGCCTACATCGGTTTCGAGAACGGCGACTTCTTTGTCCAGCCGGCCGATCCCTCTCAGCCCACTCCAGATGTCACAGTCAACGGACTTCCTCTCAACACTTCGCGATGGATCGCTGAAGGCGATGAACTGAGTGCGGCGTCAACGCACATCTGGTTTCGGCTCAAGGGTGGCAACCTGCTGGTCACAGTCGAAGTCCGGAACTCCGTGACATCACCGAATCAGGTCCCCATGACAGCAGCTTCCCGAGACGGGGAGATGACGGTCACTCCGATTCCCTTCAGTCCTCGTTGGCAGTCACCTCCACCGCGAAGAAGGTATCGCATAAGGCTGCGACTCATCACTGCACTCGCCGTTCTTGCGTTGCTCGCCGCCGGCGCATGGTTTGTCATGACGGCCCACACCGTACGAGTCGAGACGCTTCCAGGTGCGGAGAAGATCGATGTCGAGGGCGGCCTAGCGCTCAAAATTGGCGGCCGATATCTGCTGCGTCCGGGAACCTACACAGTTGGGGCCGAACATCCCGGTTATCTCGATCTGCGGACTGAGCTGGTAGTAGGGCCTCAGACCCCGCCGGTCGTGCAGTTTGAGTTACAGCCGCTGGGAGCGTCGTTGGCGATCCGATCGCGTCCTGTGGACGGCGCCACGGTCTTTGTGGACGGCACTGAGATTGGGACGACTCCCGTCGACAATCATCAGCTCAGCGCTGGATTCCATAGTGTCGAGCTTCGAGCCCCTCTCCATCTGCCCTACGCCAACGATCTCGAAGTCAAGCCTGGGGCGGAACCGATTACGCTCGAGATTGACCTCGAGCCAAACTGGGCGCCGATAGCAGTAGCGTCAAACCCACAAGGCGCCACGGTCTTGCTGGACGGAGAGTCCTTCGGAACAACACCGTTGACTGGCGAGGTGGAGTCCGGCAGTCGCGTCGTCGAAATCAGGCGCGGCGGGTTCAAACCCTATACGCGACGCATGGAGGTCACCACCGGCGAGATGGTTGACCTCGGTACGGTGCAACTCGTGCCACTCGACGGCAAGCTCGCGGTGACATCGGCACCGGATGGCGCCACAGTCACCATTGATCGCGAGTTTCGCGGCACGACCCCGATTCAGATCGACGTGAGACCGGATACCCATCACGAACTCAAGCTCTCACTCTCGGGTCACAGCACCTACTCGACCACAGTCAGCGTCGGCGCCGGAAAGCTGACCAGTCTGAATGTGACCATGGAGGTTTTGACAGGTGAGGTGATCATCAGCTCGCAACCACCCCAGGCCGAGGTTCTGATAGACGGCGTGCCCAAGGGTAAGACCGAGCAGCGCCTGGAACTGGACACTCAACCCCATGAGATAGTGATCCAGCTCGAAGGTTATGTCCCCTTCCGTACGGTGGTCACACCACAAGTCGGTATCCCGCAGTCGGTCCGCGCCGACCTCCGAGAAGAGGGGCCGGCCGGCCTTCCCAAGCGAGTGGAGTCGCCTCAGGGTGTGGAGATGATCCTGGTGGCGCCGGGCCGCATGACGATGGGCGCATCACGTCGAGAACCCGGACGGCGGGCCAACGAGGTTCTCCGCGATGTCGAAATCACCAAAGCGTTCTACTTGGCAGTACGGGAAGTCTCGAATCAGGAATTTCGAGAGTTCAAGAGCGCTCATATGTCCGGGGCTTTCGGCGGTCAGAATCTGGAGATCGATCATCATCCTGTGGTCAACGTGACCTGGCAGAATGCCGCGCTCTACTGCAACTGGCTGAGCCAGAAGATGAGTTTGCCACCGGTCTATATTCAGCGCGGAGGAACCCTTGTGGCGCGCAGGCCAATGCCGAACGGCTATCGCCTTCCCACCGAAGCTGAATGGGCTCTCGCCGCGCGTGCAGCCTCGACGACGGATGAGCAGAAATACGGCTGGGGCAATGCACTGCCGATTCCGCTAGAGGGTGGGAACTACGGTGATCTCTCGGCGGCCAAAACCCTGGACGGATCGCTTCCGAACTATCGCGACGGTTATCCGGCAACGGCACCCGTCGGTAGCTTCCAGGCCAACGCCGTCGGAATCTTTAATCTCGGCGGGAACGTATCGGAGTGGGTTCAGGATCTCTATGCCCTCGCCCCAACGACTCCAGGCTCCGTCGAGAAGGATCCCTCAGGTCCGCTTACCGGTGCATACCATGTGATTCGGGGTGCGAGTTGGATGGACACCACGGTGACGGAGCTGCGTCTTAGTTTTCGTGATTATGGAGATTCGGCGCGTCCTGATGTCGGTTTTCGGATCGCACGAAACGCACAATGAAAGAGAGTCACGCATGAGAGTCATCGCGAAGACACTGATCATTCTTACCGCACTGGCAATAGCGCTGGTATTGGGAGTGGTGGGGGGAAGTGCGCCTGCTGCTGAAACACAGGCAACTGAGGACCGCGACACTCCACTGAAGGATTTCCAACCGACCGAGAAACTCCCGTCGGACAGCGCGGTCGCGTTTCCGACCGATATCTGAGGTTGTTATGCGTCGCAATGACTCCATCGATTTTGTCTTTCAGCTCGCCTCGCTAGTGGTTGCTCTCATCATCGTCCACGCGATCTATGTGACTGTCGTACGACCGAAGGCGGACCTCTTTACGGCCGAGCAGTCGTCTCGTATGGCTGCCGATCCGGAGTATGTCCAGGAGCGATCGGTATGGGTGATTGTGCGCGACTTTGAACAAGAGGCGTGTTTCGTTCTCATGCTGTGGGCGATCGCAATCATGGCCTCGAAAGGGATCACCACAGCGCGCGAGAGCAAACTCTTGGAAGGTGATTTGGTCCCGACTGCGGAGGGTATGCGCATTTTGCCTGAAGACTCACGCGAGTACGCTCGTCAGATCGAAGCGCTGTCCTTAGGCAAAAGACGTTTGCTCCTACCGCGTGCGCTGCTCGCAGCTCTTCACCGTTTCGGAGCGACAGGCAGCATCCAGGATGCCTCGGACACAGCTCGCAGCACCGCCGAAACTGAATCGGAACGTCTCGACTCTGAACTCGCCATGGTGCGCTACATTGCCTGGGCGATTCCTTCGATCGGATTCATCGGAACGGTACGCGGCATCGGTACGGCCCTCGGTCAGGCTCACCGAGCCGTCGAAGGAGACATCACCGGCGTCACTCGGAATCTCGGAGTCGCCTTCAACTCGACCTTCATCGCGCTTCTGATCTCGATCGTACTGATGTTTCTGCTGCACCAGCTGCAACTTCGTCAAGAGCGCCTGGTGCTCGACACTGAGAGCTATGTAGATACGCATCTCATTCGCCACCTGCAAGCCGGAGTCGCAGGGGTAGGCCAGCGCGGGGTCAGCTGACACAATGGAGCGCCTGGCCTTCGAGTTGGTGGATTCAGGGATCGTCAGTGTGAGTGACCGCGGCCAGGTCTCGCCAGCGAGCCCCGGTCTTGCCGTAGTCGACGGTGACCATCTCCAGGTTGGGCTTGACGCGGCAAGAAACGCCCGCCTCAAGCCTCGTCGCCTGCACAGTCAGTTCTGGCAGAATCTCGGTACTGCGGAGCTTGGACGTCCCTACCCGCGACACCTCAGGACCGCAGACCTCGCCCACGCTCACCTTTCGCAGCTCTGGGAGGCCTCTGGACGTCTAGCGAATGAAGTCATCGTCGCAGTGCCCGGGGTCTACTCCGCCAAACAACTTGGCCTCTTCCTGGGAGTCGCTGAAGCGTGTGCGATGCCGGTTCGCGGCCTTGTCGATCTTGCGGTCGCTGCAACTTCAAATCGTGAGACACGGAGGCACTGTCTTCATCTCGACTTTCATCTTCATCGCGTAGTCGTTACGGAGATTGAGCATGGCGAGGACATTGTTCGTCGGGGTGTCTATGAGGACTCGCGAGTAGGACTCGTCGATCTCTACGACCTCTGGGCCCGCACCATTGCCCAGCACTTCGTTCGAACGACACGCTTCGATCCCTTACACCAAGCAACCACCGAACAGATCCTCTACACCCAGCTCCACAAACACTTGGCCGCGCTCACCGATCGTGAGTCGGTTGAAATTGCGATTTCGTCGGGAGATCGAAGACACACGATCGAGCTTGAGCGTCGTGAATTGGAGGAAGCAGCAAAACGACCGTACGACGATGTGTGCAATCTGGTGCATCGGCAGAGTATTGCTCACGAGACAACTCTACTTCTCAGTGATCGCGCGGCGGCGTTGCCGGGCCTGCAGGCGTTGATCTCCGGCCATAAAGACATAGAGGTCATTGCTTTGCATCCAATGGCGGTGGGTAGTGCAGCACTGGATGGGGCCGGCATTATTTGCTCAACAGGTCCTCAGCTAAGACTGGTCACCCGACTCCCTGGTTACGACGCAACCAGACCGGCCCCGAAGACAATCGCTGTGCATGCGGTAAGGAGCGACTCCGCTGTCGCAGACGCACCGACCCACCTCGTCATCGACGGTGTCGCACATCGACTGTCCAGCCAACCGTTGATGGTCCCCGTTTCCGATTCCGCGGACAACGGCGGCAGCTCAGATTTGATGCGTGAGCGACAGCCCCAGGTTCGGATCGATCGCGGCAGGGCCGTGGTCGACGCCAACTCACTCACCTCGATCTACGTTAACGATGAACCGATTGATGGCCCGACTGAACTTGTGACTGGCGACCGGCTCCGGGTAGGTTCGACCGAGGCTATTCTCGTCTCGATGGCGGATTGAGATGGCAACCCGCAGCGTCAATCCGATTGGACTTTCATTCCTGGATGCTATGACCTGCGGCCTGGGCGCCGTGATCCTGCTCTTCATGATCATCAATGGTTCGGTTCGCCACCAGAAGACGACTGTCACGTCAGATCTTCAGGGAGAGGTCGATCGCCTGGAGAGTGAAGTCCTCGAAGGACATCGGAATCTCGTTGAGCTCCGCAACACCGTCACAGAAACTGACGAGGAGCGAGCACTGACGCAAGGTCTCGCGCGACGGATGATTGAGACTCTGAAGGAGATTCGCGTCGAACTCGCCACGTATGAGGCCTCGACTCTGTCCCGCAGAGAGCACATCAACCAGCTCCAGGCCGATCTCCGTTCACTGGAGGAAGACGCTCGTCGTCTGTCAGCCTCGTTGCCCTCACAGGAGACTCCGGGGGACAGAGTTCGCAGCTACATTGGTGACGGCGATCGCCAGTATCTCACCGGCCTCAAGGTGGGCGGCAAGCGCATACTCTTCTTGGTCGATGCTTCGGCTTCAATGCTCGGCAGCACGTTGGTGAACGTTATCCGCCGGCGCAACCTGCCCGACAGCGAAAAGGTTCGCGCGGCCAAATGGCAACAGAACTTGGCTACCGTCGACTGGTTGACCACCCAGATCCCGCGCGATAGCCGATTCCAGATCTACAGTTTCAATACCGAGGTTTCCCCCGTGCTTCCCGACACCCGCGGTCATTGGCTCGACGGTGGTGACCGAGAGATTATGGATGGCGCTGTCCAAGCTCTGCGCGCGGTTGTACCCAGCAAGGGCACGAGCCTGTACCAAGCGCTTTCCGTTGCTTCGCAGTTGAATCCGCGTCCTGACAACATCATCCTGTTGACTGATGGTCTGCCGACTGTGGGTCATAGACCTGCACGGTCGACGACAGTTTCTCCAAAGCAACGGGTGCGACTCTTTGAACGCGCCGTGGAACGACTGCCGAGCGGTATCCCGGTGAATGTGATCCTCTTTCCAATGGAAGGGGATCCGATGGCGGCGAGTTCGTTCTGGAAAGTCGCGATGCTGAGCCATGGGTCGTTCATGAGCATCTCTCAGGATTGGCCATGAAGAAACGCCGAGACTTTCAGGTTTTCTCACTCTCGTTTCTCGACGTCGTGTGCTGCGGATTCGGCGCGATTGTGCTGTTGCTTGTGCTGACCAAACTCGGGGAACCCGTGACAATCGAAAAGGCACGGATCGATCTCGACCGCCAGATTGCCCGACTCGAGGATGAGCTGTACGAGATCCGCGGCGAGACGGTGATTTTCGATCGGAGACTCCGTTCCCGTCGTCAGCAACTTTCGACCGAACAGGAGGGGATCGCGCGCCTGCGCGGCGATCTCGAAGAAGTCCGTGGAGAGTACGCCGCGAGCCACGAGCTTTCAGAAGTTCAGGACATCCTCGAGGGTCGCATGCTGGCCGCGCAGCAAGATCTCAGCGAAGAAATGCGGCGCCTGCTTGACCAAAGCCACAGGCGGCAACAACGGGACGCTGCAGTCGGAGGCATTCCGATCGACAGCGAGTACATCATTTTCGTCATCGACACCTCCGGCTCGATGCGTCAATATGCGTGGCCGGCTGTGGTGGAGAAAATGACGCAGGTCCTCGACGCCTACCCGAAAGTCAAGGGCATGCAAGTGATGAACGACATGGGCGAATACATGTACTCGCAGTACGCAGGGAAGTGGATTCCCGATACACCGGGACGGCGCAAAGCAGTTATTTCTCGTCTGCGGACGTGGAGCGCGTTTTCGAACTCGAGCCCGGTTGAAGGCATTACCCGTGCAATCCGCGCCTTCGCCAATCCCGACCACCGGATTTCGATCTACGTACTGGGAGACGAGTTCTCAGGTCAATCGATCGACAGTGTTGTACGATCAGTTGACTCTCTCAACACCATTGGCCGTGATGGCAAACGCAAGGTCCGCATCCATTCCATCGGCTTCCCAACTGTCTTTTTAGTTGCCGGGGCAGGAGAACACACCGGTGTTCGTTTCGCCACCCTGATGCGGATCCTATGCCGGCGCAATGACGGCACCTTCGTGGGGATGAACTCCACGAGTCCTTGAGTTTCCGCCGCGATCACGGAGTAGCAGTGCTCAGAATGGGTTGATCAGGGTTCCAAGCGAAGGAAGTCGACAACTCGCGACCTCTAACGGGAACAGAGAGTTCCCGGGGGAACGAGAATGAGCCGAATGACCAAACGCCTCTCGGTGGCAGCGACTTCGTTGCTGGTTATTACCGCGACGTGCGCCTCGAGCAGGCAAAGTCCCAGACCCGATCCGCCGGAAGCGGAGGTTGAAGACTGCTCGTCGCTGGTACTCGACAATGCCGGCCAGGCGATCTTCGCCACCAACTATGACTGGTCGGGCTATAGCCCCGGCATGATTTTCATCAATCGCCGAGGCGTAATGAAGACGGGACTGAATCCGAGCACCACAGGCGCGTACGCTGAGTGGACTGCGAAGTACGCGAGTATTTCATTCTCGTTGATCGGCTACCAGCACGCCTGGGCAGGAATGAACGAGCGCGGGCTCGCCTTCAGCACCATGCGGCTCGACGACACGGTCAATCAGCAGTCCGACCATCGTCCGCCGCTCGACTGGATGTGGCCGCAGTACATCCTCGACACCTGTGAAACGGTGGCTGACGTCATCGCCACAGGTGCGCTGGTCCGCAACTACACCGTTGACCATCATCTGTTGGTGGATCGCTTCGGAGACGTCGCTGTCATCGAGTTCCTGAACGGCCGGATGGTGGTCCACACGGGACCTGATCTGTGCACAGCTGCTCTCACGAACACCAAGTACGCTTCCTCCTGCACATCATGGGAGTTGAGAAGAGAAACCGGTTACTACTCTGATTTTGACAACTCCGTACGGCGGTTCTGCCGAGCTGCGGATCGAGTGGAGAGTTTTCCTCCCGTAGCCACAGAGAACGCGATCGCATACGCCTTCGACACGCTGTGGAAGATCTATCACCCGGATCTTCATGGCTACACTCAATGGAGCATCGTTTTCGATACTGAGAACCTGCGAGCCTATTTCAAGACATCGCGAACTCCTGAGGTTCGCTGGATCGACCTTGATTCATTCAACCATCACTGTGCCCAGCCCGCGATGATGCTCGACATGGACGTGAAATACCCCGGCGACGTTTCCTGGGCATTCACCCCGTACGACTCCGATCGCAACCGTGCATTCCGGGAAGCCTACTTCGTCAATGGGGGATTCCCCTATGACGTAGCCGAAATGCTCCGCCAGCTCGAGCACATTGAGAGCTATTCTTGCTTTCAGGAACCCCTACGACCGTCAGGACGGCGGCAACGATCGGTGAAGATAACCGGGACTAGCGATGCGGGTTGGGGGTAGCAGTCGGTTGTGCTAGCGAGATTTGGCAAATGTCCGGTGTGCGCGCTGGGTGACCTTTTGACCGGCCCGATAGGCCTTTGCCATCATGCGTTGTCTTTTGCCAGTCTGGAATCTGACCAACGTGTCCGTATACATAATTCGTGCTCGAACGACACCACCGACGCGCCTGACATATGCACCCATCGCCGCGAGCGCAAGTCGGCTCTGACCGGTGAGAAACGTATAGGGAAACTGAAGTGTCGACGCTGAGACGAGCACATAACCCTTGCCCCGCATGGACTCGTCCCGCGGCCCGAAACGCTTGATCTCGGAGCGTACACGGCTGACCTTCGACCAGAATGGAAGTCTGTGAAGATCCGGAGCGTCCTCGGGGTTGTAGATAGCAAATCCGTTGTGACGATCAAAGAAGTTTTTCATGATCGCCGACACGTTGCCTATGTAGACCGGACTGCCAAGAACGACTACATCTGCTGACTCAACCATGCCGTAAACGGCCTCGAAATCATCCTCATGACGGCAACGATCCGTTTCGAAACAACGCCAGCAGCCGACGCAGTACTCGATGTGATGATCGTAAAGGTTGACACTGTAGGCGGAAGCGCCGCTATCTGCCGCACCTCGCAACACCTCATTACAGAGGGTGTTGACAACACCATCGACTTTCTTCGTGCCCACAACTGCGACGATCTTCACTGCATTTCGAGTATGCCACGGCATCGCCAATGTGTGCGGCGAACAACTTGCATCAGCGGCGGACACTCACCGATGCGTTCACTACCCCGGAGGACGCGTTATGGGATCACATGAGAAGTCCGGATCAATCAGCCTGAAGGGCTCTGATCGGATCCACACTGGCAGCTCTGATGGCGGGGATGACAGAAGCCAACAGCCCGACTAAGAGAAGGAAGAGGATCGTCAGGAGGCCCGATACGATGTCAAGCGGACTCACCTGGTAGAGCATGCTTTCGATGACTCTGGACGTGAGCACGGTTATGATCACTCCCAACCCGATTCCAGCCAGGGAGAGACGTAAGCTGCGCTCGATCACCAGCTTGAGGACCGTCTTTACCTCAGCTCCCAACGCAACCCGGACCCCAATCTCGTGTGTTCGTTGGGTTACGAAGAAAGACATCACACCGTAGATCCCGGTAGCTACAAGGATCAGAGAGAGCAGGGCAAACAAACCAAAGAGAAGGGTCGAAAAACGCCTTGAGGAGGAAGACAAATCATACAGTTGGTCGCCAGTCTGGATGTCGGAGAGCGGGACGCTGCTGTCGAGAGCTGCCAGCTCCTGCCTGATCGCGGCAATCTGCGACATTGGATCACCGCTGGTGCGGATCGTCAGCCATCTCTCGTTCCTAGTATGGAGATCGAAGGGGAAGAAGATCTCCGGATATACCTTTGACTCCAAGCTCCACTGTCGGAAATTGTCGACCACTCCGACTACGGTTCCTTCGAACCACTGCGGAACCGTGTTGGACCGCAGTCGTTTGCCGATCGCACTCTCGCCTGGCCAGTACCGTTCGGCTAATGTCCGGTTGACGACAAGACGCATCTTTGCGCTGTCTGCATCTTGTGGTTCGAGTTTTCTGCCAGAGAGCAGTGTCGTACCAATCGCCTGGAAATAGTCGCCGGTTGCCCACGTGAAGGCAGTCAGCGATCTGTCAATTTCTGGGTCGAATTCCTCTCCCTCAGCGAGGATCGAGCCGCTGCTGCCGTATTTGAACGGCAACTGTGAGCAGGCACTGGCGTGCTCCACACCCGGTAGCGACTGCACCCTCTCGAGCAGGTCGGCCCACAGGAGATTCCTTTGTTCGATCTTCTCGTAGGTCGGGCCCTGCAGCGAAATGCCGGCCATCAATACGCGCTGTGGTTCATACAGTTCCGGCGAACCGACCACTTCTTCCAGGCTCTTCCACATCAGGAAGGCGCCATTGGCGAGCACCAAAGCCAAAGCAAATTGGACCATAACGAGAGCGCTGAGGAAGCTATTCTTCCTTTTTCCGAGAGCGCGGTCCGGTCGCCCTCCCTGGTGCAGGAAGCTGGTGAGATCGACTCCAGAGACAGAGAAAGCGGGTACGAGGCCAAAAACAAGGCCGGTTATCAGTGTGATGGCGAGTGAAAAGAGGAGGACCCACCCATCGATCTGTACAGTTTCTATCCGAGGAATACCTGCTGGAATCACTCCCCGCAGCAGGCCCACTCCCCACCAAGCGAGCAGCAGTCCCAGGACTCCTCCAGTCGTTGTAAGCGCGAAGCTTTCAGTCAACATCTGACGAATCAGGTGAATTCTCCCGGCACCGATCGACATGCGAACGGCAACCTCGGTCTGTCGACTCACTCCCCGAGCCATGAGCAGGCTCGCCACGTTGGCGCAAGCGATGAGGAGGACGAGCCCGACCGCCCCCATCAGGATCCAGATCCAGTCCGAAAAGATGCCGACCACCAGAGTAGTTAGCGACACAATCCTGGCGATACGTTGAGAGTTCGCCTCCGGGTATTGCTCAGCGAGATCGGTGGCGATGGAGTCGAATTCGGCCTGCGCCTGGTCGATACTCAGACCATCCTTCAATCTGCCGATCGTCCAAAGCCAGTGGGAATCGCGATCGTTCTCATCAGCAACGAGAGCGAGCGGAAACCAAAGATCAGCGTCCCACCTGAAGAAGACGCTCGGGAATTCGAAATCGCCTGGCATGATTCCAAGCACGGTGTGGCCGATACCGTCGATGGTGATCGGTTGGCCGATGAGATCGGGATTGCTGTCGAACTGAACACGCCAGATTCGATCGCTCAGTAGCACGACCTTTTCACCATCAACAGCTTGAGCATCGGCAGTGAAGAGTCGCCCCAGAGCGGGCTGAACTGCCAGGGCTTCGAGTACACCGGCTGTGCACTGGATGCTCGATATGCGTTCTGGTCTCTCCTCGGTCGCCAGGTTTACATTGCCACGGGTGTAGCCGCCCCATGCTTCGAATGAGTCGTTCTGTGCAAGGTAATCGAGGAAGTTTGGCGTGGAAATGGGATTGAAATCGTATCCGACTTGCGGTGTCCAGACCGTCAAAAGCCTGTCGGGTTCGGGATAGGGCAACGGTTGGAGTACTACAGCTTTCAGAACACTGAAGATCGCGGTGTTGACTCCGATTCCGAGCGCGAGGATCAGCACGGTTGTCGCTACAAAAGCTGGGGTTTTGAGGAATGAGCGAATTGCCTGGCGGGTATCGAGGGCAAGATCGGCACAAACTATCCACCAGCCACCCTTGCCGCGC
>JAAESQ010000381.1 GCA_024229275.1 bacterium | reverse complement strand
TGGTCGGGATGGCGATTCTGGTTGAGAAGGTCTTCGTGCTACCGGGTCTAGGGGACATGCTGATTGATGGGCTTGCCTACCGCGACGAGCCGCGAGTACTTGCCGTCGTGCTGATAGCGATATTGATTGTTCGCCTGTGTGAGTTGCTGACCCGCGGTAGCAAGCTACTGCTCGATCCCCGGGCCCTCGCGGGAGATGCGTAGCGATGAGCGATTCGAAGCGATTCTGGGGCTTCCTCGCCTTCCTCTTCTGGCCGTGGATCGTCCTCATTGCGCCTTTAGTAGCGATTGTTGTGGTCCTGTTGTCCGTGAGTGGACGACTCACCAGTTGGGGGCCATGGTACGTCGCGGCGTCGAAGTGTGTCGGACTGATTGTCGCTGCTCCTCTCCTGCTCATTCACGTAGCGTGGCGGACACGGCAGCGTAGGTTGGCGATCGCCTTACTACTGTTGTTGCCGGTGATGGTGGCGTGCCTCGGAAGCTTGGTGACAGCGGAGCCGTCGTGGCAGCCGGAGCAAGGGGTGACCGCCGCTCAAGCGCCGAGTTTTCGGCATCCGTTCGGCACGAATGGCGACGGCGTTGACATGCTTGCCCTGATCGTCCAAGGCTGCAGGAACTCGTACATCGTTGTGACGACCGCATTGGTAGCCATACTTGTGCTCGGAATTCCGCTCGGAGTGGCTTCGGAACGCTATTGGTGGGGACGGTACGTGCGGGCTGTCGTTGCCTCGTTGGATACGCTGCCACTTCTGTTCGGAATGATGATCGTAGCCGCATTCGCATCGCTGTGGATTGGTCGATTGCTGCAGCAGGGGCTCATTGCACCCGAATGGCAGTCGACGCTGCGGTCGCTGATCATCGGACTCGGCATCGGTGTGTGGTTGGTGTCGGCGATGGCCAATCTCGTCGCCGACAAGATTGCCTACTTCCGTCGCCAAGATTTCATCGACGCGTCTCTCTCGAACGGAGTCCCGCTGTCACGTGTCATTTGGTACCACATTGTCTACAAGAATGCCTTCCCCGAGATTGCCATCCTGGCGACCCATCTTGCCGGTCTCGCTCTGCTCTTTGAGGTCAGTCTCGGCTATCTCTTCAGCATCGGCACGGCAAAGCTGGGACGCGGCTTTTACCATAGTCTGGCTCAACTGCTGACAACGCCGGAGGCAAAGCAGGCGGTTTTATTTCTCGACGATTGGTGGTTGTTCGCGTTTCCAATGGCATTCATCGTTTCTGCGATTGTGGGTTTCTTGATGGCGGGTGATGGTCTCGGAGGCCTCGTGCGGACATATTCGTCAGACCGCAAGGATGAGGCGCTGCTGTTTGATCGCCTGTTTGCCGGCGCGAAACCTTCGGCGGGTGATCATGAGTGAACCGGCCATGCAGCACGAGGGAAATCATGTGGCGTCGCGTGACCCAGGTGAGCGCGAGACCCTCATGGTGCTCGAGATCGAGGAACTGTGTGTGAGGCGAACTGGTGATGGACGATTGCTCCTGTCCGACGTCTCATTCCAACTTGCTGCCGGGCAATATGGCATCGTGACCGGACGCTCTGGCGTCGGCAAGAGTCTACTGTTTCAGGCCATTCTTGGACTGCTCCCAGAGGATGTGTTCGAGGTAACGGGGACGGTGCGTTTTGGAGATCACCTGATCCTCGGACCAGATGGCTACGACAGCAAGCTTCTGGAACAATGCCTCGGAGGTAGTATCGCGGCGATCTTTCAGGAACCGACTTCCCATCTCCATCCGTCGTTGCCTGTCGGATGGCAGTTGCGCGAGACTTGGGATGCAAACAGCTGGCGTTTGACGGAGCACGACCTGCAGGTTGTGCGGGATCGTCTTGCGGCGGTGGTATTGACCGACAACGAAAGTGCCCCTCTGCACTCCCGCTACGCTTTCCAGCTGAGTCAAGGCCAGCAACAGCGGGCGATGTTCGCCATGGCAACGGGGGATGCGGAGCTCGTTCTCGCCGACGAACCTACGTCATCGCTTGACGAGAATACTGAGCACGAGATCGTTGATCTTGTGAGGGGCTTGCGCGACGCCGGGTCGTTCGTTTCAATGTTGGCAATCACCCACAATCTCGATGCCTTCCGTCCCTTCTTAGAGGACCAAGACCTGGTCATAGAAATCGCACTCGTCGATGGTGTTGGAAGGGCGATTGCGTCGCATCCAGTATCTGCGG
>JAAESQ010000380.1 GCA_024229275.1 bacterium | reverse complement strand
CTGGTCCTCGGCCTGATTCCCGTCGTCTATGTGATGCGGGTGAACACAAGTTTGCTACTCCGCGCAGAGGGACGCAGTTCAACAGCCGGGCGTCGCGCTCAACTCACGCGTCGCGTGTTGGTGGCTATCCAGGTAGCGACGGCGTTCATGTTGCTGATCGGTGCAGGGCTTCTCTTCGCCAGCTTCCGCGAGGTGCTTTCAATCGACCCGGGGTTCGAGCCCAACGGTGTTCTGACGGCTTCGGTCATGCTGCCCGAGTCCACTTATCCGAAAGCGAAAGACGTGAGGGGATTCGCGGAGCGCGCGCTCACCACTGTGCGCGCTCTCCCGGGTGTCGAGAGCGTAGCTCTCTCCGACACGCTTCCTTTTGGAGGAAGCTTCTCAGACGGCGTGATGCTCGTCGAAGGGCGCCCACCAGCACCCGGTGAAGCGCCCCTCTCATGGAACCAAGTCTCGGTGAGCCCGAGTTTTTTTGAATCGCTCGGTGTTCGCCTTCACGAGGGCCGCTTCTTTGAGCAGAGTGACACCTTTGACGCGCCCTGGGTGATGATCATCGATGATGCGCTAGCGGCTGAATACTGGCCCAATCAATCTGCGATCGGGAAGAGAATGACTTTTCCACAGGACGGAGATGATCCGCTGCGTACCGATGAGAACACCAGGTGGTACACGATTGTCGGCGTTACGCGACAGATGAGCCTGCGCGGTGTGATCGATGTCAGCGACCGTATTGGCACCTGCTTCTTCGTCTATGACCAAAGGCCGAAGAGCGATGTTTCTTTCATCATCAAAAGTGATGGTGACTTCCGGTTGCTCGTCGAGCCTCTTCGAAGTTCACTCGCTGCGATAGATGCAGAGATGCCCCTGTCCAACGTGATGCCTCTGACCGAGCGCCTTGCTGGATCGCTGCTGGCACGACGCGCATCCATGGCGCTCACTGGGTTCTTTGCCAGCGTCGCCCTGTTCCTGGCCGCGGTCGGTCTTTACGGCGTCCTTGCATATCTTGTAACACAACGCACCCGTGAGATCGGCATTCGTCTGTCGCTGGGAAGCAGTCGCTCCCGAGTATTTCAGCTTGTCATGAGCGAAGGTGTGGGCATCGTAGCATCCGGACTGGCGGCGGGTCTCCTACTGGTCGCGGCGCTGCGTGGCGCGGTCGCCAGTCAGCTCTACGGCGTCGGACCTCTCGACCCAGCTGTATTGACGATTGTCAGCATTGCACTGGTTACCGTTGCTTGTGCCGCATGCTGCGTCCCAGCCCTGCGCGCAACTCGTATCCATCCTGCCGTCGCCCTGAAAGAATGATCGGGCGCTAGGAGTCAGAGGTAAGAACACAACAGATTCTTGCTTTGTCTGTCAGCCTGTTTCCTGTCACCTGTGCCCTGCGCCCTGCTTCCGGGCCGTCCGGCCGCATAGCCGTTCGTCCCGAATAGCCGTCCTGCCTTCCCAGCCCTACTCGGGCTCGGTCGAGATGATGAACGGTGTATCACCGTGCATGAAACTGACCTCAACCACGGTCCGTCTTTCATCCTCGATCGTGATGCTCTTGTGCAGCTGTCTTCCATCGATCGTGAGAATCAACAGATGCTCTCCAGCGGGGAGGTATCTCAGG
>JAAESQ010000379.1 GCA_024229275.1 bacterium | reverse complement strand
GTCGGCGTTACGCGACAGATGAGCCTGCGCGGTGTGATCGATGTCAGCGACCGTATTGGCACCTGCTTCTTCGTCTATGACCAAAGGCCGAAGAGCGATGTTTCTTTCATCATCAAAAGCGATGGTGACCCCCGGCTGCTCGTCGAGCCTCTCCGAAGTTCACTCGCTGCGATCGATGCAGAGATGCCCCTGTCCAATGTCATGCCACTGTCTGAGCGCCTCGCTGGATCATTGCTCGCCCGACGCGCATCCATGGCGCTCACTGGGTTCTTTGCCGGCGTCGCCCTGTTCCTGGCCGCGGTCGGTCTATACGGCGTCCTTGTATATCTTGTGACACAACGCACCCGTGAGATCGGCATTCGTCTTTCGCTGGGAAGCAGTCGCTCCCGGGTATTCCAGCTCGTGATGAGCGAAGGTGTGGGAATCGTCGCATCTGGACTCGTGGCAGGATTTCTACTGGTCGTAGCACTGCGCAGCGCAGTCGCCAGTCAGCTCTACGGCGTCGGACCTCTCGACCCAGCTGTATTGACGATTGTCAGCATTGCACTGGTTGCCGTTGCTTGTGCCGCATGCTGCATCCCAGCCCTGCGCGCAACTCGCATTCACCCGGCTATCGCTCTCAAAGAGTGATCGGACGCTAGGAGTCAGGGGTTAATACACGACAGATTGTTACTGCGTCAGTCAGCCTGTTTCCTGCAGCCTGTGACTAGCTGCAGAAAGCCTGTGTCCGCGCCACAGTCGTTTCATCCACGTAGATTCCAATCTCAGCTTTCATCTTTCATATTTCATCATTCTTCACTCGGCCTCGGTACGAATGATGAACGGTGTATCACCGTGCATGAAACTGACCTCAACCACGGTCCGTCTTTCATCCTCGATCGTGATGCTCTTGTGCAGCTGTCTTCCATCGATCGTGAGAATCAACAGATGCTCTCCAGCGGGGAGGTATCTCAGG
>JAAESQ010000378.1 GCA_024229275.1 bacterium | reverse complement strand
GGGTGGTCCACGCGTAAGCGCGGAATAAAGGGCTAGGGACGGATTGGCCGATCGCCGAACGTTCGACAAGCATGATTGTAATCGACATACTCGCGAAGTAGTCGCCTCAGGTGCTGCTCGTTGAGGACAATCACGTGATCGAGACACTCGCGGCGAATACTGCCGATGACCCTTTCGACGTACGGGCTCTGCCAAGGCGAGCGAGGCGCCGTCAGGACCTGCTCGATGCCGAGCCCTGTGACGCACTGGCTGAAGTACCCGCCGTAGATCTGGTCGCGATCGCGTATCAGGTAACGAGGCGCGGTGTCCCAGGGAAAGGCATTGATCATTTGCTGCGCTGTCCACTCCGCTGAGGGATGCAGTCACGTTGAAGTGAACGATACGGCGTCGCTCGTGAGAGAGCACGATGAAGACGAACAGAACCCGGAAGGTCGCGGTTGGCACGGTGAAGAAGTCGATGGAGTCTAGGTCGGCTAAGTGATTGTCGAGAAAGCTCCGCCACGTCTGAGACGGTGGCTTGCGATCGCGAACCATGTACTTGGAGACGGTGGCCTGGGAAATGGATATGCCAAGCTTCATCAGCTCGCCGTGCACTCTGGGAGCACCCCAGAGCGGATTCGACCGAGACATGTCTCGGATCAGCTCACGCACTTCTGGAGCGACACTCGGTCGACCGGGCCGACGCCGTCTGCTCTTCCATGTCCAATAGCGTCTGAAGCCGGCGCGGTGCCACCGGACGACGGTCTCGGGTTTCACGATGACCAGCACGCTGTCCCAGTCCGCCCAAATTCTGCGCAGGAGCACCCAGAGGCCGCGGTCGACATTCGAGACCCGTGGCCGCTCTGCCGAGCGCTGAAGGACTGCGAGCTGTTGCCGAAGCGCCAGATTCTCAAGGGCCAGCGAGCGGCGCGTTTTGAAGGCCGAGACGAGTGAGTGGAGAAGCGACGAAATCATACGGGATGCTGCTGCGCTGCGGGAGAAGGATCAAGTGCGCGACCCACGGATGAATAAATAGAAGGGAGTGCACACCCGTTCACAGTTTCTCAAGCTTGCTGAAAGACCTTGGCACCATCGTCAAGAATCAGCTACAGCCTCAAGCAACGTCCGGGGTGAGCTTCGAAATGGTCACTACCCCCACCGCAACTCAGAAAAAGGCCTTCGAGCTACTCGGAGTTGGATGGACGTAGCCAGTAAAACGACTCCCCTTCACTCGCTTACTGTAATGAAATCAGCCGCTTATCGTCAGCGTTTCTAGGAACTCCAGTTTAGAAGGCTTCGAGTACTTGACGCTGATAATGGACTTGTATTCGAGGAAGATTGTTGGTTACCAATGCGGTGAGAATCTCGACGCAGAATCCAATCTCGTCGC
>JAAESQ010000377.1 GCA_024229275.1 bacterium | reverse complement strand
GCGGGAGGCGTTGTTGCCGAACACCGGGGAGTTGGATCTTGCTCCGCCCCGCTATGAACTTGAAGAGGTTCCGATCGAGGAGGCGCTGATTCGGACCGATGAAGATCGACCTGAATCGGCGCCGTCGTCGCTTATCCCGGAGAAAGAACGCCCCTTCGCGAAGAACCACGAAGGGTGCGCCAGCCGTTACGCGGGGCTTTTTATTCTGCTCTTTCCGCTACTGACCCAGTGGCGTTGGCTGGACAAGATCTTCGCCCGTTTCGGCCGCCAGTGGCGGATCTTTATGGTTTTTCTGTTGATGAGTGGCTTGAATATCCGCTCCATCGAGCAACTCAAGCATATTCGCCAGGACGAAGCGGGACGGGTGCTGGGGCTCGGTTCGCTCCCTTCGTTACCGACCGTTTGGGGGTGGTTTCGGGGGGCGGCGGAGAAACAAAGCGCCCAGTGGCTGATGTGCGACCTTTTCGACGACCAAATCGAGCGGGGCCTCGTCGGCGCCCGACTCTGGTTTACCGATGGGCATCTGCTCCCCTATACCGGGCATGAGCGCGTCCACGCCAGTTACAACACCCAGCGCCGGATGCCCATGCCGGGCCAGACCAATCTTGTCACCTGCGACGAACAGGGACGGATCGTCCGCTTCGAGATCCAGGAGGGCAAGGGCGATCTGCGCGACACCATCCTTCGGCTCGGCGACTACGGCAAGGCCCAAACGGGTCGAGCCCCGATTCAGGTCTTCGACCGCGAAGGCCACGGCGTCGAGTTCTTCTCCCGCCTGGTCAACAACGCCATCCCCTTCGCCACCTGGGAGAAACATGCCGATAAAAAGCGCCTGGATGCGATCGAGGAGGAGGCGTTTACCCACTGTTTTGAGTTCAATGGCAAGGACTATCGCATCCTGGAAGAGACCAAGCCCACGGTCCACAAATGGGTAGACGAAAACGGCGAAGAGCACAAGCATCGCTTCGACCTACGTCGGATCGTCATCTGGAACCTCAGCAGCAACCGGCGCGCCAGCGCTCTGTGCTGGGACGATGAGCGCGGCATCGACCTCGAAACCTGCGCCCAGGCCATCCTGCACCGCTGGGGCGCTTCCGAGAACACCTTCAAGCACCTCAACGAACGCCACCCCCTTCACTACCACCCCGGCTTCGGCCTCGGCGAGAGCAAAAAACAGGAGATCGACCACCCCCAACGCAAGGCGATCGCCGCTCAACTCAAAACCATCCAGACCCAGTTGGCACGAACCTACAAACAACTGAGCAAGACCCAGCCAACCTACAACCGGGACGGCACGCCCAGGACCAACGGAAAATACCAAAACCTGAAGCAAAAAATCCAGGAACTTGAAACCCGACAGGCTGACCTACGCGAAGAGAAGCAACAACTCCCGGAGCGGATTGATATCAGCCAGCTTCAGGACTACCGCTCCTTCAAAAAGATCGACAACGAAGGCAAGAACCTCTTTGACTTTGTTACCGCCTCGGTGTGGAACGTACGCCGTACCCTCATCGACT
>JAAESQ010000376.1 GCA_024229275.1 bacterium | reverse complement strand
TTCGAGGCCGAGAAGCCAAGTGACTGCATCTGCAAAAAGAAACTGGCCGACAATTCCAACGGGATTCTCCAAGTCGCTGAGTTCTACGGTTCTGGTCGATTCTTCACTGTGACGCAGGATGAACTCCAGCCGGAAGACGGGTTCTTTCACAACCAGTCGCCATCGGCAAGAGCGTCTGTTTCCCAGATTGGTGACACATACTTCAAAAAGGGTCGCCCATTCACCAGCATCGTGCCACAGGGAGCCCGTGCCGCTTGGGGATCGAGCCCAATCGAGAAGTACGTATCAACGATCATCCAGAACACGAAGTCGTCAGCTGGCACGAGAAACTCTGACATGTTCTCGATCGCTGGCAATATTGCGAAAAAGGTTGATTACGACCCGAATGTGACGCTTGAGCACTGTAGGAGGGTCAATCAGGCTTGCTTTGCTCCACCACTGGATGAAGTCGAGTTGGTGAATGTCGTTCAGTCGTCATTGAAGAATGGCACTCCACGAGTGGATACGCCATACGCCAACCCCTACCAAGTCGAGGAGTTCGCTCCCGATCCGACATCACTTGACAAACTCAACAATCTCTCAAACGACCTGTTCAAGAGCCAGTTAAATATCGAGGATCTCGAATCGATTCCCGGCTTTATCGGCGAATACATTAAGTTGGTCAAGACATTGCAGGTCGGCTACCAGCCTGCTCTCGCAGTCGCTGGAGCCTTCTCGTGCATGTCCGCACTGGTTGGAGGTCGGATCGAATGTGAAGGCACTGTGCCTAGCATCATGGCCGTTGGATTGGCTCCCAGCGGTGGTGGCAAGGACTTTTCCCGCCAGTTGACCGCAGATGTCTTGTCGGAGTCAGACAACGGCAAGCGAAGCGGGCCAGAGCACCTCTCATCTGGAGAAGGTCTCGTGGCTGCATTGGCTGGCAAGGGACCGCAGTTGTTCCAGCTGGATGAGGCGGCGGAACTATTCGCTGAGGTCGGTCAGCGTGCAAACCCTATCGCCCAGCGAACCGCCAAGTTTCTCAAGGAAGCCTATTCCAAGGCTGGCCGGAAATGGCAACCGAATGCACGAGCCGATGCTGGCAACAACATCG
>JAAESQ010000375.1 GCA_024229275.1 bacterium | reverse complement strand
GTGGAAGCGCTACTGCCCCGAACATCCCTCGATCGAAATGCTCGACGATGCAATGCAGGAGGGCTATCGATTGAGTATGCAGGGTGAAAGCGCTCGGGCCTGCGATTGTTGGTTGAAGGTATGGCAGAGCATTCGTTCACGTCTGCGCCCGAAGATGCGCACCGCTAAAAGTGCCGCGGTCGTCTTTGACGGGACCCAGAGCCTGTTCAACTGGGTACAGGACTTTGCGCTCGAGCTGCATAATGCCGCTGTGGTCGAACGCCGCTATGCCGAAGCCGGCGTGCGTCTGTGCCAGGAAGTGCTCGCACAATTCCGCGACGAGGACGAGCTGTTCGTGGTCAACTTCCGTACCGATCTAGGGGAGTTCCATTTCCTCGCTGCACAGCACAAGGACGGCGAACGTGTGCTTCTTGAGCTGATCCGTGACCATCCTGGCCGTGCTGCCGGTTATGCGCGTCTGGCCGATCTCCTCGGCTACGGCCCCACCCCCAAGAGTAAGCCTATCAATCTGCAGCGCGCTCAGGAATTGATAGAGCAGGCACTCGCCCGACCTGTGACCGACGCGGCAGAGTATGATCTTGAGACTCGGCTCGCAGACCTTCGAGAGCACGCACTCAAGTGGCAAAACCGGCTCAACTCATGACACATTATGCGCAACAAGCCCCTACCATTCATGACACTGGGCGTGCAACGTAACAACTAGTGGCAGGATTACGTTCGATCTGCGATGCCCGGTAGGGTCCCCGCAAGCTCCCGGTTTCTCCTAACCTCTATATACCATATTGAGTTATATGGCGCGCCCGACAGGATTCGAACCTGTGACCTCTGCCTCCGGAGTCCTTAGGTTCCAATGTGAAGTAAAAGATGTTTTCACTTG
>JAAESQ010000374.1 GCA_024229275.1 bacterium | reverse complement strand
TCTCAACAGTCGAGTTGATGGATGAGCAGAAGTGTTACGATTATCTCGTCGAGATTCTGCATCCGGATGGTCTATGTTGTCCAGAGTGCGAGAGTCCGGTCGAGCAGTCGAAGGTGCACAGGCGGGATCGAGCGCCGGTGTTGTACTTTCGCTGTTCTTGCGGTCGGATCTACAACGCATTTGCCGGAACACTCTGGCAAGGTACCCATCATAGCTGTTGTGTGATCGTGCGTATCTTGCAGGGCTTTGCCCAAGGCACACCGACCTTGCACCTGGCGAAAGAATTGGGTATCGACCGTAAGCACTTGCTTGAGCGTCGCCACGAAATTCAGGCACTTGCGGCACAGGCATGCACTAGGGAGCCTTTAGCCGACGAGGTCGTGGAGGCGGATGAGATGTACCAGAATGCGGGCGAGAAGGGCCTCTTACACCCAAACCCCGAAGACCCACCGCGCCGCCGCGCCAATAAAGCACGGGGCCATGGCACATGGAAGACTGACCGCCCTCCCGTCCTGGGGATCGTCGGCCGTGAAAGCGGCCAGGTCCAATTGCTTTTAAAAAAAACAGCGCCAGACGGGATCTTGAGCCCAGTGTCCTGGAGGCGACCCACAATGGAACCACCGTCAATACCGACGAATGGAGTGCCTACTGTCGTTTGCCCGGGGCGCAACGCAACCATGTGACGGTTTGCCATACACCGGGCAAGCGTGTCTGGGCGCGCGATGATGATGGCGACGGAATCCGAGAGGTTCACGTTAACACCATCGAGGGGTTGTGGACGGGATTGCGCAATTTTCTTCGTCCCTTCCGCGGCGTAAACAAGATCTACCTTCAACAATATCTCGCTGTACATGAATGGGCGCACAATCTCAAAGAGGTCACCCTGGAGTTTCTGCGGATCCTATGTGGCGTCACACAGATCGCCCCATGAGCCACGATGTTAATGGGGGCGGTGTA
>JAAESQ010000373.1 GCA_024229275.1 bacterium | reverse complement strand
CCGATCTCGACATCATCTGCATACAGAAAAGACAAGCCCCAGGAAGTGATCATGAAAGAACCTGTGTCGGAGACTATTCCTGATTTCACCACTCATAAGAAGATCGGTTTGTATTTATCCTTGCTTCTTCTTTCTGCGATCCTCGTGGAAGCAAAAGATACCCATCCAAATATTCTCTTTATCGTGGTCGACAATCAGCCCGCCTCGATATTGGGGGCTTATGGGAATCCAGACGTCAAGACGCCCAATATTGATCGACTCGCTGATGAAGGCCTGCGTTTCACCCGCTCTTTCGCCGTACACGGCATGTGTTCACCTACACGCGCCACGTTGCTGACAGGACTCCTTCCGTCTCAACATGGGGTCCAAGACTGGCTCGATGATGAAGAGATGGAGAATTGGCCCAGCGATTGGAATGCGATCAGAGAATATCGAACGCTGCCGTACACACTCAAGAATCGAGGCTATGAGACCTCGCTCATCGGCAAATGGCATTTGGGTCAGCCACGGCCACCGGACGAGTGGTTCGATTATTGGGTGACATTCAATCTAGGCCATACCGTCGATTTCTGGGATAACGAAATCAATGACAACTCCAATAAGTGCAAATTAGAGGGCAAGCACAGCGTCGATTTCTTTTCAGACAAGGCTGTCGAATACCTGGAAGCTTACGATCGTCAAAAACCCTTTTTTCTGATGGTTACCTATAACGGGCCATATATGAACCCTCCGACGAACCTCGGCGCCGCCAAGAATAGACACTATGAATACTATGAGGACAAGGAGTTTCGCTCGTTTCCCAGGAATAGGATCAACGAGACGGTACTGGAAGAGATTTCGGTGCCGGACCCAGAAGAGTGGTACTTGAATTTGGCTAGAATGCATAACGACCAAGAAACAATGGCCAATGCAGCTTCGCAGAACACGATGGTAGACGATGGCGTGGGTCGCTTATTGAAAGCACTAGGCGACAATGGACTCGCAGAGAACACGTTGGTGATATACACCAGCGATCAGGGAAACTTTTTCGGTCAACATGGCTTGTGGGGGCATACCGATTATTCATTTCCAGCGAGCTTGTACGAAACCGCGATGAACATACCGTTGATCGCTCGCTACCCGGGTGTCATTGAGCAAGGCCAGGTAAGCGATCTGTTCATTGGGCAATACGACCTCATGCCCACCATCTTGGATATGGCCGGATTGGATGTGGAAATACCCAACTCCCCTGGCCGGAGTTTCGCGGAACATCTAAAGGGGAGCGAGCTCGCATCATGGAGCGAGGCTGTATATATGGACCAGGAGGCAACCCGTGTAATTCGAACCCCGCAGTATTCCTATTGGAAGCGGATGAAAGGCACGGGGAAGCACGAGCTCTACGACCTACAAAAGGACCCGGAACAAGAAAACAACCTCTTTGGAAATCCCGACTATGCTGAAGCCGTGTCGGAGTTGGATCAAAGGTTGACGCGATTCTTCGATACCTATTCCAATGCTGAATATGATCTTTGGAGAGGTGGTTCCGTGAAGGGATCTACAGAATCTACCGAGGTTTATAGGTCTCTTTACGGTGAGCAATGGAAGCCGGAGTCGGAAATCCGGCCCGCCTTCAGGGAAGAGGGATAGTAGATTGATTTTTCTCGGCACGCTGGTGGCCAGCGGGAAGGATCTTCGCGGTGCGAGGAGCTCACGCAGCTGGGCTTCGTCAATCTGGTATTCGAATCTGGATGTCCCAAGAAGGCAGCGAAGAGCGTCCCTCTATAATCCGCTCGAAGAATCAGGGCATACCCACAAGGAGTCCAAGGGATGAGAGCCGCAGTTATCGAGTCGTTCGAGGCACCGCTGACCATCCAGGAGGTACCGGATCCGGTTCCGGCCGACGATTCTGTTGTCATCAGGGTGCGCGCCAACAGTATCTGCAGGAGTGACTGGCACGCTTGGGTCGGGCACTTCGACGACATCGAGCTCCCGCACGTGCCGGGTCATGAGTTGGCAGGTGAGGTGGAGGCCGTTGGAAGACATGTCAGACGATGGAAACGCGGAGACCGGATCACCACGCCCTTCGTCGGCGGGTGCGGCGCATGTGGCGAGTGTCTTTCGGGGAATCACCAGGTCTGTCAAGACGCGGAATATCTCGGGTTCACCCGGTGGGGGTCATTCGCCGAGCTCTGTGAAGTGCCCAACGCCGATGTCAATGGCGTCGCACTGCCCGAAGAGATCGATTTCGTGAGCGGCGCCAGCCTGGGTTGCCGCTTCGTGACCGCCCAGAGAGCGATCGTCGATCAGGGCGAGGTGAGGCCCGGAGAATGGGTCGCCATTCACGGCTGTGGCGGTGTCGGACTCTCGGCAGCCATGATCGCGAGTGCGGCCGGTGCCCGGGTGATTGGCGTGGATATCAATCCGGATGCCCTCGACCTCGCGGGTTCGGTTGGCGCAGAGGTGACGTTGAATGCGAAAGACGTCGAAGACGTGCCCGGCGCCATCATGGACCTGACCGGCGGCGGTGCGGACATGTCCGTCGATGCGCTCGGTCGAGCCACCACGTTCGCTAACTCCATCTCTTGCCTGAGAACCCGTGGAAGGCATGTACAGATCGGCATCCTGGCAGGGGACGACGCGAACCCCCCACTCTCGATGGATGACGTTCTCTACAAAGAGCTGAAGGTGATCGGCAGCTACGGAATGCAGGCCCATCGCTATCCGCTGCTCTTGCAGCAGATCCTGTCCGGCAAGCTGCAGCCGCAGAAGCTGATCACGAAGCGGGTCGGCCTCGAAGAAGCTTCAGATGTCCTGCGGGCGATGGGGCAGTACTCCCATTTCGGCATCACGGTGATCGACCGGTTTTGAACCGTGAAAGGCTTCCCTGGCGACTTGTCTATCGCGTAGCCCTCGTCGCGGCGGCGATCATCACTCTGAGCGCCGTGCCCGGAGTCGGGGCTCATGCCGGCGATCCCGAGGGGCCCATTTCGGGCGTCCGTGTGCCGGCGGAGTGGGAACTCCAGGAGGCCATCTGGCTGCAGTGGCCGGGTAGGTTCGAGAAGGTCTACGAGCCGGCGTTCGCGGAGATCGTCAACGTGGTCACGAAATACCAGCGCCTCCACATCCTCCACGGCTCGAGCGCTACCTCGAGCCATGCGAGAGCCGCCATCACCGCCGCCGGGGGGGATCCCGACCATCCCAACATCACCTATCACCAGATCCCCAACGACAGTGCCTGGATGCGGGACAACGGCCCGATCTACGTCGTAAAAGACGGTGAGATGAGGATCCAGAATTGGGGGTTCGATGCCTGGGGAGGTGGATTCGGCGACGTTCCGTATGCCGACGACGACGCGGTTCCGATCCACGTGGGCGAGGTCCTCGGAATGCCGGTGGATCCCGTGAAAATCGTCCATGAGCGGGGCAATCTCGAATTCAATGGAGTCGATGCCGTCATTCTCAACTGGAACGTGATCAGCGAGCCTGGCCGGGGCAATGGCTATACGAGCAAGGCGGAGGCCGAAGCCGATCTGCTCGAGTTCTTCGGCGTGACTCGGGTGGTCTGGGCCGACGGCCCGATCACCGGCGACCGGACGGCGGGCCATATTGATCACCGAGGCGGTCGACGGCACCTTCCGGCCACTTGTCTGGTTCGACTCCCAACAGGTCGAGCGACTCTTCCGCGCCGAGGTGTTGCGGCTGCGGCTGGACAAGGAATTGATCACCGAGGCGGTCGTCGACAACCTCCTCTCCTGGCGCCACAGCGGCTTCTCCGCACACGGTGCGGTGTGCGTGCAGGATCGTGAGGGTGCCGTTCGCCTCGGACGCTACATGATCCGCTGCCCGATCGTCCTCGAGCGGCTCGCCTGGGATGAGGGCGCCGGGCAGGTCGTCTGCCGCTCACGACCCGCGCGCCGCAGCGGCCCGCTCCCAGCCGAGGTGCGCTGGGATGTCCTCGAGTTCTTGGCCCGAGTCATCGACCACATCCCGGAGCCGTCCCAGCAGACGGTGCGCTATTGGGGCTACTACGCCAACGCGGCCCGCGGCAAACGCCGCAAGGCCGCGCCGGCTGCAGACGGCACTCCCATGCCGCGCCAGCAGGGCGACACCGACGAACCCACCCGGCGAGCTCGGCTCAGCTGGGCGAAGTTGATCCTCAGGGTCTACGAGGTCGATCCGCTCCTGTGCCCGTTCTGCGGCGCCGAGATGAAGGTCCTCGCCTTCATCGTCGACTTTGCCACCGCCAGGGCGATCCGCCGCAGCCTCGAGCTTCCCGCCCAAGAGCCCGAGCCCCTGGCTCACGCGCCACCGGAGACCCCGGTGCTCCTCGCAGAATCCGCCTGAGCCTCAAGGCTCCCAGCTCGCACCTCACAGAGCCTGGGACCCGTGCGTCAGTAATCCAGGCTCCGGCGGCTCACCGCGAAGGTCGAGATCTCCCCGGAGGCGTCTGCACGAGTTCCGGCCACCATAATGGGG
>JAAESQ010000372.1 GCA_024229275.1 bacterium | reverse complement strand
TCAAACATGCGGGCCTGACCTACAAACGGTCCGCGCAACTCAGACATTAATGACGCCTGCATGGCCAATGCGCGGAGGGCTTCCAACGGAAGCCCGGATATCCAGGCTACGGCCGGCACCACCGGATCACTAGCCACGCAACCATCAATAAACGGCCAAGTGCAAGCGTCCGCGGGCCACTTTTTTTGTCGCAACATGACAAAGTGCAAGCGTCCGCGGGCCACGTTGGCCGACCAGATTATTCCTTGAATGGACGTTTCGGAAAATGGTATTCAATCGACTTGAGCAACGGCTGACAACTCGGATCGCGTCGTCGAAGGGCGTAGAAGTCAATCTGAGATGCAGTCAGGTCCACTTCCGCGCGGACCAGTCGGTGGGGCCATGTCTTGCTCACCTCGAAGGTCCGTCCAAGCAGGGTCACACTTCCGCGGTCCGTGGTTCGTCGGATGAAGATGATCATGCCCTCTGGATTCTGGTAATTGGGTTGCCAACCGTTGGGCACTTCCCATCGAGTCGGCGCGCCTTCGATTCGCGTCGCTGCTCGCTGCCTGACGGCGCGAACGTACTTGTCGGACTGCGATCGCAGGTGCTGGCGCGATTCGAAATGAAACCGGCTCCACACCTTGCTCTGCCATCGTCCGTTGTAGCTCTCGATCGACGCCTGGAAGCCCGTCTCACGCGGTGGCGTGAATACCGGAATCACTCCCAGCGAAAGCGCCATGCGGGCAACTCGGCCCAGAGCGTCCGGCTTTCACGGGCCTTGGAACACCGTATCATTGTCGAACTGAACGTAGTCAGGAAACCCAAACTCGCGCCAGTGGCTCAGGATGCAATTCACCGTGATTTTCGCGGTGATTCGCGATCTTGTCCACGAGCCAACCAAGCTGCCATGCAGCGAGATCCCGTTGAGGACCTCGACGTTGTTGCCTCCTTCGATCACCAATCCTTCGACGATGTCGAAGCTGTCGAGTTCTGCCTTGCCTTCGGCCAGTTTTGGCAAGTACCATCCCTTGGACGGCGGCGGTCGTCGAACGCGGCGCCTGCCGTCAAACTGGCCGCGACGCTCAAGGATGTAGTTGATGGTTCGAAGGGTCGGAATCTCCGGACACCGCTGTCGCGCCATCTCTCGATGAATCGCTTCGTCGCCGTACTCGCCCAAGGCGCTGACTTCCTTGAGTTCCTTGCGAATAGCGAGGACTTGTTCCTCCACTCCCAGCGAGCACTTGTTGTGAGGCGTTCGTTGTCCCGAAGGCCGGTTCGACCAATCGACCCGGTCCAATCGCTCGTCTCCGGCTCGCGCCACCCAACGGTCAACTTGCGACTTGGACACGCCAAACTTCTTGGCAACGATCCGCCGCGAGGCTCCCCGCCGGACTTCGGCAACCATCGTACGCCGCTTGCCCTCAACGCGGCTGCGTGAGTTTTGAGTTCAT
>JAAESQ010000371.1 GCA_024229275.1 bacterium | reverse complement strand
GTCAATTGACCCGTCGTCGTTCGTGATCATCTTGTCGCGTTTGTTGTTCTTGTTCGGGAAAGGCTGGTCGGTCTGCAGCATGGAGCGGGTCTGCGAATCGTAGACCACCACCGACATGAATTTCTCGGCGGGGACGTCACCGGGAAGGTTCAGCTTGTAGGACTTGCCTCCGTCCAGATGATCGCCCTTGCTGTCCAGATACCCCCAGGCGTATTGCGATCCCTTTCCAATAAGTTTCCATACCATGGCCGGAGAATTGAAGGTCGCCATGTAGAAATATTTTGCCCGCGCATCAATATTGCGCCCACCCATTCCCTGATCCTTGAGATACTCATGAGATTCGCCGATCATGCCACGCTTCCAGTAGCTGCCCTCGTAAAGGAATTCGGATTGATTCCGTTCATACCAGAAAAGAGCGCGTACGGTCGCATTACCCAACTTCGCGGCTTGCGTCAGAATCTTCTTCATCCGCTCGTCCGGGGCAAAGGGTTTGCCCTTCTGGATGCCAATGGACGCAAAGAGACCACGAAGCTCGGGGTCAAGGAATTCGATCGGCTCGCGATCAATCACGGCGTGGAGTTCTTCGTAGAACTTGTAGTTGGCTGAGTGAACGGTGTTGAACTCCGTCCCCGTACCCTTGATGAACTCCATCTCAGG
>JAAESQ010000370.1 GCA_024229275.1 bacterium | reverse complement strand
TACTTTCAAGCAGCTTGCGCCCTCGGTCTTCTCCTAGTGTGCCTGCATTCCAGCCTACGCCGAGACCTCGTTCACCAACCTTGGGGATAATATGAAAATGGACGTGGAGGACAACCTGATGGGCTTCTGAACCGTTGTTCTGGAGTATGTTATACGCCTTGGCGCCAGTTGCATGGAGTACTGCCCTGCACAGGCGGGGGAGAATCCTTCCTAAGGCAGCGGAAGCGTCGTCACTGAGTTCGTGCAAAAAAGCCTTTCGTTCCTTTGGGATAACTAGCGTGTGGCCAGGACTCAACGGTCCGATGTCGAGGAAAGCGAGGACATGCTCATCCTCGTACACCTTGTGACAGGGAATCTCTCCTGAAATTATCTTGTCGAAAATAGTCTCTTGTTGTGGATTCATCCTGCAAGTGTACAGCCGGGATCATCGACGTGCAAAGCGAAAGCCTTCAACCGGCATCGAATGTTGATGATAGAGTTGTACGGGGTATTGGGGGGCTCACTATGAAAATCAGAACTGCCTTGTGTGGACTGTGTTTTCTTGTCATTGCGCTCGTTTCTGTCACAACGGAGGTTGAGGCTCGGAGCGGGAGGAGCAAAGACGAGAAGGGCCATTTGCGCATCGTTCATGCGCACGCGTTGCCGTCGCTCGATCCGCATCTTGACCTTACTTTCATTACTACTTCGGTGCTGGGGAATCTCTTTGAAGCGCTGGTTGAATTCGACAGCGAGGGCAAGCCGGCGCCAAGATTGGCACAGCGATGGGAGAATCCTGACGAGCTGACATGGAAGTTCACGTTGCGGCGGTTGGTCCGTTTCCACGACGGTCGCGATATGACTGCAGAAGACGTTGTTGCGAGCTTGCATCGTGCCAAGACACATCCGCAGAGCAAGATGTCAACATATCTAGCTTCCGTGGAATCCGTCGAGGCAGTTGGGCGAAGCACTATTGTGCTGCGCACCAAAACACCGTCTCCAGCGCTGCTGAGCAAGCTCGCCTTCGTTGTCATCCAACCCGCGGACACCCCAGAGAACCTGGTGTTGCCAATTGGCACCGGACCTTACAGGATATCCGGCTACAAACCGGGCGAGAGCCTCCGCGCCGTGAGATTTGGTAAGTATTGGGGAGCCTTTCCTTCGGAGAAGGAGGTCGAATTCCTCTTCGTGCCGGACCCGAGTGCTCGTGTTGAGCTATTGATTGACAGAGCGGCGGCGCTGGTGGAGGAGGTTTCACCTCAGGACATCACGAGAATCGAAGAGAAAGACGACCTATGGGTAGAGTCTCATCTGGGAAATTTCGTCTTCTACCTCGCGCTCGATCCGACGAGAGCTCCCTTGGACAACCCGGTGGTTCGAGAAGCCATTGATGTCTCCCTCGATCGTCAGGCAATCGCGGACGGCGTTTTTACCGGGCATGCACTTCCAGCCAACCAAATTCCCGGTCCGGGCACCTTCGGTTTCTCCAAACAGTTGAAACAGCCGACGCATAACCCGGAGAGAGCTCGCGAACTCCTCCGAACACTCACTCATGAAGGTTCCCCGGAGTTGATTCTTCACTACTCCACAAATAGAAGTCTCCTCGCCGAAACGATCATCAGGCAACTTAACGCGGTAGGCTTTGCGGCTTCGGGCCAGGCGCACTCTTGGCCTGATCTCCTCGAGCTTCTGGATCGCAAAGAGGCAGGGTTCGTTCTTCTTGGCGAGAACAACAGTTCTATGGATGCGGGCTACTTCTTCGATTCAGTGGTGCACACAACATCGACGGAGCTGAGTCTCGGAGATTTCAACTTTTTCAATTTCTCTGACCGAGAGATCGACGCGTTGATTGAACAGACTGGTCAAGAGATGGATCCAGCCAAGAGACTGAAGGACTTCCACGACGCGAGTTCACGGTTGGCGGAGGCACGTGGTGTGCTGCCGCTCGTCGTGGTCATGGACCTTTTTGGTGTGCGCCGAGATTTGGTTTGGAGACCTCGAGCCGACGGCAACTGCTGGGCTGCCGAGATGAGTCTTTCGAGGTAGAACCGCGTACGTTTGCAGGCCTTGGAAAAATCTGGCTACTTCGCCTGAAATACAACCTTGCCGGCAACCACGGTTGCCAAGACTTTCCCGTCGAGAAGTCGGCCTGGCTCGGTTTCGCCAACGACCAGCGAGTCAATGTCAACAACCGAGATGTCGGCCCACATACCCGGTTGCAGTTTGCCGGTGAGATGCTCCCAGTGTGCAGCGAATGCGTTCCATGAGGTGTATCCGCGCAGTGCTTCCTCGGCGGTCATGCTCTGTTCGGGATACCAACCGCCTGGAGGCTGATGGTCTTTGTTCTGGCGAGTGATGGCCGAGTGAAGACCGTAGAAAACGTTGTGGTCTGAGCCCGTTAGATCAGAGCCGAAGGCGAGTGGTACCTCAAGCGTCCGCAGAGTGCGCCACGCATACGCGCCCTTGACTCGTTCGGGTCCAAGTCGATCCTCGGCCCAAGGCATATCCTCGACACAGTGCGGCGGCTGCATGGCGGCGATAATTCTGTCGTTCTTGAAGCGAATGAAGTCGTCTGGATGGACGACCTGCGCATGCTCGATGCGGTGGCGAAGTTCACGAGTGGCTGAATCGATGACGATCTGTGACTCGATGAAATCGAGTGTCTCGCGGTTGCCGGCGTCGCCGATAGCATGGATGCCTACCTGGAACCCTGCCTGCATCATTTCCCCGACCAAGACCTCGTCAAAGCCGTATGTCGAGCCGCTGACGCCGCGATGTTCCGGCCGGTCGGAGTAGTCCTCTATGAGTCGGGCACCACGCGAACCGAGGGCTCCGTCGTAGAAGGCTTTGACAGTTCGGACAGCGAGCATCGGATTGTCAGAACTTGGCCCTTTCTCGAGCCAACGACGGCAGAGCGCTTCATCGCGAGATCGAAGCATTGCGTTGACTCGTGTGGGCAATTTGCCCTCGGCTTCCAGTGCTTCGAATGCCGCCATGATGTTCGTGCCGGCGCCTGCCTCGTGAATAGCAACGTATCCGTCCTTTGCCATTTTCGTAAGGCCGGCCAAGACGTAGGCCTTTGTTTGCTCAGGCGTCTCTGCAGGAATGGCGCCGATGAGTAGGGGAGTCGCTCGATTGAGCAGTACGCCGGACGGTGAACCATCTGCATTGCGGAGAATCCGTCCTCCGGAGATTTCCTCTGTGTCCGCAGATATGCCGGCGGCATCCAGGGCCATTCGGTTTCCCCAGACTGCAAAACCGTGCAAACTGCGCAGAACGACGGGATTGTCCGGGAAGGCTTCGCTCAAACGATCCGCAGTTGGGTAGCGATTGGCCCATTCTCCTTCGTCCCATCCCCAGCCGATGATCCACTCTCCTGGAGTCACATCGCCAACTTTGTTAATGGTGCGTTGAATAGCCTCTTCCTCGGTGTGGACATCGAGAAGGTTGACCTGAACCTCGAGGCGGCCCAGTTCGGCGATATGAACATGAGAGTCGACGAAACCCGGCACTACAGTTGCGCCGCTAGCATCTATGACTTGGGTGGTACGACCGCGATACGCTTCCGCATCAGCGGTCGTGCCAACGAAAACAATGATGCCGTCTGTCACAGCAACAGCTTCGGCGTCTGGATGCCATCCGTTCTCGTCGTGCGGAGCGTTTGGCGCAATAGCACCGTCCGGAAGAGGCTCGTCCCATGTCAGCGTGTAAACGCGACCATTGACGATGAGCAGATCGGCCTCGTCATCGCTAGCCGGTGCGCAGGCGCCGAGCACCACGAGACTTGCCAACAGAATGATCGTGCAGAGGTGTCCAGATCGATTCGAGTCCATTTCTAGCCTCCTCGGTCAACGCTTTGTGAGGGGAGTGTAGCGCAGCTAGGAAGGCTTTACGGGACGAACGGCTATGCGGGACAACGGGTCTACGGGTCTACGGGTCTACGGATAAACGGGGCAACGGCAAATCAGAGAATAATCAACTGCATTGCAAAAGGCGTGGTGTCGTTTGCAGTAGGGTTGTGTCTGAAACTCGAACCACCAAGATCATCTAAGACAGAGATTGCAGGAGAAGGTGAGTCGACGAGGCATCACTGGTTATGTCTTGGCGTTCTCAATGTGTTTCGTGATCTAGTCGATCACGTGCGATTAATCGGAAGACCGCAATGAACTTCGGCTGCTGCGACGAAAGACGCTGAATCTGCCGTAGTGTCGTTGACCCGTCGTCCCGTCGTCCCGTTGTCCCGTTGTCCCGTTGTCCCGATTACCCGTAGACCCGTTGCCCCGATCGTCCCGCATAGCCGTCTACCCTCTCTCGATCAAAATTCGTCGTTCTTCGGCGCTGACGATCTCTATGCTCACTCGCCACGGAATGATATCGGCCGGTACCCACTCAAGGAGAGCTTCTCGTGGCCACTCGATGGCGACAATCGCTGTTGAATCGGAAAGTAGTTCTTCGATGCCGATCTCCCGAAGTATCTCGGTCTCGTCAGCGATTCGATAGAGGTCGATGTGGTGCAGTTCACTGACGCCGTGCCGAGTACAACTGTAGCTTTGTATCAGTACGAAAGTCGGTGAGGAGACTCCGGCGGGGTCGCCGCCAAGG
Source organism: bacterium (assembly GCA_024229275.1). GTDB lineage: Bacteria > Acidobacteriota > Thermoanaerobaculia > Thermoanaerobaculales > Sulfomarinibacteraceae > JAAESQ01. Next base: position 11,314 of record JAAESQ010000370.1, on the reverse strand, counting down.
CCCTGTGTCAAGCCACGTGTGAAAGTCGTTTTCCCCGCAGCCAGGTCGCCCTCGAGCAGTACCAGGTCTCCAGGACTGAGGTTGTCAGCGAACTCCTGAGCGATCTCCTCGGTGTTTTCTGATCCTTTGCTGTTGTGCTCAGTCATCGAGTTCGAACTCCGCGTCTTCTAGCTCGATCCAGGCCTCTGCGATCCAGGCCGGCAACTCGGCAGCCGGGACTGCTGCAGGATAAACCTCTGCGGCGAGTTCGGCGGCCATGCCGTGAAGATAGCAACCAACTAGGGCCGCTCGCAGCGGCTCTAAACCTTGAGCAAGAAACGCGCCGATCGTCCCGGTGAGGACGTCCCCCGAGCCACCGGAACCGAGGTGGGAGTCGCCGACTGGACATATCCATGCCTCGCCACTGGGATCGGCGATGATCGTTTGATATCCCTTTGAGACGACGACCGACTGCGAAAGTGAGGCCGCCTCGACAGCAGTTGCGAGACGGTCTGCCAGGATCTCCTCAACCTCTTTGCCAAGCAAGCGTGCAAGTTCCCCTGGATGAGGTGTGAGTACAGACGGGAAGTCGCGTCCCGCCAGTTGATCCGGTCTCCCGGCTAGCAGATTGATCGCGTCGGCATCGAGGAGAAGCGGGCCGGAGAAGTTGTCAAGAATCCATTCGAGAGCTACTTTCGCTCCTTCACCGGTGCCGAGGCCGGGACCGACAGCCAGAGCCGCCTTGCGGCCAAGGACTTCCTGAAGACCTTCATACCCTGCAATGAAGCCATCCTGGTCGGCTGCGAGTGAGTGAGTCATCGCTTCAAGACACGCGCCGTCCACAGTCGCCACTGCCGGTTCTGGCACAGCCATAGTCACAAGACCCGCGCCAGCAACAACTGCTGCGCGCCCAGCCATCGCGACCGCACCTGCGCGTCCCTTGGCGCCGGCAACGATCAGCAAGTGACCAAAGGTGCCTTTGTGGCCGTCCGGCGGACGCATCGGCAGGAGCAGGGTGATGTCTTCATCCTCCAGTAACCAGGTGCGACAGTCTTGTTCAAGAGTCTGCGGCGGGATACCGATATCGACTACAGCCACGTCGCCGCAATGCAGACTTGCCGGAGGAAGCACGTGACACTGCTTCAACGCGGCGAAAGTGACCGTGAGTTCCGCCGAAAGGACAGGGCCAGCCGCCACTCCTGAGGAACCCGACAATCCTGTTGGAACGTCCACAGCGACTACTGGGATGTCCTCTGAAGCAATATGCTCGACGGCCTGTGCTAAGCGTCCGGCAAGTGGCCTATCGAGGCCTGTTCCGAGCAAGGCATCGACCACCACATCGACTGGCGCACCGTCGAACGCAGTCTCGATCGGTTCCCTAACATCGTCGCCAACAACATTGCTGAGTGGGACGCCGAATGCCTTCGCAATGTCGAAATTCTTGCGTGCGTCAGGGCTGAGTTGTTCGGTCTTGGCAAAAACCAAGGCATCAACATAGAAGCCCTGATTGTGGAGATGCCGAGCTACGACTAATCCGTCTCCACCGTTGTTGCCACTTCCACACAGCACAAGAACACGCCGCGCTTCTGGGAACTCATCGCGAATCGCATCGACGACACATGTCGCAGCGTTCTCCATGAGAACAAGCCCCGGCACGCCAAGGGTCTCGATCGTGTGGCGGTCCGCATCACGCATCAGCGCGTTGTCGAGTACTGGCAGCATAAGTTGCCTCCCTGTTCGGAGATTCTACTCCGCTTGCGTGTGGTTTCGGAACTTCCGTGGTTTGCCGAAGTCAGAGGCAGAGCATTTCAAGACTCAAGCCGCAGGAATCAAATCGTAGAGTGCTGTACACTCCAGCCTCTGATTTGGTTTCACCTACCTGGAGCCGGAAAATACACCCGGCATTGCCTGTTCGTGCTTCTACTCGTCTTCCTCGTGAACTTCGACTTCTTCCGCACTTTCATAGTCGAGTTCGAGATCCACGTCAGCGTACTCCTCAGTCCCTTCCTGTATCCCCCCTGCGGAATCAGTCATCCGAGTCAGGGTCATCACAACCGGGTGAAGGATGTCCTTTCCCTTTTGTGCTGCTGTACTCGATAACGCATCGCAGGCCACAATGATGTCAAGGGCCGCCGCGCACGCCAGGGCAGATCTTTTCGCAGTGCCGAAGAATCTCTGTCGATCTGACAGCGATCGCTCGGCGTTGCCTTCAGCGATGTACAGTGGGATCGACTGCGACACTCGTACCAGGTTATCGCGCGAAATCCTGTGTGTCTCCGAAAGGCTGGCGCATTCTTCGTGGGTCCATCTCACGAATTCGAGGGACAGTCGATAAACGTCGAGACTGTCATGTTCAAACGTCGCTGGCTCGGGTTCGGCTGCGGTCTTCATGTTTCTAATTCTAGTGTACTGCGTCCATAGACTTTGTCCTCAACGGTATCTCCGTATCCAAATATCACCTAAGCAGATGGAAGCCGAGACAGTGAGCGCAGGGAACATGGGCTCGATTCCCAGAGGATATCCATCATGTGTAGCGGCAAGTATCCACGCAATCGAAATAGCGGCGGCACTGATCATTGCAGCTACTGCGGCTCTCTCGCTCGGTCGCCAACGTTTGGGAAAGTGAATTGCAAGGACCGGCAGCAGAAGCGCTGACGTGACAACCGAACCCACGTGATGCCATACCTGCACCGCAGAGTCGAAGAGCAAAGCTCCCCCCGCAGCCATTAATGCGGTGAAGACCAGCCCTATTCTTGTCCTCCGCCGCTCGTTTTGCGCGTCCCCTTCGCCGAGATTGAGGTCATGACCAATGGTTGCCGCTGCGAGAAACATGTACGAATCAAGGGTCGACATGACAGTAGCGACAAGAGCCAGAAGAAACAGAGATACGAGAGGAGCTGGTAACACCATTTCGGCGAGCAGAGGGAAGGCGTGAAGGGGCTGCTCGAGATTAGGTAGCAACGCGCGAGCTGCGAGACCTGAAAACGTGGTCATGAAGTCAAACACAGCCCACAGCGCGACTGAGATGATCACACCGGTTTGTGCCACTCTCGGAGAACGAGCAGCGAATACTCTCTGATAGAAGGTTGGTTCAACCATAGTCTGAAGGGCGATCAGGTACCAGACAACGATGGCCTGCCAGCCGAGACCTCCGTCCCACGCAATATGGCTTTCTGGTAGCGCCGCCCATAGCCCTGAGAAACCGCCAACCCGGTGGAGTGCGACGGGTAGAAGGATTGCGAATCCTCCGTACATCAATACAAATTGCAGAACATCCGTTCGGACGACGGCCCGGAATCCGGACAAAGCCACATAGACAGCGGAAAACACCGCGGAAAGAGCCACGAGGATCGGCAACGGCAGGCCGGTGAGGAACTGAAGCAGCGAAGCCAGCATCAGAACATAGGCGACCGGGAGTGCAAGGGCAAGAACTCCGAAACTCCCTGTGAGAGCGGCAAACCTGCCATACGTCTTTTCGAGCAGTTCCGGGATCGAGATCGCGTTGGTGTTCCGCAGCTTGCGTGCGAGAAGGAGAGCGAAGCCAAGTGCGGCGAGGTAGTAGGGGACACCGAAGACGAGCCATGTCGAAATACCGTAGCGCCACGCGTACTCACCGACTCCCAGAATTCCGCCGTACCAGGTTGTAACCAAGGTAGCGACAAATGCCGGTAATGTGAGGCGACGACCGGCGAGGAGGAACTCGACGGCCTGGGAACGGCCTCTGCTTCGCGACAGAATGATGAGCGTGGCGACGTAGGCCAAAAGCAGGAAAGTGGTGAGTGGGCTCACTGGGAGAGTCTAGCTCGCGACTGTTCTGAGTCAATGAGATGCGTAGCTACCATTGAGTCGGGGTACACTTGGGGACGGTAACGTCAAATAGAGCGTCGGCCAATCCGAAATCGCCTTTTAGTGACGTCGGTGCGGCGGGAGGTCCTTAATGCACATCAATGACATCCTCAAAGTAGCAGTCGAGCGTAAGTCGTCGGACGTCCATCTCAAGGTTGGCGCCCATCCGGTTCTGCGTATCGACGGCAAGCTGCAGGTGCTGAGTGAGTTCAAGCGCATGATGCAGGAGGACACCATTGCGATGGCGTTCTCAATGATGACTTCACGTCAGAAAGAGCGCTTCAAGAATAACCTCGAGATCGATATTGCCTATTCGGTGCCAGGGCTGGGACGATTTCGTTGCAACATTTTCCAACAGCGTGGTTCAGTTGGGCTTGTCTTGCGACTGATTCCGGCACGGATCGAGACATTCAAGGAACTTCTTCTGCCGGCGGTACTAGAGAAGGTGTGTGAGGAACAACGCGGATTGGTCTTGGTGACAGGAACGACGGGTTCAGGTAAGTCGACTTCGTTGGCTTCGATGATTGATTACATCAACACGCGTCGCATCGAACACATCATGACGATCGAGGACCCTATCGAGTTTCTTCACCGTGACAAGAAATCAATCATCAACCAGCGTGAGTTGGATGTTGATACGAAACACTTTGCCGGTGCTTTACGGTCCGCGTTGCGGCAGGATCCTGACGTGATTCTGGTCGGCGAGATGCGTGACTACGAGACGATCGAGACTGCACTGCTTGCAGCTGAAACTGGCCACCTTGTTCTGTCGACGCTTCACACTCTTGACGCGACGGAGTCGGTAAACCGGATTATCTCGGTATTCCCTCCTCACCAGCAGAAGCAGATTCGTATCCAGCTCTCCGCTGTGCTCAAGGCGATTGTCTCTCAGCGACTTCTGCCTCGGGCGGATGGCCTCGGCCGAGTGCCGGCTGTCGAGATTCTCATTTCGACGCCGTACATCAGAGACTGCGTGGAGACGAAGGAAAAGACAAAGTTGATCCGAGACGCGATTTCACAGGGCACCAGTCAGTACGGCATGCAGACGTTTGATCAGTCTCTGTACCTGCTGTACAAGAATGGCCTGATTACCCTTGAAGAGGCACTCAGAAGAGCTTCGAATCCCGACGAGTTCAAGCTCAAGATTCAGGGCATTCAGTCGACATCCGATATCTCCCGAGAGGAGATGGAGGGCGTGCTGGACCTAGGAGGCTCTGAGGAAGCACTGGATCCGTTCTCGGATGGATCGCCCTTCGAATTTGGCAAAACTGACTAACTACACATTCTGCGAATCGCTATGGCTGTAGGAGCCTATCAACGAGCGTTACAGCTTCTCGCGCGAAGGGATCATTTCGCGGCCGAGTTGAAGGAGAAGCTCACCCGAAAAGGCCATCTCGCAGATGAGATCGACGAGGCTCTGACACGCTGCGTTGACTTGGGCCTGGTGAATGATGAGAAGTTGGCGGAGCGTTTCGCTCAGCTGCGGTCGGCCGACCGCGGGTGGGGGCCACATCGAATCCTGGCCGAACTGCGGAAGCGCGGAGTGGAACCCAGCGTGGCGGGAAGCGCGGCGCGACTGTCTTCAGAAGCGATGGCTATTGCTCTCAATCGAGCGCTCGTGAAGGTCGAGCGTCGGGCAAAAGACAAATGGTGGAGTCTTCCCGAGGCACGCGCTCGAATGATAAGCTCCCTCATCGGTCGAGGCTTTGACACCAGCGAAGCACGCGATGCGGTGTTCGACCTTGCCGCGCTAAGGGAGAAAACCAACGATGCAATCGATGACCAGCCAGGAGATTCGTAGGGCGTTTCTCGACTACTTCGTTTCGAAGGGTCACAAGGAAGTAGCCTCGTCTCCGCTGCTACCGGCCGGTGACGCAACTCTGCTGTTCACCAACGCGGGCATGAACCAATTCAAAGACGTCTTTGCTGGGCGCGAGCAGCGTTCGTACAGTCGAGCCTGCTCTTCTCAGAAATGTGTGCGAGCCGGAGGTAAGCACAACGACCTCGAGAACGTCGGGTACACAGCACGGCACCAAACCTTCTTCGAAATGCTTGGAAACTTCTCGTTCGGCGACTACTTCAAGCGCGAGGCGATTCGATATGCCTGGGAGCTGCTCGTCGACGTTTACAAGCTACCTGCAGAACGATTGTGGTTCACGGTCTACACCGACGATGATGAAGCGGCTCAGCTCTGGGAAGAGATCGGAGCGCCGAAGGATCGCATTCTTCGATTTGGTGACAAGGACAACTTTTGGTCGATGGGTGAAACCGGGCCTTGCGGTCCGTGTTCGGAAATCCACTACGACCGAGGACCGGATCCGCATGCGGACGGTCGCGCCGAACTTGTGAATGGCGAGGGCGACGATGTGGTCGAGATCTGGAATCTCGTCTTCATGCAGTTTGATCGTGACGCGAAGGGAGAACTTCATCCACTGCCGCGACCGTCGATTGATACCGGGGCGGGCCTTGAACGGCTTGCGGCTGTGCTTCAGGATGTCGAAACAAACTACGAGACAGATCTCTTCATGCCTTTGCTGAAGAACATCGGAGAACTCGTAGAGCGCCCGTACGACCAGAAGAGTGAGTGGGCACCTGCGTATCGAGTCATCGCTGACCATGTAAGGTCTGCGACCTTTCTGATGACCGACGGAATCGTTCCTTCGAACGAAGGGCGTGGCTACGTTCTTCGCAGGATCATCCGACGAGCTCTGCGGTATGGACGCAAAATCGGACTCGACGGTGCGTTTCTCTACACCTTGGTGCCGAAGGTCGTAAGCATGATGGGGGAGGACTATCCAGAGATCGTCGAACGCCAGGAAGTCATCGCGATCCAGCTGCAACAGGAAGAGGTTCGCTTTGCTCGTACGTTGAATGCGGGCACCGATGTCGCGCAGCGCGAGTTGGAGCGGATCAAGCGAGGCGGCGAAACGATCGTTCCGGGTCGACTTGTGTTTGATCTGTATCAAACGCACGGCATTCCCAGCGACCTCCTGATTGAGTTTGCCCAGGAAGAGGGCCTCGAAATCGACCAGGAAGGATTCGAGGAGGCGCTGAAGAACGAGCGTGAACGTGGTCAGAAGGCCTGGAAGGGCGACCTCCAGGCACGACTCAGAACCGAGTACGACGCCTTTGCCGAGCGCGGGCTGCAATCGGCCTTTGATGGCTATGACCGGCTCGAACTGGATGCCATAGTGCTCGCACTACTCGACGAGAAATCTGAGGTCGAAGCACTCACTCAAGGCACACGCGGTGAAGTGGTTTTGGAGATGACTCCGTTCTACGCCGAAAGCGGAGGTCAAGTCGGGGACAAGGGTGAGTTGAAATGGACAGGTGGTCACGCGGTGGTGACCAATACTCTGAAGCCGATCGAAGGACTCTTCGTGCATCACATTGAGGTCAAAGAGGGATCGATCACCCTCGGAGAGGAAGTTCACGCCGAGGTCACATCTGGACCACGTCTCGATACCCAACGCAACCACACAGCGACTCATCTTCTCCACTCTGCGCTGCGAAAGGTATTGGGAGCGGCGGCCCAGCAGGCGGGATCCTTAGTCGAGCCTGAACGCCTACGTTTCGACTTCTCATGGGGCGAGCCGGTGAGTTTTGAACAGCTGCAGGAAATCGAGGTTCTGGTCAACGCCATGATTATCGAGAACGATTCGGTGACCAAACAATTCACCACTCTCGATGCGGCCCGCGAAATGGGCGCCACGGCGCTGTTCGGGGAGAAGTATGGCGACCGAGTACGGGTCGTCACTGTCGGTGACGGGCAGGAATCACGCGAACTCTGTGGCGGATGCCATGTGAGGCGGACTGGGGAAATCGGTTTCTTTCGCATCGTTTCAGAGCGCGGCGTTGCCGCGGGAGTGCGACGTATCGAAGCTGTGACGGGACGGGGTGCTGTTGTCAGCAGTCAAGATACAGCTCGTAGCGCGCAGCATCTTGCATCGCGCTATCAAACCTCGTTCGAGCGACTTCCGGATCTACTTGCCAAGCGAGACGATCGACTCGAAGAACTCGAGCAGCAGGTCAAGGAACTGAAGCACAAGCTCGCGTCAGGTGAGAGCGAGTCTGCAGAAGACCGACACGAAGTCGAGGGCATCACAATATTGACTCGACGTGCGCCGGAAATGACCTCGGCCGAACTGCGCAATCTAGCGGATACCTTGCGCCAACGCCTGGGTTCCGGTGTTGTGGTCCTTGGCATGGAGTCAGAGGGCAAGGCGACCCTTCTTGCCGCGACGACTGATGATGTACAGAAGCGGGTTCACGCCGGCAATTTAGTTAAGGCACTAGCTGCTGTCGTCGGTGGGCGAGGGGGTGGACGGCCCAATCTGGCGCAGGCCGGAGGACCGGATGCTTCCAAGATCGACGAAGCTCTTGCCAAGGCGCCCGAGATCGTGGCGGAGCTGGTGGGGAGCTAAATACTCAAAGACTCTTTGCGCTCACCCAACGTCGCTCGTCGTGTTTTGAGCCTACCGCCGCACAAATAGCTTCTTGCGGGACGAGGAAACCCGCCTCCTCTCGATGAGCCCGGCGCTCTCAATGGCCTCGATCACTTCCTGGGTGACTTGGGCGCCAAGAACTGCAGGGTGAAGTTCAATCACAAGCGCGCGGATACTGGACCAATCGATCATCGGTACCAGCTCAGCCTCGCCACCTTCGATATCCATGACGATCACAGTTGGCTTTACCCTAGCGATCACTTCGTTGACATTGAGTTCAGGAACCACTATCTCCTCTGCCTGTTCTGAGCGCCGAATCTGAGAAGACGACAGGAACTCAGACTCGATGTAAAACGGACGTTCACGACCGCCCATCCCGAGCATTGCGTTGGTCAGATGGGGTGCCACATCATTCAACTCATAAGTCCTATGGATACGATCGATCAGAGCTGGGTTGCCCTCGAACGTGTGTACTTGATCTGATCCAACCCTGAGCGCACACAGTGCGGATACGAAACCAATACCGCCACCGACTTCAAGCACCACATCACCCGCCTGAAGCCCGGCATTTATACACCGCGCCTCACCTCGTTCGTACCGCTCGGTGTAGATCTGTCGCACAATTGATTCGGGGACGTCATCCGGGATCTCAATGATTACACCTCGCAACCGCACCTGTTGCGGCCGAGTCAGAAAACGCCACCAAGAACGCGGATACCGTGCGAGTTCGAACATGCGCTGAATCGTAGCAGTATACGAGTCTCATCAGCCAGTCTCTGATATAGGACGAACCAAAACCACGAAACATGCGACAGGTCAGCCGAGGAAGGGTAGTCGAGGTGTCGCGAGTTCACGATGCGCTTCTGGTTCACCTCAGAACTCATCACAGACGACTTACTCGAGGTACTGATGACTTCACCCCACGCGCTGGAGCGACGCCAAAAAACGCATCTTTCTTCTCGATTCTTCATGGACCCTGAGTCTTCTGCTCCGAAAGTAGAAAAATCACCTCGGCTCGAGCAGCCTTGAGAGTCTCGATGACCGTATCGATACGTTCATACTTCACCCGGTGGTCGGCCTTGATGATGAAGTGTTGATCTGGATCGGCGGCGAGAACGTTCAACGCAAAGCTCGCGATCTCGTCATCACTGTGGACACGCATCGATTTCTCTTTGCCAGTAGAAACTCGGATCACCTGCTGTTGACTTGGTGGCGCGATAGAGATGATGGCGGCGTTCTTCGTGACCTCAATTCTGTTATGGGACTCAGGGAGTTCAACGCGAGTTGGGTCGAGGTCGACCTGATAGGTCAAGACAAAGAAGACGATGAGCAGGAAGACGACATCGGCCATTGAGGTTGTGAAGATCCTGGCCTTTCTCCTGTTCGTGCGACGAAGGGCGTGTCTGAGGTTTATGGCGGGACCTCCTTTTGAAGAGTAGGAGTCGTGGCGGTAGGGGAGGTTCCCGGTCTGTTGGTCACTGGCTTCGAGGGAGGGCGCTGAAATGGGCTTTCACGCTCGCCATCGACTTCGCCATCGGAATCGCCATCGAGATCTCGGGCGCCCGCGAAGACGAGGGGGATTGGGATGGGGATATAAGGGACCCGCTTCTGCGCAGATGAATAGCTCCGTTGGAAGAGTAAAACTTTTGGAGGAGCTGGAGGTTCCAGGAGGGGCTAGGAGGCTAGGAAGCTGGAAAGCAGACGGTAGATGATGAATGATGAAAGCGGAATGATGAAATGGGACCCGCATCTCCGAAGCAAGAGTGGCCCGAGAGGTTTCTGCATCACTTTGGGAACGTGGAGATTGTTTCCTGGGTTGCACGTGGAAAGCCCATTGAGGAGGACATTCATGTCTGAGCCGAAGATTGCTGGTGCGAAGCCGGTTGTACTTGATCTCAAGCCCGGGACCTACTGGTGGTGCGCTTGTGGACGGTCACAGAATCAACCTTTCTGCGATGGATCGCATCAAGGAAACGATTTCGCTCCGGTGCAGTTCAAGGTTGATATCGCAGGAAGAAGTGCACTGTGTATGTGTAAACGCACAGGGGATCAACCTCGCTGTGACGGATCACACTCAAAACTCTAGATCGCCATTAATGATTCAGGACGCGCTCGAATGTCGTCGGAATACTACTATCTGGTTGTTTGCCGGCATTTCAATCCGCTCTTCGAGGGTGAATCCTTCAGCGGCCTCACGCACCAAATCTAGGTCGCGCACTCCCCATCGAGGATCCCGCGATCGCAGATTTTCGTCGAAGTCTTCGTTGCTCTGCGAAGTGTGAGCGCCGGAGACCTGAAACGGTCCGTAAAGTATCAGCAAGCCACCTTCTATGACGTGCCGTTGTGCTCCAGAGAGTAGTCCCAAGCAGCATTCCCACGGTGCAATGTGAATCATGTTTGCGCTGAATACACCAGCCACCCGCTCAATCGGCCATTCAGTCGATAGCACATCAAGTCGAATGGGGTCCATGAGATTCTGCAAATGAGCTTCAGTTCGCCAAGCTCGAATCGAAGCCAGGTTGTCTTCATCGATGTCACTGGGTTGCCACTGTAGGGGAGAGAGATGCCTGGCGAAGAACTCTGCGTGCTGACCAGATCCGCTACCAATTTCGAGGACCTTACCTGCAGGAGAAAGCACGCGTTCAAGCACCTCGAGTATCGGCTGTTTGTTACGTTCGCACCAAGCGTGAAAGAGCTTAACCATTGTGCCTTGTTGAACCGAAGTCGGAGTCAAGGGCATTCCATCCCATAGACTGTTCGAGCCCGAGCCCGTTGTCGTTATCGTTCGGCTATCCTCCTGCTCGTTGGCTCGATCACTCATCCCGACACCAACAATACCCGGCACCGTCAACGGCATCGGGCTCGGGCTCAGGATGAATCGAGTAATGCCGTAGGGCCTAGTTGAGGCGAGATGGGTACGTGATTCGTCCCTACTTCGCCAGCAGCCCACCGCGCTGATAAATTGCCATCTGGACCTCTGAGAACGGCTCACCTTGAAGCTCGCCGTTTGCCCAACTGATGAGACCGGATTCGAGATCGACAGT
>JAAESQ010000369.1 GCA_024229275.1 bacterium | reverse complement strand
GCAAAAGGGCGAAGGAACCTCCCAGAAGCAGTAAAGACTCGTGAAGCTAAGTACATCAAGAGTCGGCGCAAAGCAGCTTTGGGTACGGACGACCCTGTCGAAGACTGTATCGGTCTCGCACTTTCGGGCGGTGGGATCCGATCTGCCACCTTCAACCTTGGAGTGCTACAAGCCCTTGGAGAAAAGGGCGTCCTTAAGCTAGTCGATTATCTCTGCACAGTTTCAGGTGGAGGATACATCGGAGGTTGTCTCAGTTCGTTAATGACAGCTACGAGCGGCTCCGCGAAATGGAAACGTGATGGCAAGTTTGACATGGGACAAAAGCTGCCACTCCGTTTTCCGGAACAGATCCATCACCTCCGCACCCACGGAGATTTTCTCATTCTGCGCGAAGGAATAGCCCGACGCGAGGTTCTCAGAACTGTGGGCACAGTTTTGGTCGGACTTGTATCGACGTTGGGACTCTTCCTGTCCGCGATGATGGCCGTCGCTGGACTATTCGTTTTCCTGACTGCACACCTCGGAGGAGAACAACTCTGGCCTGTGATAATGCAGGAGCCGGTGCATCTCTCATGGTCCATGGTTTTCAATCGTACTGCCTTGAGTTTTTACGCCTACTCCTCTGTGATCGGCATGGTCGTCACCGTTGTGTTTTGGTTACGAAGCTTTTGGTGGCCCCCGGCGTACGGCCGAATTCCCGGCCAATGTGGTGCGCGCGAGCAAGCCTCTCCCGATGAAAAAGATCCTGAGAGCACTATTCCCGTCAGTAGTGCCGAAACGGTTGACGAACGAGAACAGCGAACTCGCCTTTTCGAATTTGTAACTGTTCTGGCTATTATCGGCATGTTTAGCTGGGTGTTTTTCGCACCTCATCTCCCAGGTGGAGAAATGGCCGATCAACCTTCCGAATCCTCTGCGGCGGCTCAACAAGAGCACACACCCGAAGAAGGCGCCGGCGGTTTCGCAGTTCGGACTGATGCAGACTCAGATCTGGTGGCGGTGATCGTCAATGCGGAGGGAGCTGAACAGAACGACGACGAAGACAAGTCGACGTCCCACCAACACCCGAACTTCGGGCGGCTACTCGTACCAACCGGCTACTCCCTGGGCATTGTGATCGTGACTGGATTTCTCTATGCGATACTCCCGAACCTCCGCGAGCGACAGAGGAAGTCGAAAAGAGAAACACAGACCTGCAAGGATTGGACCTCATGGGACCGATCGTTGTTCGGCGCAATGGTCGGCATAGGTCTGTACTTCCTGGCTACAAGTCTCCTGTGTCTTGCCGCAATTCTGGCCCTATGGTGGGCTCGAGAACAACACCAATGGATCGCTGGGGCTAGCTTGATCTCGCTGATTGCATCGCGCATGTCGATTCAAAATGGATCTGATTCCGGGATTGGAAAGTGGCTGAAGAAGGTGCCGATGCGACTTATTCTCAGCTCAGCTCTTCTGGTCGCACTGGCGTCTGTTTTTCTCACCATCGCCAACCTCATCGTCAAGGTCTCTCCTCTCCTCCCGACTATTCGATGGCTGCATTTCTCGACCAACAACCTGTACCTAGTGGGCGGGCTCACTGCAATCGTAATCGGAACTGTGTTGTTCCTCTTCACATCGTGGATCGTCAATTTCAACAAAATCAGTCCCCACTATTTCTATCGTGACCGCCTTGCAGAAGCGTACCTTCGAACGGATGACCACGACATAACTGGCAACCTCGGCGTCGTTCGCGACGATCAGGGACTTCCCCTCAGCATCCTGCTCAAGCGTGAGGATCTGAACCCAGCCCCGTACCATCTCATACTGTCTGCCCTCAACTTAACTGGAAGCCGCGATCTTGCTCGAAAGGATCGAAAATCGGATCATTTCATCTTCTCGCCGTACTACTGCGGGTCGACAACAACCGGTTACGTCGACACACAACACTACCGCTCGAATCAAACCCGGCTGAGCGAGGCCATGACAATATCGGGCGCGGCCGCTTCGTCAGGGATGGGATACGCTACATCCTTCGCTCAGGCATTCGCTGCCACCCTGTTCAATGTTCGACTGGGCATGTGGTTGGTGAATCCTCGAATCTACGCGCCTCCTGATCAACAATCGCAGGACGATCAATCCATTTACATTGCGACCGAGCGATCGGTGGACTCATGGCGAGCAAACAGGAGCACAAGCATGAAAAAGCGTGACGCACGGGTTAGGAAGCGTCACGAACACCGTATATTCTGGCCAAAATTCCTCTTCCGCGAAATGATCGCCGCCACCAACGCTGAAGATCGCCTCGTTAACCTCTCAGACGGTGGACACACTGGCGACAACATAGGGTTGTATCCGCTCCTGCAGAGACGTTGTAGGGTCATTATCGCTGGTGATGCTGAGTGCGATCCAGACTACACTTTTGGCTCCCTCACCGCCGCTGCGCGTCAGATCTTCACTGATGAGAACGTCGATGTCGAAATGAGACTTGCCACAATCCGACCCACTGAAAAAGAGGGGCTGCCGTCGGCTCATTTCGCTATCGGCAAGATCTCCTACCCAGACGATCCCGAGCCCGGCTGGATTATCTATCTCAAGTCATCTTATACAGGCACCTGCGAGCCAGCTACCGTGACGAGTTATGCCGTTACACACGAAACGTTTCCCCATCAATCCACGGCTGATCAGTTCTTCGACGACGATCAGTTCGAGGCCTATCGTGCTCTCGGTATGCACATTGCGAAACACACCATTGGCGAGGCGGAAAGATCTGGTGAGGTTTCTCAGGTCGATGGTCTCGTCAATTGGTGTAAGAAACAATGGAAGGACGGCAACACTCAGTCTGAGGTCTCATAGTGATCTTACCAACATCCGAGGTATACCTTGGTGTTATCGTAGTTTCATGTCTTCTCCAATCAGTCGAGTTGCGAAGGTCGAACTCTTCCATGTGGCGATCCCGCTGCCGGCAACCTTCCGACCGGCCTGGATACCCGGCATGCCGTCAAACGAGAATCGGTTCACGCTCGTCAGGGTGACCACCGATGAAGGAGTGGAGGGATACAGCGCGGGCCCCGCTATCGGCCGCGAACGCGCCGGGCTTGGAGACCTGCTTGGGCCATACTTACTCGGCGAGGACGCCACTGATATCGCGTTGATCCAGCAGCGACTGCGCGAGATTTCCTATTTGGGCTGGCGAAACTGGTGGATCGAGCCGGCCTTCTGGGACATCAAAGGCAAGATCGAGGGCAAACCAGTCTACGAATTGCTCGGCGGTGCGGCCTGCTCCGTGCGCTTGTACGCCTCTACAGGTGAGGTCAAGGAACCTGAGGCAAGGATCGAAGAGGCCGAAGCCCGCTACGCCGAAGGATTCTCCACCGTCAAGCTTCGGGTCCACGATTTTGACGAAGCGATAGACATCCGCCAAGTCACAGCAACCGCTCAAGCTGTCGGCAACCGGATGAAAATCGCGGTCGATGCCAACCAAGGATGGAGGGTCACAATCGTTGGCGACTCCCCTCTTTGGGATCTCGAAAGGGCCAAACGTTTTGCCGACGCCTGTGCCGATGTCGGAGTGGTGTGGATCGAGGAACCTATCGCCATGGACGCATACGAGAACTTGAGTTCACTCACCGAGTACAGTCGCGTGCCCATCGCCGGGGGCGAACTCAACAGCTCCGGTCTCCCCGAGCTGAAAACGATGATCGAGCGACGTTGCTATGACATCTTCCAACCGGATGCCGTTTTCACTGGCGGCATCGCCCAGACTTGGCAGGTGATCCAACTCCTGCAAAAGCACGACCTCTCCTACGCCCCCCACACGTGGACCAATGGAATCGGATTCGCTGTCAACCTTCAGCTCTTTGCTGCCAGTGGCTTTGCTGAAACCCGTGAACTCGAGTACCCACTCGCACCTCCCGGCTGGACCGTTGCTGCTCGCGACGGCATTCTTGAGGACCCGTTCGATCACAACCATGGTGTCCTCGAAACTCCGACCTCCCCCGGTCTCGGCTTCACAATTGACCGAAAAGCTCTTGCCCGCTGGGGCAAACGGTTCTCTATCATGGACCGCAAACGCCTGATTTGGTTCTCTCTCAGACACCGCGGCATTAATGCGTCAAAAGAAATCGACCGTGCCCGCCGCCAGCGAATGGGACGAGCCTGACATCGATTTGTGCTCCACGAGGTGCGCAAGTTGAATTCAAACGATCGGTATGGCGCGCTCACCTTCTAGGCCATATGATATCTGACATAGGTTCGAAAACAGAGCTGTTGTGATCGCAGAACGAGAGGCGCCTCGTCCGAGTTTGGGAGGAAATCATGCGTACTCGGTGCTACTGCTTCTGGATAACGATCGTAGTTCTTCTGGCATGGTTAGAGCCCGTCGCTGCACAGGCAGAGCCGACTCAATCACCCGGGACCAATACGGCCGGATTGGTTTGGGATGGCACCAAATTTTGGGCCAGCGACCGGCAGACCGAAACGCTCTACTTCTATGACGCGAACGGCGTCTGGCAGGCAGCGATGACATGGAATGGGAGTCCTGGGCCATTAGCCTGGGATGGAGAGCAGCTGTGGGTAGTGGACGAGTCCGCGAAGCTGCTGGTGCGGGTCAAGATCGATGACGCGGGACCGACCCGAACGGCTGAGATTCAGATTCCCGCTGCAGCCCTGCGAGAGGTACTGTCGATCACCGGACTCACATGGGACGGCAACACGCTCTGGTTGAGTACAGCCTGCGGCCTGTGTTCGAACGTCTATCGTATTGACCCCACGACCGGCGATGTCCTCCAATCCTTCTTTCCCAGGTGTGCTCCACGAGGGCTGGCCTACAGGTACGGCAGCCTATGGACGACCGCCTACAGTGGCCCCGACAAGACAGCACTACTGAGCGAGTTTGACATTACCAACCCACCATCCTCCGTCAGCACATCGCAACAGTTTCAGAGGTTCTGCTCCAATGACTCTTGCGAGCCTGAAGATCCAACAGCAATCGCCATTAACAACGACGGTTTCTGGGTAGTTGATCGCGCAACGGGTGAGATCTGGAAGGTCGATCCTCGCGGAATCTGATCCTGAACCAACGGAGATCCATAGTGAAGCATTCGATCATGCAATTCGCCTTCGCGGTCTTGATCGGCCAACTCGGACTCGGATGTTGCCTGTGTCGCCCGGACCCGGAGCTCAACGCAGGTCCTCCGGCAAAGTATGCCGTGCTGGCGAGTACCGAGATGGCAACCCCGGGTGTGGACGTGGACCTCAATGCGGTCTTTTGGGATGACCTCGTTTTGACTTACTGCACCCTTCTCGAACAGGGTTTCACGAGCGAGAACACCTTCGTTCTCTATGGCGAAGGTCAAGACCACATCAGCGAAATGACAGGATCCCTCGCATCATACTGCGGAGGATCTGTTCCGACTTCGATCACCGACATCCCACTCAACACCTCGACCAACGTCTCCAAAGACAACCTCTGCAACGTGCTCTGTTGTTTGTCCACGGGTTACCCAGCCAAGATGAACGGTTCCACTTGTGGCTGCCGTTCGTCGGGGGACACCGGAATCGGTGGGTTCACCTGCTCCCAGTACAAGATTCCTCAACTCAGGGAGGAAGACTTCCTGTCGGTCTGGGTCAAGGGTCATGGCTCCACTTCGAACTGTGATACGTCTCTCAACATGGGTCTGGGGTATGCGCTCAGCGACTCGGAGCTTCAGGGCCTGATCGAGGCGCTCGAGCCTGAGCGTAGGGTGCTACTGTTTGAGACCTGCAACTCCGGCGGATGGTTGGATGACCTTAAGGACCATCGCTCAGTGGTCGTGGCCTCCTCCGGTGATCCGAACAATTCGGATGTCTTGGGTTGCCAGGAAGGGTCCTTTCATGCCACATATGATGCTATTGATGCGAACAGTGGTGCCGCCACGAAAATGCTGCATGGGCGATTCACGTATTGGATCAATGCAACACTGCGCAATCCAGGCATAAGTGTGCCGCAGCTCGACTCGGATACGGATGGCAACAATCTCGTCTCCGTGGATGAAAGCTTCATCGCCACCAAGGATCAGATCGACACCGAGAACCTGGTCTTCGACATGGTTCCACCACCGGCGGGCAGGATCGCGGATCTCAAGAGCAAGATGCATCCGGCCATTGAGATGACAGACGGCATCGCAAGCTGTCTCCATATCCGCCTCGCCATCCCAGGCAAGGATGACGAGGTGTTCGGCATGGATCACCCTGAAGACAACTCGATAGTTCCTTCGGTCGCCGATGGCGGAGATCCTCAGAACAGCCCCGATCTATGGGTCCGACACACCGTTGCTGTCGACATCACTGAAGGTGGCACCGATCCTCCGATCGCCGGTGAAGAAAACCAGCTCTATGCCCGTATCTACAACATCGGCTGCGCCAACCCCGGTCAGATCACCGTGAGCTTCCACCTCAAGACATGCGGTGCCGACGGACTCGGGGACAAAGTAGCCGAGAAAGTTGTTAATGGTCCGCCCCGTGGTGAGTCAAAGATTGTTAACGTGACGTGGTTTTACCCACCGAACTCAGCGGGAAACCCCCAATGCATCGTCGGCGTACTCGAGACAGGCAACGATCAACCCAGCGACACATCCAGCATCGCAGAGGACAACAACAAGTTTCAGAAAACAATCACGATCGACTAGTCATCGACATCCATCCGAGGACCCGGCAAGCCGCAGAGTTGGTCGAGTCCCGCGATTTCGAGGTTGAGCGTGACCTGCCCTGGAGTGATCTGATCTGAGACCGTGACCAGCGAGGATGTCTTCGAGGGCAATGCAACCTCGTCATCATCCCCGAACGATCCAGCAACACTCGGTGTAATCGTCACGGTGTATGGAGTTACATTCACGAACCAGACCATATCTCCGTGTTCAACTCCAAGCACTTCAGGAACTACTTGCACACAGTTACAGTTGTCTCCGGTATCCGGGTCTATGGCGAAGACCATTGTGTGAGATGCCGGCGGTGGATCAGGGGCCGGTGGCGTTTCAGGGTCCGGGCAACAGCCCAGCGCCATCATCGCCATCGAGAGTGAAATGAGGGCCAGCGCTACCTGTAGGCTTGCGCCCCTCTTCGGCCCATGGGTCGTGTTCTTGCTGAGCATCATATGTCTCCTTCCGGTGTCAGGACCTATGGATAATGCGTCGCATCTACTACCAACTGTTGATAGCGATCATCCGCCACCAGCTCCCTCAGCGTCGGCCGGTCGTCGAATTGCCGAGGAGAGACGCCCGCCTCGAATGACCGCGCGACCCAGACGAGGGCCTGGTCGCGCTCGCCGAGATCCTCGAAAGTCTCGGCTATGTGCGCGATGAGCTGTGGCTCTTCCGGAGCTCCTGCTATCGCCTGTTCGAGCAGCTCCAGACCCTGAACGTACTCATCGAGCATTGCATGGTAGGCGGCAATATCGGTAAGAATCCAGAGGTTTCCTGGCTCGGATTCTCTGCGTTTCGTCGCCAACTCGACAGCTTTGCGAAAACAGGCATCCGACCTCTCAGGGGCTGGGCCGAATCGGTATGCATAGCCAAGGTTTCCCCACGTCAGGTAGCGGCTGTCATCCACCTCTATTGCTCGCTTGAACATGTCTACAGCGTCAGCGAACCGACGGTCGTCAAAGTTGAGTGTGCCGAGGTTAGACAGAGCACTACGGCTCGGTTCAATGGCAAGCGATTGCTCAAAAAGCGTGCGGGCTTCGTCAGTTCGTCCGAGAAACCACAGTACCGGACCAAGGTTGTTGTAGCCCCGAGTCAACAGAGGGGCGGTATTCACGACCTCGCGAAATTGGACTGCAGCCGCCTCGTACCGCCCCTGAGTCCTGTACAACCGAGCCAGTATGTCGTGCGCAGGCCAGTATCCAGGGCGCAGCAGCAGTGCGTTCTGGATCTGGGCTTCACTGTCCTCGAATCGTTCCGCATTTCTATACTCGTCAGCGAGCTTGAGAAGCGCGTCAACATTCTGTGGATTGGCACGCACTCCGTGTTCAAGCGCCTCAAGAGAGTCAATGAGCCGGTCCTGCCTTCGGCGGACCTGAAAGAGCAGTTCGAAAGCCTCGTACGCTGCATCTTCATCACTGATTGCACGAACGGCCTCTGCATCAGCCTGCTCAAGCCATGTCAGATCACTCGTTACGTCGAATTTCTCTAGATATGCACGACCGAGCGCAACCCTTCCTGCAACGAAGAGCGGATCTATCGACACTGCTTTTTCCAAGAGGTTGATTGCCCTATCGAGGTCTCCCCCATCGAATGGTTCCGTTAGCAGCCCGATACCTCTCAGGTAGCTTTGGAAACCCTCGGGTGTCGTGGTCGCCATTGACGCCAGGCGGGCCTGCAGGTCGGAGGTCGTCGGCAGGTCAAGCAAAGTAGCGATTCGAACTACCGGCTGCTCCTGAAACGAAGCAACGTTGCTGACGCTGTCTTCGATGACGGTGCCTCGCAGCCGGCGCCCCGTAGCGGCGTCCACAACTCCCAACTCGAGTCGTAGGAGTTCGCCACGTCGGCTAAGTTCTCCG
>JAAESQ010000368.1 GCA_024229275.1 bacterium | reverse complement strand
TGACCTGATCTGGCTGTTCATTACCGGCATCTCGCTCTACCTGCTTGCTGGCTTTTTCAAATATGGCGGCAGCAGGCTGCGCTTCTGCAGGTTCCCATTCCTGATCGGGCAATCCCTGGATGTCGGTTTGACAAGAGTTAGGCTAGATCAGCCGAAATTCCTCAAGGTGACCCTGCGGTGTGTGGAGGAGGCCCACGAAACTCACGGCAGTGGAGAAGGCCGACGATCTGTAGTGGTCTGTTACGCTGTATACGAGCAAACCATCACGTTCACAGGGTCTGAAATCGCTAGCAACGGCGAGCACAGGATGACCTTTACAATCCCGCCAGACGGGTTGCCGACCAGACTCAGCAACAGGCCACCTCGCTATTGGGAAATCGAAATCCACGCTGATACACCCGGCATCGACTACCATGGCACCTTTCTTGTACCGGTCTACGAAGCCTGAATCGGCACAACTCGAACGTTTCCGGTGCCAGGGTCGACATTTTGGCATTTTATGGCAAGCTCGTTCTTGGAGCTGCGGTGCCACATAAAGGTGCCGGGCACCCGGGTATTCGTGTTTCTCCCCGACGAGAATCGGATGTTTCTCTCGGTCTTGGCCGCCAAGGCCGTATAGGTGCCTGGCACTAACAATGATCTTTCTCCCCACATTTCGCTGTCCAGGCCCAAGATAACGTGATACCTCGGCCGAAATCCTCCTCTGCGTCCTCTGCTCCCTTCTGTTCAAAAACTCACGCGCCTGATGAATCAGAAGCACACTTTGGGTGCAACCCATCACTCTGTCACATTAGACACAGCGCAGGCATCGAATCACACCCTTCCTCCTCAAACTAAATAGCTTCACTTCGCAATGTCATAAAGTGATACGTGGCACCCAAGCAAGACTCGCTCGCCCGGATGGACCTCGAAATAGCCGCGTTCAAAGGCGATATCGCTGTGATCCGCCCCGTTGCCCGAAAGCAGGTGGCGGAAGCGAATCCACTTGGGCGTAAGGATTTCGTTCCAGCAACGAACAAAGCCTTCATTCTCGAGCGCGGACTCCATCTTGGCATTCTCCTCTGGGATCAATCCTGGAACTGATATCACGTCTCATTCGGATTGAGAGACCCCGGGCACTCGAGCATTCGTGTATTGGCGGTCTCTCGCTACTGCAACGGGCACGAATTCAGCCACTTCCTGTGTCATCACTTCGCCCTTCCGCGCAAGGCAAGCAGCTATTGACCCTCTGAGAGTTGCACTGTGATTTCTCAAGTGTTCATTGACTCCGTAGGTGCACGCCGCGCGGGACTGTCGCCGTCCGCATCGTCCTCAACTTCTTAGGATCTTGGTACCTGGTACCTGGCACCGATAGGTCACCTTGGGGTAGAGGGTGGCGCCCTGTGGGAGGCTGATGGGTTGAATCTAATTGAGGATCGCGCCGACGAGACACACGTATACCCAGGTGTCCGGCACCATTTCCGAGAGAACTATGGCATTGTGATACCTACCAATCATGTCGAGGCACAATCGGGAATCCAGGAGGGGGCCACTATGGGATTGATGGATCTCTTTCGATCGAAGTGGAAGCACCCCGATCCCGAAGTACGCAAAGCCGCGGTCGAGAGTGTGACGAGACCGTTGGTCCTCTTCGGGCTCGCCCAAAGAGCGGCGTTCATGGACGTGCGACGTGCCGCGGTGGAAAGACTTGAGGATCAGGTGCTGCTCTGCAGGCTCGCCCTAAATGCAGCATCCATGGACGTGCGCCTTGCTGCGGTGGAAAGATTAGAGGATCAGGTGCTACTCGCCAGGCTGTGCGATTCCCTGAACAGCGTACTTGACGTAAGTGTAGTGGCGGTGGCACGACGGCGGTTGACCCAGATGATTGGGCGGATCGATGACCAAACTGTTGTAGCTGCCCTAGCTGGGAACGACGAGAGTGAAGCGGTCCGCAGCGCAGCGGTCAGCAATCTCAAGGTTCAGACAGTACTCGCCGAGGTCGCAAAGAACGACGAGAATAGATACGTGCGCGCAGCGGCGGTACGACGACTCGGCGACCAGTGGATGGTTGCCGATATTGCCAAAACTGACAAACACTGGATTGTACGCGCAGCGGCGATGCAATGTCTCGAAGACCAGATTGTTCTCCGCGCGATTGCCAAGAGCGATGACAGCAAGGTGATGCGCCGCGTGGCGGTGGGCCGCCTCGAGGACCAGGCGTTGCTAGCAGAGTTCGCCCAAACCGACGAGGATGAACACGTCCGCAAGGCGGCGGTCAGCAACCTCGAGGATCAGGCAGTACTCACCGAGATCGCACGAAGCGACGAAGACGGGCGCATACGTATGGTCGCTGTGGGCAGGCTTGAGGACCGCGCGGTACTCGCCGAAATCGCACAGAGCGACGAAGACGGGCGTGTGCGCATGGTCGCTGTGGGCAGGCTTGGTACGGTCGGTTTGTTCTTTGGTTTGCTCGCTGAGGGCAGGCTTGACGTCCGTGCGGTGCCCGCCGAAGACGCGAAGATCCGTGCGGTACTCGCCGAAGTTGCGAAGAACGACGAAGACAATCGCGTGCGTGCGGTCGCTAAGGAGAAGCTCGAGGAGTGTACGGCCCGGGGATGGAATTCCAACCTGGAATTTCGCAACGACGAGATGATTCCACCCCCTCGGTCCCGGTCGTTTGTTGAGGAGCGGATGGAAAGAAACCGACAGGACGGACGCTTGTGTGATGAGAAGTCTGTCCGCGAGGCTATCCAGCAGGATCGCAATGGTGCACGGACGGCGAAGAAATGGCAACCCATTCTGAACATTGGTAGAAGGGGCTATAGACAACTCGACTTCTGGGTCACTCTTCCATGGGGCGAAAAGAAGACTTGGGCGGGCGAGGTGTGCGAGTCATGCGGGGACGAGATCTGGGTGGGCGATAAATACTATAGACTCGGGGAGGAAATCCCCACTAGGCAAACGTGCTGCGTTCCTTGCGCTGAGACATTGAAAGATGCAGGTGCGAAGTTGAAAGGGCCTTGGAGCGCAAACGCATTGTTGTCAAACAAGACTACGCCCTAGGCCTGAAAAACGTGTCGGGCACCCGGGTATTCGTGTTATTGACACCGACACTGTGGCGCGTTCTGTCTTGACAAGGCCCTGGTCTCGCGCTGTGAATCCTCGAAAAGGCAATGAATTCCTGACGCATCACGTGACCGTGGCGTAGTAATCATTGTTCTGCTGTTGGAAGGTCCCTCCCCATGCTGAGGACGGAGGCGTTTGCTGGCTTCAGGGCTCACCGATGGGCGAAACCACGCATTTCGGTATCAGGCCCAAGACAACGTGATACCTCGGCAGGAATCCCCCTCTGCGCTCTCTACTCCCTCCTGTTCAAGAACTCACATCCGCCTCGTTCTTGGTGAG
>JAAESQ010000367.1 GCA_024229275.1 bacterium | reverse complement strand
GAGTGGGCTCGGCCCGGACCAAGCCGAGCGGTGCTCGGAGGAGCTCGCGCCGGTCCGTTTCGTCGGCCATGCGGTAGGTGGAGACGAGGACGAGAGCCTCACGGTGCTTGAGGGCGTGGTTGTCGATGGAGCCCAAAACGGCGTCTTGATCTTTTTTGGGCAAGGCACACAGGGCATGGGCCAAGCTGGGGCCTATCGTCCCGTGAGCGAGCTTGTCCTCGGCCGTGGAAGTCAAGCGTGTTCCGATGTCCACGCGTCTGGCCACCCACTGGGGTTTGCGCTGAAGCAGGCGGGCGATGCTGTTGTGGGTCAGTCGCTCTTCGGTGAGCAAGGAGCAAACGACCCGAGCCTCGTCGAGCGCGGTGAGGGTGCGTTGTGGTGAGTTGGCTAGGAGCAGCAAGCGCTTGTGTTGTTCAGAACGGCTAGGCCTCTCCAGGACAACCGGGATATGCCCATGTCCTTGCTCGCGCCAGGCAGCCAGACGTTTGAAGCCATCGATCACCTCGTAGCTCCCGTCGTCGGTGGGCACGACGCGAATGGGCAGTTCCGAGGTATCGTTGGGGAGCTGGTGAACCGCTCCGGGTCGCAAGGAGGCGTAGGTAGTTTGCAGGTCTCCTATGGGTAGGAATCGGATGTTGCCTGCCGTTTGACCTTCGGGTGAGGGGGTATGGGTCTTAGGGCTTTCGGAATCGTTTATTGACATGGGATTGTCTCCACGGCTTGGTTGCATAGCTCACTCTTGAATAGATCGGCACGGAATCATCGGGTTTCGATCAGACTCAGAAGGGCACCGGGTCGTCCGAGGGAGTGGCCTCAGACGGGCGGTAGCCCACGATGCGCAACCTGGGCTGGTTGTCCCATTCATCGTGCTCTACCCGGACCTGGAGCCGAGCGTCCATCAGGTCGTCAGGAGAGATCTCGTCTCCATCCTTGGGATCGATTCCGCAAGCGCGATACAGTTGCACAAGGCGCCGTTTCGCCATCAAGATGCCGCGAGGACTCGCTCCCTCCACGACAAAGTAGTCGGCGAGTCGTTGATAGACCCTCGCAACGCTGTCCAGGTCGTGAATGACTTGGAGCATTCGGTTGCCGTTGGCACTTCGTCGGAACCGTACGCTGCTGATCCGAGCGTCGTAGTAACCCGCCGCAGGCATCTCGTTGGAGAGTTCGTGGTACTCGAAACAGGGTTTTGGATTGCTCATAATGTTCCTCCTTCTTTGGCCAGTTGCACTTGTGGCGTCAAAGATCTAGAGTGGAACCGTGGGTTAGTAGGTTCTCGAAATTATTTTTTATTTTTTTTCAGGTGGTTAGGTGGACATCGGTGTTTGCATGCGAGCCGAGGTTCTGGAGCACAAGCTCCAGGCTCAGAACGAGACAAACCCCGAGCAGGCCTGGAACTTGTCTCGCTGGCCTAGCCGATTAACTGAGGAGGGGGAGCATCGCTTTTTTGTGGCGGTGAATGGAGTTTGGCGGGGTTATTTTAAACTCAGCCGAGACGCTCTTTACCATCCCGACGATACGCGAACGCCTTTCAGCCTCTTGTTCGACACTTGCACTTGGACTCCAATCGACCCAGTACCTGTCAAACGTTTCCGCGGATTCACGTATAACGTCCCACCTGTAGCATCTACAGAAACTTCTCTTTCTTTAAGAAGCCGATAGTTTCCGTTGGTGGGCCCACCACCGTTATTTATTGTCGGAGACCACCGGCAATGAAGGTTGGATATCCAACAATCCAATACCCCATTCATTCCGCTCAATATTCGAAGATCGATTTGCCATGATGAACCCGGCCACACTTCCCAAGAATCCAGACGGCTTACCGAATTGCTCGGCTACTTTTTTCCAAAGGCTCATCGTTGCGCCTCCTCTGGTTTCCTATTCAGCGCCAATCGCACAATTGGCTGCTTACCGACATCATCTCACATCCATCGTGCGACCGGAGTGAGAAGCAATTCTTCAAGGG
>JAAESQ010000366.1 GCA_024229275.1 bacterium | reverse complement strand
TCCGCCGTTACCGGACGGAAGGACGACGCCGACAAGGCAAGGGCATTTCCGGAAAGCGGAGTGTCTGAAGGAAGCCTGAGGCAGAACCCGTGTACGTAGCGAACAGCGAACCGGCTATATGGTGTTGGGGAAGGGGTCGAGCAGACGTGATAGAGCAAGACCGGATATCCGGAGAACGGAACCGACATGAAGCTGGACGGGATATGGGGAGGTGGTGTGTCTTACCCAGGGAAGCCCGCCTGTCCTGTCGTTGAAGTTGCCTGAGATGGCAGAAAACCGAATCGACGAGGAGATCCCAAAGCGAAGAGGGGCAGCGGGTGGCAGATTCACGGATAACACCGAAGAGGCAGGGCCGATGAAGCGCGGGTAACAGCGTGGAGGGGAAAACCCTGAAGACCAGACACAAGGGGATGAACATGCTGAGAAAAGAAAATCAGTATGCCGCCGTCTGGCGATCCTGGAGGCGTCACCGGGATCGGGGAAGCCGTGGACGAAAGGTGGCTGTGATCGCACAGAGGAGTCGATATAGAACGGTGCGGGACTGTGACCCTGCTCGCTCGACTCCTGAAAGCAGGGGTCATTGTGAACGGGGACTTCGAAAAGACGACCAAAGGCTGTCCGCAAGGCTCACCACTCTCCCTGATCCTCTCCAATATCGTCCTGAACGAACTGGACCACAAGCTGGAGGCGAGGAACCTGGGGTACGGCCGATGGGCGGACGATTTCGTGATCGCCGTGCGATCCGAGAGAGCCGCGCACCGGGTGATGAAAGGAACGATAGCGTATCTGGAGGAAGAACTCTGACTGCTGGTGAACCGGGAGAAGAGCCGAGTTACCCCGATCAAAGAGATTACCTTTCTGGGGTTTCAACTCCTTAGGGGTAAGATCCGAGTCAGCAACAAGGCATGAGAGCGATTCAAGGATCGCGTCCGAGAGCTGACGCGCCGGAATAATCCGCTATCGATGTGCCAAGTGATCCAAGAGCTGAACAAATATCTGCGAGGCTGGGTTGGCTACTTCGGGATTCAGGAGTTCAAATACCTGTTCCGAGACCTTGATGCCTGGATTCGAAGCCGGCTGAGGTCGATGCAGCTGAAGAAATGGAAGAAGCCCCGACAGTTCCAACGCATCATGATCAAGGCGGATTTTGACCCAAACGATGCGCACCGTGTCTGGATCAAGATGAACCGATGGCAATCGGTGATGAGATAGCCGGTGCGATTTGTGCTGAACCTGGAGTGGTTCAGAGAGCGGGGCTTAGTGTTCCTGCATGACTTTACCGTCGCTTTCTCTCGAGCCTGATGGGTTCGGCTACTGATCGAGGAGCGGTATACCTGGCCGGTACGTACCGTTCTGGAGGGAGGGGGTAGCCTTAGGGCTACCTCCTACCAGATTCCCGGACAGAAGTCCGAAACGTAACCTGCAGCCGTGCCATAAATGCTGAGGCGTTATCCTGGTTTGATAAGTACAGCGCACAGATCTGAGTTTCTTTGGTTTGCGCTTGACCCCCAGCTCCGACGCTCTTTGGCTTGGCCCTGTCGTGATGGTTCTAGACAAAGTAGATGATGTCTTCCAACGTCACGCGCCCCTTGGCTAGCCCCAGGCGCATTGCAGGCGTTTTTTTGTCCCGTCCTATCAGCACGTAGTTGTAGAACACCCGGAATATGTCGAGGATCTTCGTGATCGAGCGCGGATTGTACGCGCTGTATCCGTGCCACAGACGTCTGGCGTTGCTGACCGTAGCGAGCGGTCGCTCAAGCAGCGATAACCGGCGCCTGACGAGCATGAAGAATACGTCGATCGCGCGCAGGCTCGCCTTGTTATACAGCCAGGCGAGGTGGTCTTCGTCGTAGTCCCCGTAGCTCGTGAGATAGCAGACCGCCTTCTCCGGTTCGTTCATGCTCGGGAAGGGATGCGTGAGCCAACGGTCCTTCCACTGGCCGATCTCGACCATGGCGTGAAGCCGTTCCTTGATCAGCAACAGCCGCAACGCCTGTTGGTCGAGGTCTGGACGCTCTTCTTGGAGTGCGCGGAACGCCTTGCGGCTATCGGCGAGTGCCCGCTTGCGCTCGTCCACCGTCATGTCCTTGTTGATCCGCACGTAAAACGCATCGCAGCGGCGATCCTGGATGTCTGGTTGAAAAGCGCCGAGGCAGGCGGCGCGCATCCCGGCGTCCTGATCGAGAAAGAAGCGGATCTTCTCAACACCTAAGAATAATCGTCGCAGAAAGAAAAAGTGCCCGTACAGTGTGTACTCGGCATGGATCTGCATGCCCGCGTCGGGCAGTTGGGTAGTGCGGTCAGGGACCTCGAAGTCCTCGATGTCCTCCCGCGCCATGGCTTCGTCGTAGCAGGCCGCTACCCGGGCGCTGAGCGTTTGATGCATTCGGGGTACAAAGGTTGCCCGACGGTTCTGTACAGCGGCCTGGTAATCGGCTTCTAGCCAGAGCCGTGCGTGGCGTCGGAAGGGATGCGGCAACTCAAGGTCGCCGCAGGCCTCGGATTCGCGTTCGATTTGCGACGGCGTCAGGCCAGGATCGAAGTTGAGGTGCATACCAAAAACGTAGCCGGTGGTGTTGTCGGCGCTCCCTACGGCGGTCAACTGTACGTTGCGCTTGTCTTCCCGCCGGGTCCAGTTCACCGCGTAGTCCTGGCGGTCCACACCGACGTACAGACGCGGAACGGACAAACCCTCCTGCAGCCGGCGTTCGCGATGTGCGACGAAGGCGAGACTCTGCCGATGGAGAAAATCAATCTTGTCATACAGTGTTTTAGGGTTGATGTCCGCTACTTCACTGATCCGGCGAAATGGCGCCTTGTTCATCAACAGCGAGAAAACGATCTTGTTTTTGTGTGGTGTGCGCTGACCCGCTGTGACTTTGCGGACCGTAAAGGTCCTCTGGCAGGCCTTGCAGCGATAACGTTGCCCCCCTGAGGCGGTTCTGCCGAATGCTTGATATGCGTTATCGTCGGTGCTGATGCCCACGCCGTGATTTTCGCAGGC
>JAAESQ010000365.1 GCA_024229275.1 bacterium | reverse complement strand
CGGATCGGCGCTGGCGCAGAGGTCTATTCCAAGGCCACCGTTGTTATCAAGCGCATTACCGGCGATGAGGTTGGAAGTTCCGGCTGTGCCGGCAAGGTAAACGCCCGCGCCCGCATTCGCGGCGATGGTGTTGCCGATGATCTGGTTGCCATTTGAGTCTGGGCCGGCGAGTGCTACGGCGGGGTGATTGTCAATACTACCGCCGGTGATGAGGTTGATTTCACCACCAACAGTATTGCCCGAGGCATCGTAGATCAGAATTCCATTACCGGAGTAGCCGAGCGTGTTCATGCCGTCTGCGTCGGCGCCTATGATATTGCCAGTGACGGTGTTGCCATTTGCACCGGCGGTCAGGGCGATCGCGGCACTGCTCGATCCCGCAAAGACGTTGCGAGCGGCGCCCGCGCCGCCGATGGTGTTGTTGGAGATACCAGAAATGTGTATTCCGTTGGCGCTACCGACGACAGTCTGTCCGGCGGCATCGGTGCCGAAGAAGCAGCTCTCGATCTTATTGCCACCCGAATACCAGGCGACAATGTCTGAGTTGGTGCTGAAGCCGTTGAAGACCAAGGCACTGACAGTTGTCATGCCGCCTGTAATGGCGAGGCCGGGCACGCCGGCATCGACGGCTGTACCGTCGAGGTGGATCAAAGGAGTGGTCAGATAGCCGGGTTGGGATGTGCCGCTAATAGTCATCGCTTCACTGATCCTCGGCAGTCCGGAACCAATGGGAGTGATGGTGCACACGCTGGTAACGGCGTCGCAGCCTTGCAGGATGTTGAACTCAATCGCGTCAGATCCTTCCGTGTTGTTGGCCGCCTCGATTGCTTCGCGCAGGCTGATGAAGGTGTCTGAACCAGGATCATTGATGAGCGCTGTGATCGAGGAGGTGTCGCCGTCCTTGATGTCGCTGATCGTCGTCACGGTCACGGTCTCTGCTTCCAGTGTCTGAATGACGATCGGGTGCGGATTGCCGGAACCGAGCAGCACGAGGTCTCGGAGGGCGTCCGGACCGAGTCGCATGGACACGGCGGCGAGAGGTTTGAGTCCGAGCGGCAGCCCATGCTGTAGCAAATCGATTGACTGTTGGGTCGTTGTTGCTTTGACTTGAATCGCTGCTTCGGCGACCTTCCGGCCGTCCTGTGAGTTCGAAACGGCAGCCGGCAGGAGCGGCGCAGAACTCTTGACCGAGGCCGCCTTCAGTGCGGCGACCGTGTCTCGAGACCGAAGGAGTTGCAGGGCAGAGTTCGCCGAGTCGACCACAACCATGCTCGAGGTGAAACCACTCGAGACTCTAGCCGGCATCAGCGAGGGTCGGCGCTGGCCTTCCTTGGGCGCCGGTATGGCTTCCTGGGATGCGATTTCACGCAGTTGCCACGAGGAACTCACGCGATAGATGCTGGCGGAACCGTCGTTGCTGAGCACGGCAAGCTCCGGTCGGGAGGGCTCTTCGTGTGCGAAGTCGCCGAGTGCCAGGCTGTCGACTCCGACGGGCAGATCGATCGTTGCGGGTTCGTTCAACGCCTGAGAGCCGCCCTGGGCGACCAGCAGTTCGTTGCCTGCGACGACGGCGAGGTCGTTGCCGCGTGCAGGATCGACCGCGACCAGCTCGAGGCTGTGCGCGGCGTTCGGAAGACTCCACGAGTACTGGTTCGGAGTGAGCGCACCGTCGGAGTAGGAAAAGAGCTGAAGATGATGCTCGTCGCCGCTGGCGAGGGCTACGGCGAGGGCGGGACTGCGTCGAGATAGCCCGAAGGTGCCGGCCGTGAGTGCTGTCACACGGCAGCTGGTGAGAATCTCTTCTGGTTCTTCAAACCACCCGAGGCCGTTGCCGCGGTGCAGCACCAGGGTCGCAGCTGAATCGGCGGCCACGACGAGGTCCGCGGAGCCGTCGCTGTCGAAATCAGCGAGTGCCATGTGCTGCGGAGCACCGGCAAGGCGGATCACCCGCGCCGGCGAATTGAAGGGCAGGTTGTGCGGTGTCCTGGCCTGGTGTTGCCCAGCGGGCGGGGTCGGCACCGGGTAGAGAGCGCGGCGATTGCCGCGGTAGACGATCGCAAGGCCTCCCTCTTCCGAGCTGCAACCGACGACGACATCCTCGATTCCGTCGCCGTCGACATCACCGGCGACCATCGTCGTCGGTTCCGTGCCGGCCGGAAGATCTTGAATCGCGCCGTCAACCAGGAACTGGACCTCAAGGGCGCGACCACCGCTGAGGTGCAGTTGGCCCTCGCCGTCTGGCAATTCGACCAGGCGAGTGCTCGACCAGCGCGGCCACTCAGCCGTAGGGGGCGGGTTGCCGGCATGTGGGGGTCTTTCCTGAGCATTCACCGGGTTCAATCCGGTGGTGAGCATCAGCAGTACAACAGCCGCAAGAATGAGCACTTTGCGGGTCGACGACGTCATCGAATCCTCCTCGTCTCGGGTGCGGGCGCCGAAAGGCGATGGCCGCGCGGGCTCCGAGAGATGAACAACATTGGAAAAATGGCGGGAATCGCAAGTATCCGGGCGCTTGCATCGTTGCCGAAGCAGTCAAAACAGCGGGTTCTGTCTTTAAGTCTCACAAATCAAGTGCTTTCACCGAAATAGTCCATAGGACAACAGGGCGACTCCGTTCTTGCAACGGACGATTCAGTGCCCTCCCCGTTGGGACTGTTCGTCTTTATGCTTGGGCGAGAGATTAGTCAGAATGAACACGTGATGTCAAGACAAACTACGACATCATAGGCCACATATTGAGACTGAGATGCAGACCGCCTGGCGGAAAATCAACGGCTCTGGCTCATGTGAAACGAGATTCTTGGTTGGAAGGCACGTGAGTTTTTGAACCACGAAGATCACGAAGAACGCTAAGACGGCACGAAGAGTACAGGGGCGGTTCTTCGAACCGCGAAGTAGATCCGATGGGCAAAAGGTAGGAGCCTGACAGATTCCATCAACCCTCAGCGGCTCGGGTTGTTGTTGTTGGTTGCTGAGGGGATTTGTTGATTGGAAATTCGCTTTGCGAATTGGGGGAGCGGTTTTTGACTCGGTGTAAGCGCGCGACCGAACCTTTTCAATGCTCTGATCGGCTCTGTGGAATTGTGGCGTGGGCGTCTCGCCCGCGCTCGTTTTGGGAGCCCCTGAGACATCGCGCCCTGAGTGGTGCTCTCTCCACCATGTCATCCTGAGTGGTTCCCATCGTCCTCACCATCCTGAGCGAATCTCCCCCACCCTGTCATCCTGAGCGACTCCCCCCTCCCTGTCATCTTGAGCGAGCAAGCGAGTCGAAAGATCTCCCGTTGAAGCCAGCAGTATGTGTCCACTTCTTCGAAAGACTTTACCGTTGTTCAGCGGGAGATCTCTCGACAAGCTCGAGATGACAGTTCTTGGAGCGCCTCCGCGCGGACGAGACGTCCACGCCACAATGAGTCTCCATAATGGGATGATTCCTGTCGCTGTTAGCTGAATCTGCCTCTGTTTCCTGTCGCTGTCTTCTGCCCCTGGTCGCTGTCGCTGCCACTGTTCTCTGTCTCCTGCCTTCCCAGCCAAGGCAATTCGCTTCGCGAATCTCATTCAAAAATCCTATCCAACTGTGTCACAGGCAGAGCAAGGACGTTTTCGCTTATAGGAAAGCTCTCTTCACCTAAGAAAACGACGTATCCCTTGGCACAGCCCAGGTCTGAGAACGCACTGTGGAAACCGCGTGACAAACGGGGTGCTGTACTTGCCTTGATCTCCACCGCGATGGGAGGCGCTGTAGGAGGCACGAGAACAAGGTCTATCTCGGCGCCGGCGTTGGTGCGGTAGAAGAACATGCTCCACCCCGGTGGCAGTTTGCCGCCAACTTGCTCGACCACCCATCCCTCGAAGGAGGCCCCAACAATGGGATGTCCGAGGAGATGATCGACGTCGAGAAGGCCAAGCAACGCGTGAAGAAGACCCGAGTCGCGGAGATAGATCTTCGGTCGTTTGACGAGTCTCTTCGAGATATTGACGTAGTAAGGCTGCAGACGCCGCGCCACAAAGGTGTCCTCGAGAATACCGAGATAGCGTTTCACAGTCGGCGCGGCAACTCCCAGACTGCGGGCGAGGTCGCTCGCGTTGAGTAGCTGACCATGCACATGAGCGAGCATCTGCCAAAACCGACGCAGCTCGCTTGCCGGTGTTCTCACACCCAGTTGAGGAAGATCCCGCTCAAGATAAGTAGAAATGAACGCTTGCCGCCACCGGAAGCTCGCTCCGTCACTCTTGGCCAGATAACTCCGAGGGAATCCTCCTCGCGACCAATGGTTCGTCGCCTCGATGCCCTGTGCAGCGACCTCGGTCAAGCTGAATGGCGCGAGTTCATGAAAGGAAATCCTACCGGCCAGGGTCTCCGAGGACTGGCGAAGGAGTTCGGGCGAAGCAGAACCCAGCACGAGAAATTGTCCGCGCCTGCCTGATTCGTCCGCAAGAACCCGCAGCACCGGGAAGAGTCCCGGGCGTCGTTGAATCTCGTCGAGGATTACCAAGCTGTCTCGATGCTGGCGTAGGTACAGCTCAGGATCGTCAAGCCGGGCAAGATCTGCGGGTCGTTCCAGGTCAAGATGAACACTTCCTGGGAATTTCTCACCAATCATCTTCGCCAGTGAGGTTTTGCCCACTTGCCGCGCACCAACAATGCCGACCACAGGGAATTCGTCTAGGGACCGAACGACTTCATCATGAAGAGATCGTGAGATCATACCTTGCAATTTAAACGTCTATCTTTCAATTTGCAAGGTTAAATATGTCACGGATCTGAAAAAATGAAATCCATCCCCAGCGATTCGCATGCAATTCGCCTTGCGTATTGCTATGGATGAATGAGTTAGGCAAAAAATAGAGGTA
This sequence comes from bacterium, assembly GCA_024229275.1. Taxonomy (GTDB): domain Bacteria; phylum Acidobacteriota; class Thermoanaerobaculia; order Thermoanaerobaculales; family Sulfomarinibacteraceae; genus JAAESQ01. The sequence continues at coordinate 241 of JAAESQ010000365.1, read as the reverse complement.
TAGGCGTTGATTTTGGACGCCTCTTGGTTGAAAGGCGCGTGAATTTTTGAACCACGAAGATCACGAAGAGCGCTAAGACGGCACGAAGAGTTTAGGGGCGGTTCTTCGAACCGCGAGAAAACAGGAGCCATCTCAGGTTACTGAAAAGTATCCAGACGACCACCCATCTGCCCGTAGCGGCTCGGAGAGCCGCCATTTTTCTCTTCTTCTTTGTGTTTTCCTTCGTGTCCTTCGTGCTCTT
>JAAESQ010000364.1 GCA_024229275.1 bacterium | reverse complement strand
TGCTTCAACCAGCTTTGCGAATTGGTCAAAGGTTGGGGCGAAGGCTACTCGGCGAGTGATGTCATCGAATACCTCACACGAGATCTCGCGCCGCAGACGTAGAAGAGCTGCGCCCCTTCCAACAGGGAATCTGGACCTCAGCAGCCAACCGAGCGATTGGGCAGGGGCCGGAGAGCTTTGGCTAGATCCCTCCTAATTGAGAATGAAGCGAATGGTGAGCGATGTCTCCATCTCCGCCGGAACGCCGTTGATAGCTCCCGGGCTAAAGACCGTGCCCAGAGCGGCCTCTCTCGCCGCGTCTTCGAATCCGTATCCAGCCGGTGGACCGACGGGATCGGCTCGTACTACTGTTCCGTCATGACTCACCAATACCCGCACGTACACCGTGCCCTCGCGCCTAAGACGGAGTGCGAGTTCGGGATAGTCAGGTTTTTCATATCGCAGCAGCACTGGTCTCTTTTCTATGAGAACCGGATCGAGATCGGCGAGTTTCAATCTCGGCATCAGCGACACAGCGGGAGTTGGGTCGGTATCTACAGGCACCGTGAGGCCCACCGACTCCTCGATATTCGTGCCCAACCTGTCAGAACCAGATGTTGTGATTGAACTCGGTTCATCAGCACGTTCATCCGGGCGTTGCATTCTCTCGGACAGCTCAGCCTCTAAGCGACGAATACTCTCTCTCAGTTGGGTGATCTCGTGTTCGGCGTCATCATCTGCCTGTGGTGGCGGAGTCCCAATGTCGCTCAGCACCTCTACCCGTCCCCGAAGAGCCTCTATCTCAGCCATCAGGCGGGCTTCTTGAGCGGTCCAGTTTGCGCTCACCACTTCCACCCTATCCCGCCCCTGGTCAGTCGGCGCCCACCACTCTTGAAGGAATAGGAAGAGACTATACATAGCCGCTACGAGCGCTGGGATCAAAACCAGCCACAGCACAGGCCGAAACGGTCCTTTCTCAGCGATTCTCCAATTGGCTGACGACTGCCTCCGCCTGGCCTTCTCCTCCAGAAGTCGTCGATCCGCCTGCTCCAGCAACTTCCGTCCTTCTACGCCATCGGTTGAAGAACTTGCCATCCCGAGACTGAAGGAGACTGTAACTTCTATTGGCTGATCACCCTCTCTCGAATGAAATCGATGCTCGCCCATTGCGGACCGCGCTCTCTCCGCCAGCACTGCTGCTTCGCCCGCGCTGACACCCGGCAAGACGACAGCGAACTCGTCACCCCCATAGCGCACCACCACATCATTGCTGCGAAAATGCTTCGTCAATATCGTGGCTGTCTCCAGGAGCACATCATCACCGGTGAGGTGGCCGTAGGTATCGTTGACTGCCTTGAATCCGTCAAGGTCGATCATGATGACAGCGACCTGATCACAATGACTCATTACCTCGCTCAACCACTGATCAAGGAGTAGCGTCAGGAGTCGGTGATTGAAGAGGCCCGTGAGTTCATCTCGGTAGACGAGATCATCATCAACTTCCGCAAGAATGCCCAATCGTGGGCGGTCCTCCCTTCTTCGATCGGCATCTTCAAACGAGCTCACGATTCACCTCGATACGAATAACAGGACACTCAAGTACCAACAATAGACCAACATCGCATATTCGCCGTAGACAATGATTCGCCATTTCCGACAGCGATTCCCCACTATTCTCCAAAAAGCCGGCTGCCCAGATCCGCAAGGCCGGGCACCATTCTTGCTCAACTCTTCAAATGTAGAAGTTTGGGGAGGTCGTTTATGAAAGTACGAAACTGTTGGGAAATCAAGAAGTGTGGACGGGAGCCTGACGGCGCCAAAGTGCCAGAGTTCGGCGTCTGTCCAGCCGCAGAGGAGCACCGCGCCGACGGCATCAATGGCGGAGTCAATGGCGGGAGAGCGTGTTGGGCCGTCGCCGGCACCTTCTGCGGCGGCAAAGTTCAGGGTGAATTTGCCTCCAAGCTCGATAACTGCATGTCCTGTAACTTTTATGAGTCAGTTGTCGAGGAGCAATGGCCGAACTACACAGGATCGGCTCAGATTCTCGCCAAAGTTGATCCTTAGTCGCTGTAATTCAGACCGCAGGAAAGGAAACACGTCATGGCAACAAACACTGGATTGGACAGGTTACAGGACGTTGAAGGTGTACTCGGCGCCGCATTGTTCACACCCGAAGGCGAGGTTCTGGATTCGACCTCGGGCGGGCGCATCAATTTGAAAGCAATCGGCATCCTCGCCAACAACACGCTCAACAATGCGCAAAAAGCTGCGGTTGAAATGGGCACGGGCCGGGCCAACATGGTCCATGTCGAAGCCGAGGCGGGTCATATCCTCGCTCTCTGCCTGAACGACGGTAAGAGCCCATTCAAGACCGAAGAAGGTAAGGCCCACCTTCACCTGATAGTCGCTCTGAGCCCGAGCTGTAATCTGGGCCTCATCAAGATGACAGCGCCCTCCGTGATCCGGGCGCTGGCCAACGAGCTCACAACAGCCTAGCCCGCGAATCTCACCAGTTCTCTGCTGTGCGTCGCTATGCTGTCCATAGGTAGTCTCGCCTGAACTCGGACGTACTTAGTCCATCAAGCAATCTATCCATGAGGGGTTGCTGAAGGTTGAATGCCGCTAACCTGCCAATAGGGTCAGTCGTAGGTGCTGTACAATGGAGTGTCAGTCACCTCAACGGGTACCCTGAAGATGAGCTATTTCTTTCTTGTACGGATGCGAACATCCAGGAGGACCATGGGTGTTGTATGCGTTGGCTGTTCTGGATCACGCGCTCATTCACCCACGGATGGTTTACTTCTCGAATTCTACGGGTGCAAACTGTGCTCGCCCGACCGGCCTGATAGCGTCCATCAGAGGCCTAAACCATGAGACGCGTCCTGGTGGTGGACGACACCGAGACTTTCCGCAGATTCCTTGAGAGAGCCTTGGAGATGCTGGGTTACGAAGTGAGCGGCGTCGACAGTCGGCTCGAAGTTGTTGCCGCGGTAGAACGATTCGAGCCTGATGTTGTCGTGCTGGATTGGCACCTCGATGGTCAGTCTTCCAAAGACCTCCTTGAAGATCTGCAAGCACGCAACACGCCGGTCGTCGTCATCACCGGTGATCCAGATGCCGCTCAATCCGCACGCGTCCCAGTACTTGGGAAGCCCCTTCGCATCGAAACCCTGAGAGCCCAGCTGGAGGAAGCATGCGATCGACTCTAGCGGCTGATCAGCCATTCACCGAAGAGGATCTTCGGGAGATGGTCCTAAGGCTGGCGCATGAGATCCGCAATCCCCTGGCCACCATCAAATCAGCGGCCCAACTCCTCGAGCATCTTCAGAAACCAGAAGGAGAAATCGCAGAGTTTTACTCCAGTATTCATACTGAGATTGATCGCATCGACATGGTAGTCCGCGATATGCACCGCTATGCTCGTCTCGATATCGACACGGCAAAAAGCGTTGATGTTGGCGAGTCGGTCCGTACAGCCGTAGAGGCGGAGTTCAGCGAGAACGGTGAGGATGGGGATCGAGTCGAGATCATCGAAGGCCCTGCGACGTTAGTCCTGATGGATCAGGCACAGCTGGAGTCGGCGCTGTGCGAACTCCTCTCCAACGGAATCCGCTTTTCTCCACCTGTCGGCCGTATTCGCGTGTTTTGGCAACACCACGACAGGGCGATGGTGCAGATTCATGTCGATGACAGTGGCCCTGGAATCTCATACGAGGTGGAGCAAAACATGCTACGACCGTTCTTCTCCACATCAACTCAGGGTACCGGTCTAGGACTGAATATCGTCGCTCGAACCGCTCAGCTCTCGGGGGGCTCGCTACGTTGGCAAAACCTTGAGGGAGGTGGCGCCCGATTTACGATCACAGTTCCAAGGATGTGAGATGGCACTCTGTCTCATTGTCGAAGATCAGCATCTCCAACGGAAAACGCTTCACGCAACGTTGCACGACGCCGGGTACCAGGCCCTAGCCTGCGCATGCGGGAAGGAAGGGCTAGCACTCTGCGCAGAGCATAGGCCAGAGATGGTCCTTCTCGACCTCGGTCTACCAGATATCGATGGGCTGGATCTCATTCCTCCCCTTCTCGACGCGTCTCCTTTGACCCGTATCGTCGTTTTGACCGGTCGAGACAGCGTCAGCGAAGCGGTCGCAGCGCTTCGTGCGGGAGCGCGACACTACCTTGTCAAGCCTTGGGACCGCGAAGAACTGTTGCTCGTGCTAGGGCGAGAAGTAGCTGCGGTCACACAAGAAGAAGTGCGGCGCAGGAGCGGCTCCACCGACGTTTTCTGGGGCGCCAATCCGGGCATGCGAGAAGTGCGAAACGCGATCGAGCGTTTGGCTGAGTCACAGTGGACACCGGTTCTTCTTCGAGGAGAAACCGGAACCGGCAAAGAGGTAGTTGCGCGTGAATTGCACCGACTGACCAACCCGCCTGGGTCTCTGGTCATCTTGAATTGTGCCGCTATCCCCGGTGAGCTGATGGAGAGCGAGCTCTTCGGACACGAGAGGGGTGCCTTCACTGGCGCAGATACACGGCGTCGTGGACTCGTGGAACTGGCCGATGAGGGCACTCTTCTCCTGGACGAGGTCGGTGAGATGGCCCCCCATCTGCAGGCGAAACTGCTGCGATTTCTACAGGGAGGCAGCTTTCGTCGACTCGGATCCGAATCCGAGTTGCACAGTCGATGTAGGGTCGTGGCGTCGACCCATGCCGATCTTGAAGCGATGCAGAACGAAGGCGATTTCCGTGAGGATCTTTACTATCGGTTAGCAGTGGTCAGCCTTCACCTTCCTCCACTCCGAGAGCGTGAAGAGGATTTACTCCCTCTCACCCACTACCTGCTCGAACGAATCTCTCTGCAACTGGGACGGCCACC
>JAAESQ010000363.1 GCA_024229275.1 bacterium | reverse complement strand
TCGGCTTGGCGCCACACTGTTTCGGATTGCGGCTCAACGCCACCGACGGCGCAAAAGATAGCCACTGCTCCGTCGAGCACACGAAGACTCCTCTCCACCTCGGCGGTGAAGTCCACGTGCCCTGGAGTGTCAATTATGTTGATGCGGTGGTCCTGCCAGAAGCAGGTTGTTGCTGCTGAAGTAATGGTAATGCCCCGCTCTTGCTCCTGAATCATCCAGTCCATTGTGGCTGTGCCATCGTGGACCTCACCGAGCCTGTGATTGATGCCGGTGTAGTACAGGATCCGCTCAGTAGTCGTCGTCTTGCCGGCATCAATGTGGGCCATGATGCCGATATTACGGACCTTCTCAAGCGGGACGATGCGGGACATTTTTTCAAAGAACTCCTGTCAGGAAATTAGTTCAGATCTCTTACCATCGATAGTGAGCAAAGGCCTTGTTGGCCTCAGCCATACGGTGCGTGTCATCACGCTTCTTGATCGAGGCGCCACGATTTGTCGAGGCATCAAGGAACTCGCCAGCAAGTCTCTCTGTCATGGTCTTCTCATGACGCTGCTTGGAGTAGCTAATCAGCCATCGAATGGCCAACGACTGCTGACGGTCCGAACTCACTTCGATCGGCACCTGATAGGTCGAGCCGCCGACTCTCCGAGACTTGACCTCGACCTGCGGCCTCGCGTTCTCCATGGCGCGTTTGAAGACCTTGACCGGATCGTCGCCGGTCCGTTCCTCGATGAGCTTCAACGCACCATAAAAGATTTGCTCGGCTACGGTCTTCTTACCGCTCTTCATTACCGAGTTGATAAACTTAGTCACCAGCTGGGAGTTGTACACGGGATCTGGCAGAATCGCGCGTTTCTCGATGTTTGCTCGCCGGGGCATGTGCTCTCTCCTCGCTCAGTTCTTCGGCCGCTTGGCGCCGTACTTGGACCGTTGCTGACGGCGTCCCTCTACGCCCTGGCAATCCATCGTTCCGCGAATGATGTGGTATCGCACACCAGGAAGGTCCTTCACACGGCCCCCGCGGATCATTACCTGCGAGTGCTCTTGAAGATTGTGACCCTCGCCAGGGATGTACGCTGTCACTTCGATCCCGTTAGTCAAACGAACACGTGCCACTTTTCGAAGCGCCGAGTTCGGTTTCTTGGGTGTCGTCGTGAAAACACGCGTGCAAACTCCACGTCGCTGAGGGCAGGCCTGCAGCGCTGGGCTCTTGGTCTTTTCCGTCATGTTTTTGCGGCCCTGACGGACCAACTGCGAGATCGTCGGCATATTCGCTCCCTGTTGCGGGTTTGCCTGGCCAAGTGAGGGCTCGGCCGTTTCTTGAGTCACACCAACCCCACTTGATGGGGTCATAGAGCCGCGGAAGAATACTCCCAATAGCGTCCTCTGTCAACTCTCCGTACTGGGTTTTTCTCTTTGCAGCTCGAGCAATACAGACGCAGCGTCAGTCATCTCCTGATAGAGGTTGTCGATCTCCTCCACCGGCTCGAGTTCTTCTTCAGGAACTGGCTCAATTACCGTACGCCTGTAGCGTCCGGAACCGGTCCCGGCCGGGATCAACCGACCAACGATCACGTTCTCCTTCAATCCGTGCAAACTGTCCACTTTGCCGGAAACTGCGGCTTCGGTCAGAACCCGTGTTGTTTCCTGGAACGAAGCTGCCGAAATGAAGGACTCGGTCGCCAATGACGCCTTGGTGATACCCAGCAACAACGATTTGGCTGTCGCAGGCTCACCACCAGCGGCGATGACGCGCTCGTTCTCATGTTGGAAGAGATATCGCGGTACCTGCTGGTCGAGCAGGAAGTCGGTGTCACCAGGATCAAATACTTTCACGAAGCGCATCATCTGACGGACTATCACTTCGATGTGCTTGTCGTTGATCGTAACACCCTGTGAACGATAGACCTCCTGAATTTTGTCAACGAGGTGCCTCTGCATCTCCTTCTCTCCAAGAATCGAGAGAATGTCGTGCGGATTCACCGCGCCCTCGGTCAGGGAATCTCCAGCCTGAATGAACTCGCCTTCCTGAACGGAGACGTGTGCATAACGCGGAATCGAGTACTCGCGATGCTCATCGCCCTCACCTTCAACCACGATGCGGCGTTGACCGCGTACAGGCTCGGTGATGCGCACGATTCCATCGATCTCAGAAACCACTGCCGGATCCTTCGGTCGTCTAGCTTCAAACAGCTCGACGACGCGAGGCAGACCGCCGGTGATGTCCTTCGTCTTGGACATCTCTCGCGGGATTTTGGCCAACACGTCACCACCGGCGACCTTGTCATCTTCGCCAACCGTCAAGTGCGAGCCGATCGGCAGTTGATAGCGTCGTTCTTCGCCATCCTTGCTCTCGACCACTAGGGTCGGAATCCTCTTCCCGGAGCCGAGTGGTTCGATGACGATTTTATGTGCATGTCCGGTGAGCTTGTCGATCTCCTCGCGGACGTTTTCGCCCTCGACCAGATCGATGAAGTGCACCTTTCCTGCGATCGCAGTGAGAATGGAGGATGTGAATGGATCCCAAGCGACGAGAGGTGTCCCCGGATCAACATCCTGACCGTCATCGACGAGGAGATGGGACCCATAGGCTACTGAATAGCGCTCTTTCTCACGCTGGCGGGCGTCAAGGATCACCAACTTGCCGGTACGGGAAATCGCAACCCGCTTACCATCCATATTGACGACGGCAGCAACGTTGAGGTACTTGACCTTACCGCTGTTGTTTGCCAAGTGCTGCGAATCATCGCCGCCCCGGGTTGCCGTTCCTCCATAGTGGAAGGTTCTCATTGTAAGCTGGGTACCAGGCTCACCAATCGACTGAGCAGCAATGATCCCAACCGCCTCACCGATCTCAACCATTCGACCAGTCGCCAGCATTCGGCCGTAGCAGAGCTGGCAGACACCACGTTCAGTCTCACAGGACAGAGCCGAGCGAATTCGAACACGCTCGATCCCCGCTTCCTGAATCTGGTTCGAGAGTCCTTCTGAGATCTCGGTGTTGATCGGGCAAATCAGCTCGCCCTCGATTGGATCGAAGACGTCGTCAGCCGCAACGCGACCAACGATACGGTCCCTAAGTTGCTCGAGAATCTCGCCACCCTCGGTGATTGCTGTGACCTCGAGTCCGTTCTCGGTCCCACAATCGTGTTCGACGACGATCACATCCTGTGCGACATCTACCAGACGACGGGTGAGATATCCCGAGTCAGCCGTCTTTAGCGCGGTATCCGCAAGTCCCTTACGTGCGCCGTGAGTCGAGATGAAGTACTGCAACACCGAGAGTCCCTCACGGAAGTTCGCGGTAATCGGAGTCTCCATAATCTCGCCAGATGGCTTGGCCATGAGTCCGCGCATACCCGCCAACTGACGGACCTGTTCGCGCGAACCTCGGGCTCCTGAATCCGCCATCATAAAGATCGGATTGTATTGACCAGTCTCCAGATCGATCGACGACATCTGGGCGAACATCTCTTTGGCCACTTCTTCAGTGACACGATGCCAGATATCAACAATCTTGTTGTGGCGCTCACCAATCGTGATGAGACCACCTGCACGTTGTTTCTCGACCTGATCAACGTCTTCGTACGCTTTGTCGAGAAGCTCTTGCTTACTCTCGGGAATCAACATGTCTGAACTTGACAGCGACAGCCCGGAGCGGGTCGCGAAGTCGAAACCGATCTCCTTAAGGTCATCGAGAAGCTCGACTGTCTCATAGTGCCCTGTATGCATGAACGAGTAAGCGACCAGGTTCTGCAGTCCCTTTTTCTGAAGAGGACCGTTTACAAACGGCATCTCCTCTGGAAGGCGCATGTTGAAAAGCACCCGCCCGACCGTCGTCTCGAGCAACATGTTCTCGACCTCGATCATGTCGGCGTGCAACAGATCTTGACTCGAACCCTGAGCTACGAGGTCGATCAACTGGCCCGAGAAACGCAACTGAATCGGCGCCTGGGTGCCAACAACGCCCGCGGAATAGGCCAAGAAGACATCCTCAGCGGCGGCAAAGACCTTGCCCGATCCTTTCGCAAGTGGGTTCTCAGTCGTCAAATAGTAGATACCGATGACCATGTCCTGGGAAGGAACAGCCAACGGGCGACCGCTCGCCGGCGACAGGATGTTCCGAGACGACATCATCAGGATGTGGGCCTCAAGTTGCGCCTTGGGGCTGAGCGGTACATGAACAGCCATTTGGTCGCCGTCGAAGTCGGCGTTGTACGCAGCGCAAACCAAGGGATGAATCTTGATCGCCTTGCCTTCAACGAGCACTGGCTCGAACGCCTGTATTCCAAGTCTATGAAGGGTTGGGGCACGATTGAGAAGCACCGGGTGCTCCCGAATCACTGTCTCGAGCGCATCCCAAACTTCAGGCGTCTGTAGTTCTACGAGTTCTTTTGCCGCCTTGATGGTTGTGGCTAACCCGAGTTTTTCGAGTTCGTTGTACACAAAGGGCTTGAACAACTCGAGTGCCATCTTCTTCGGCAAACCACACTGGTGGAGTTTCAGCTCCGGGCCGATGACAATCACCGACCGTCCAGAATAGTCAACACGCTTGCCGAGAAGATTCTGACGGAAGCGGCCCTGTTTGCCTTTGAGATTATCCGACAAAGACTTCAGTGGTCGATTGTTCGAACCCTTGATCACTCGGCCACGGCGACCGTTGTCGAAGAGAGCATCTACAGCCTCTTGAAGCATACGTTTTTCATTGCGGACGATGACTTCAGGGGCTCGGAGATCGAGCAGCTTCTTGAGTCGATTATTACGGTTAATGACTCTTCGATAGAGATCATTGAGGTCGGACGTAGCAAACCGTCCACCATCGAGAGGCACCAACGGACGGAGTTCGGGCGGCAGGACCGGAATGACCTCGAGGATCATCCATTCGGGTCGATTGCCTGAGCGGCGCAGCGCTTCGATGAGCTTGAGCCGTTTGGCAGCCTTCTGACGCCGCATCACGGCCGTCTCTGTGCGCATGATCATACGCAATTCGGCGGCCATCTCATCCAGATCCAGGCGATCGAGTAACTCGCGAATAGCTTCGGCGCCCATTTTGGCAACGAAAGCTTCACCAAACTCATCTTTGGCCTGACGATACTCGTCTTCGGTTATGACCTGCTTCTCTTCAAGCGTTGTATCCCCTGGATCAACAACCACATAGGCTTCGAAATAGAGGACTCGCTCAAGCTCACGCATGGTCACGTCGAGCAACAACCCGATGCGCGAGGGCAGACCTTTGAAAAACCACACATGGGAGACCGGAGCAGCAAGCTGGATGTGACCCATCCGCTCGCGACGCACTTTGGACTTGGTGACTTCGACGCCGCACTTGTCACAGACGACGCCGCGATACTTCATCCTTTTGTACTTGCCGCAGAGGCATTCCCAGTCGGTGACCGGGCCAAAGATCTTGGCGCAGAAAAGGCCATCCCTCTCCGGCTTGAACGTACGGTAGTTGATGGTCTCTGGTTTGATAACCTCGCCATGTGACCACGATCGAATCTTCTCCGGGCTCGCTAGGCCCAGGCGGATCGCATTGAAATCATTGAGGGGCTTGGGCTTTTCGAAAAAGCTGCGGACCTCGCTTAGGGTCGATCGCTCCATTCTTCCAGCCTCCCCTACTCTTCGTCCTGCTGCAGTAGCTCGACATCCAATGCGAGCGCCTGCAACTCACGAACTAGAACGTTGAACGACTCGGGTAGCCCCGGTTCCTCCGGAACTTGGCCTTTGACGATCGCTTCGTAGACTTTGGCGCGACCTTCGACATCGTCCGACTTCACGGTCAGCAGTTCCTGCAACGTGTGCGCAGCACCGTATGCCTCGAGCGCCCAGACTTCCATCTCGCCGAGTCGCTGCCCTCCGAACTGAGCCTTACCGCCCAGTGGCTGCTGCGTAATCAACGAATACGGGCCAATGGAGCGCGCGTGGATTTTGTCATCGACCAAGTGGGAGAGCTTCAACATGTAGATGTAACCCACTGTGACACGCTGTTCAAATTCGTCGCCGCTCATCCCGTCGTACAGCAAGCTCTTACCATCTTCTGGAAGGCCAGCCCGCTGCAACATTTCTCTGATTTCGTCCTCGGTTGCACCTTCGAAGACCGGTGTGGCAAAAGTCATCCCAAGCTCTTGGCCGGCCCAACCTAGGTGAGTCTCGAGGATCTGCCCAACGTTCATTCGGGAGGGAACACCCAACGGATTGAGGACGATTTCTACCGGTGTCCCGTCTGGAAGGAACGGCATGTTCTCTTCCGAGAGGGTTTGGGAGATGACGCCCTTGTTGCCATGGCGTCCGGCCATCTTGTCGCCGACCTGAAGCTTGCGCTTCATGGCGATGAAGACCTTGACCTGCTTGATCACACCTGGCGGAAGTTCATCGCCCTGGCGAAGCAGCTCGATTCGTTCCTGATTGATCTGATCAAGAACTTCAATCTGCGACTCAGCTTGCCGCATGATCAGTCGAATTTTGTCCATCAGCACCGCATCGGTCAACGGTAGCGCGAGGACCTCGGCACGAGTGAATCGACGGATGATCTCGGAGGTGAGTTCCCCGCCTTTTTTGAGTAGCACCTCGCCATTCGAACTCTTGATGTCCGCAGCAACCTTTACTCCTTGGAGCAGGCTGCGTATCTTCGAATCGCGGACCTCCAAAATGATCCGCTTCTCGTCATCAGAGTTCTTCCTCAGGCGCTCGATCTCCTCTGTCTCACCGGAGAGTTGACGTGAGTCCTTTTCCACACCCTTACGGGCGAAGATCTGGACGCCAACCACGACCCCCTCAATACCTGGCGGACAACGAAGCGATGCGTCTCGCACATCGCCTGCCTTTTCGCCAAAGATGGCGCGCAGCAACTTCTCCTCTGGAGTCAGCTGGGTCTCACCCTTGGGAGTAACCTTGCCAACCAAGATCGAGCCCTGTTTGACTTGCGCCCCGATATGAATGATCCCCGCCTCGTCGAGCTGTCCAAGAATGGACTCGGAGACGTTCGGAATATCACGAGTAATTTCTTCGGGACCGAGCTTGGTGTCGCGCGCCGAGGTTTCAAATTCCTCGATGTGAATGGACGTGTATTTATCGTCTTTGACCAGTTTCTCGGACACAAGGATCGCGTCCTCGAAGTTATAGCCCCGCCACGGCATGAAAGCCACGAGCACGTTGTGCCCAAGCGCGAGCTCACCGAGTTCGGTGTTCGGACCGTCGGCGAGAACCTGGCCCTTCACCACCTTCTGTCCCTCGACAATGATCGGCTTTTGGTTGATCGAGGTGTTCTGGTTTGATCGGCGGAACTTGGTCATCTGGTAGATGTCGGCGCCGAACTCGCCCTCGCCTTCGCCCTCGACCCGCACGATGATGCGCTGACTGTCGACCTTGTCTACAACACCAGCGCGGTGGCATACGACGACCGCACCCGAATCCTGGGCAACGACCGCTTCCATTCCGGTTCCCACAATCGGGGCTTCCGGCCGCACTAGCGGTACACCCTGGCGCTGCATGTTCGAACCCATCAGAGCTCGGTTGGCATCGTCGTGCTCGAGGAATGGAATGAGTGACGCTGCGACCGAAACAACCTGACGTGGGGACACGTCGATGTAGTCGACCTGGTCACGATCAATGAGCAGGAACTCACCACCCGACCTGGAGATCACCTTGTCGCTAACGAGCTTGCCCTTTTCATCCACCTTCGCGTTGGCCTGAGCAATACTGAGGTTCTCTTCTTCCCACGCGGGGAGATAGAACGCATACGATGTGCTCCAAGCCTCGAGTTTCTTCTGCTTTCTGAGCTTTGTATTGACCTTGTTGAAGTCTTGCTTCAGCACCACCTGATCGATGGAGAAATCCGAGTCCCCGACCTGAGTGATCAGAACATGGGTCTGGACTTGACCCTTCTCGACCTTCTTGTAGGGTGCTTCGATATAGCCCATCGGGTTCAACCGGGCGTAACATGACAACGACGAAATGAGTCCGATGTTCGGTCCCTCAGGGGTCTCAATCGGGCAGATTCGACCGTAGTGCGTCGAGTGCACGTCACGGACCTCAAATCCGGCCCTTTCTCGTGACAAGCCGCCTGGTCCAAGCGCGGACAACCGCCTCTTGTGCGTCACCTCAGAAAGAGGATTCGTCTGATCCATGAACTGGCTCAATTGAGATGAACCAAAAAACTCGTCGATCGCCGCCATGACTGGTTTGGAGTTCACAAGATCGCGCGGCATTGCCGAGTCGATGTCGGGATGAATCGACATCTTCTCTTTGATCGCGCGTTCCATACGAACCAGGCCGATGCGGAACTGATTTTCCATCAGCTCCCCAACGGTACGTACCCGCCTATTGGCCAGAGAATCAATATCGTCAACCCGACCGAAATCTCTGTGTAGACGCAGCAGGTACTGCACCAGCGACAAGAAGTCGTCAACATCAAGAATCCGATGCCCGAGGCTCTTGTCCAATGTTAGTTTTGCATTGAACTTGAACCGGCCCACCGCTGACAGATCGTACTTTCTGTCATCGAAAAACAGACCATTGAAGAGGGTCGTCGCAGATTCTTCAGTCGGCGGATCACCGGGGCGCTGCCTCCGGTAGATCTCCATACGAGCTTCCATTTGGGTCGTCGACGTGTCCTTCTCGAGAGTCTGATGAAGGATTTCGCCTACTGGATCCCAATCCGGGAACGCCAATTGAAGGGTCATCAACCCGGCCTCATGCACGGTACGGATCAAGTCTTCCGTAAGGCGCGTGTTGGCGGCGGCGATCACTTCTCCGGTCTCCGGGTCGACAAGATCATCGACAACGATGGCCCCAATGAGATCGCTCCACGCGGTTGCGACCTTCGCAGGCTTTTCGACCGTGGCCTTTTCCAGCCGTTTCGTCATCTTGTCGTCGAGCGATAAGCCGGCGAAAAGCACAGGCGTAGCGATCTTGCGAAACCGGAGAGCTTTCTGTCGCTCAGTCTCGATTTCGGTGACTCGGTTGTCCAACAGGAGAGATGCAGTCTCCTTGGTCTTGCTCAACCGAGCCTCGACCACCGTGTAGTAGGCCCGCAGAATCTGGCTATTGGACTCTAACTCCGGCGACAGTGCCCGGACAAAGACCGAGCCTGGTAGCCGGCGTTTGCGGTCGATCCTCACCCACAGGATCTGCTTCGAGTCGTACTCGAATTCGATCCACGAGCCTCGATAAGGCACCACCTTCGCCAGGTAGTGGTTGGGGCCCTCGAGAGTGAAAAATACACCCGGGGAGCGGTGCAACTGAGACACGATGACTCGCTCGGTACCGTTGATGATGAAGGTGCCCGTTTCGGTCATCAGAGGCAGCTCACCGAAATAGAGCTCCTCTTCCTTCACATCTCGAACCTGCCGCGTTCCATCTTCCTCCGTATCGAAGGTGACGAGACGGAATGTCAAACGCACGGGGACCGCAAAGGTCATACCCCGTTCGCGACATTCGTTTGCGCTGAACGTCAAACGCAGGTTCACCGGCGTGCCACAGACACCACATGTCTTGACAAGATTCCGGTTGGCCTTACCACAACTTGGGCAGACCACAAGGTTCTCATGGGGATCACCGGCCTTGAAGCGCTCACCACAGTGCTCGCAATCAAGACGTAAGTGTTCCAAACCCTTCAGACGTCCACACCGACACGCCCAGTTACCAATCTCGTAGCGTACAAACTGGAGCTCGCAGGTCTCCCGAAAGTCCGCGAATGGAAAGATTGAACTGAGTACCGCCTGCAGGCCCGTAACCTGGCGCTCCTCCGGCAGCTGATCCATCTGCAGGAAGCCTTCGTAGGAAGCGCGCTGGACCTGAATCAGGTTTGGCAGCGGTATTGTAGAAGGGTTTTTCGAGAAGTTCACGCGCCCGGCGTGGGCTTCACTCATCGACGCATCCTCCCGACCAATGCAGACACGGGGAGACACACTCTCCCCGCATCTCGATAGTCTGGCTCTCCGATAGCCCGGAGCGGTTGACGCAAGTTACTTTACTTGATCTCCACCTGAGCGCCAGCGTCCTCGAACTTCTTCTTGACCGCTTCGGCCTCTTCCTTGTTGACACCTTCTTTGACCTTTGTCGGTGCGCTCTCGACGAGCTCCTTGGCCTCTTTGAGACCCAGAGACGTCACTTCGCGGACCGCCTTGATCACGTTGATCTTCTTGTCACCAATTGAGTTAAGAACAACGTCGAACTCTGTCTGCTCTTCGGCTGCCTCAGCGCCAGCTGCGCCGGGAACCGCTCCCGCCATCACGACCGGAGCCGCGGCTGCCGCAGCGGACACTCCAAACTCATCTTCAAGAGCTTTGACGAGCTGGTTGAGTTCCAGCACGGTCATTCCCTTGATGTCTTCCAACATGGTTTCGATCTGCGCCATTTCTTTCACCCTCCTTGGGAATACCTATTCTTCTTTGTTCTCTGCCACCTGGCTTACTACGGATGCCAGGTTCTGGACAGGCGTATTCAAAGCGACTGCGAGCCGGCGAATCGGTGACTGAAGTATGAAAGCAAGCTTCGTCAACAGATCTTCTCGCGATGGCAGCTCAGCAACATGCGCCGCCTCTTTTGCTTCTAGAATCTGACCCTCGAGATATCCATGCTCCAGAGTAAGCGCAGGATGCCCCTTGAGAAATTCCTTCAGAACCTTGGCTAACTCAACACCGTCGCCATCGGTGAAGGCCAAAACCTTTGGACCGGCAAGATGAGGCGCCAACCCCTCGAGCTCGGTTCCTTCGACAGCCAGTTTGACGACACTATTCTTAACAACCCGATATGTCGCGTTGATGGACCGCACCTTCGCACGGATTTCGTTGACCTGGTTGACTGTCAGTCCGTTGTTGTCCAGAAGGAAGAGGGTCGACACATCCTTCAGCACCTCGCGAAGCTGCTCGTACTGATCGCGTTTCTGCTCTCGTGTGAGCATCTGACCCTCCTACTTCACATCCAGGCTGACGAGGTCAACCTGCACGCCCGGTCCCATTGTCGAACACACGAACATGGTGTGGACGTATTTCCCTTTTGCCGTCGCCGGCTTTGCCTTTTGCACTGCATCGACGAGCGATTTGGTGTTTTCAAGCAGCTGATCGCTGCTGAAAGAGGCCTTGCCAACCGGGGCATGAATAATAGAGGTCTTGTCAACTCGAAACTCGACTCGACCAGCTTTGATGTCTTTAACCGCAGCTTTGATCTCTTTGGTAACCGTCCCTGACTTAGGGTTCGGCATAAGACCGCGCGGTCCCAAAACTCGACCAACCTTCGACAAGGTGCGCATCATGTCAGGAGTCGCGACGACAGCGTCGAACTCGAGCCAACCACCTTGAATCTTCTTGGTTGCATCTTCCGCCGACAAAACGTGGTCTGCACCCGCCTCTTCGGCTTCTTTCTGGGCCGGGCCTTCGCATACTGCAAGCACCGTCTGAGTCTTTCCTGTTCCGTGCGGCAAAACAACCGTACCGCGAACCATTTGGTCCGCATGGCGAGGATTGACACCAAGCCTCATTGCGACTTCAATCGTTTCATCGAATGTCGCGTAGGCACCTTCTTTTACGAGCCCAATAGCCTCATCGACCGGATAGGGTCGCGGCTCGATCTTCGAGGCCGCATCACGATATTTCTTTCCTTTGCCAGCCATCAGCGACCTCCTCAGTCCCCGACCTCGATGCCCATTGATCGTGCAGTTCCCATCACAATCAGCATCGCGGCTTCCAGGTCCTGGGCGTTAAGATCCGGCATCTTGGTCTTGGCAATCTCCTCAACCTGCTGCTTCGTTACCGTTCCGACTTTCTCTCGATTCGGAACTCCTGATCCCTTTTCAAGTCCGGCGGCTTTACGCAGCAGGAAAGATGCGGGCGGAGTCTTGGTAATAAAGCTGTAGGTGCGATCGGCAAAAACCGTAATGACGACGGGGATAATGACACCCTGTTGCTTCTGTGTTCGCGCGTTAAACGCCTTGCAGAAATCCATGATATTCAAGCCATGCTGACCGAGGGCAGGGCCAACCGGCGGCGCCGGCGTAGCCTGACCTCCAGGCAGCTGAAGCTTGATCTGTCCAATGACTTTCTTGGCCATTCTATTCCTCTCAGTCGAGCTTCTGCACTTGGCGGAACTCCATCTCGACCGGGGTGTCACGTCCGAAGATTGTGACCATCACCTTTACTGTGCTGCGATCGAGGTTGACTTCCTCGACCACGCCGGTGAAGGAGGCAAATGGACCATCCGTAATGCTGATCCGCTCGCCCTTCTCGAACATCTCCTTCGGTCGTGGCTTCTCTTGGGTAGCAACTGACTGATGCAAGATTTGGTTCACTTCTTCTTCAGTGAGCGGCGTCGGCTTCTTGCCAGCGCCAACAAAGCCTGTCACCTTTGGCGTGTTGCGCACGAGGTGCCAAGCGTCGTCCGTCATCTCCATTTCAACCAGAACATATCCCGGGAAGAATTTACGCCGAATTTCGCGCTTCTTTCCGTTCTTGACCTCTATCAGGGTTTCGGTCGGGACCTGAATTTCACCGAAGAACTCGGTCATGCCGAGTGCTTCCACCCTCTGCTCAAGGGTCTTCTTAACACGGTCTTCGAAACCCGAATACGTGTGGATGATGTACCACTGTTTGGCCATGAACGGTTTCCCCCAGATCCTACGAGAAGACCCCGAACAGTTCAAAGACCTTGTCCCTGAGTACCAGGAAAACAAGATCACAGAGATAGAGGTAGATACCGAAAATGAACGAGGCAACGACCACGACCGTCGTTGTACTGACTACCTCATTCTTGGTCGGCCACGTCACCTTCTTCGTCTCTACTGTTACTTCACGAATGAAGGTCGATAGACGTTTCCACCACTGCATGCCGTCGACTCCCGTTGTGTGTTGGTTGGCAGGCCAGGAGGGACTTGAACCCCCAACAACCGGTTTTGGAGACCGGGACTCTACCAATTGAGCTACTGGCCTATCCAGATCTCCTGAACTTTAAACCTCTTTGTGCGGTGTATGTCGACGACAAAACCGGCAGTACTTGTTGAACTGAAGCTTCGTGCTCTGCTTCTTTTTGTTCCGCGATGCCGGATAGTTTCGCCTCTTACATTCGGTGCACTGCAGGTGTACGTTTTCCCGAGCCATAGTCTGACTACTCCAGAATCTCGGTAATGGAGCCTGCGCCGACCGTACGGCCGCCCTCACGAATCGCAAAACGGAGTCCACGCTCCATCGCGATCGGGGTGAGTAACTCCACCTCGAGGTTCGTGTTATCGCCAGGAATGACCATCTCGACGCCCTCATCCAGGTTCACCGAACCAGTCACATCCGTCGTGCGGAAGAAGAACTGCGGTCGGTAGCCCCGGAAGAATGGCGTGTGACGACCACCCTCTTCCTTAGTCAAAACGTACACCTCTGCGCGGAACTTCTTGTGCGGTGTGATCGAGCCAGGCTTCGCAACCACCTGACCGCGCTCGACGTCCTTACGCTCCGTACCACGCAACAGCAGACCAACGTTGTCGCCCGCCTCGCCTCTGTCCAGAAGCTTGCGAAACATCTCGACGCCGGTCACAACCTTCTTCATCGTGTCCCGGATGCCGACGATCTCCATCTCTTCCCCGACATTGACCTCGCCACGCTCGACGCGGCCGGTCACAACCGTGCCACGACCAGAGATCGTGAACACGTCCTCGATCGGCATCAGGAAATCTTTTTCGATGTCCCGTTGCGGCAGCGGAATGTAGTCATCCATTGCCGCCATCAGCTCCAAGATTGACTTGCATTCGTCGCTATCCGGATCATCGCTCTCTCCGGCCTTCAACGCCGAGCCCCGGACGATCGGAATATCGTCGCCAGGGAAGTCGTACTCCGAAAGCAGTTCGCGCACTTCCAGCTCGACCAAGTCCAGCAGCTCCTCGTCATCCACCATGTCTACCTTGTTCATGTAGACGATGATGAAAGGAACGCCGACCTGACGGGCAAGCAGGATGTGCTCGCGCGTCTGAGGCATCGGACCATCGGCAGCTGACACCACCAAGATCGCGCCATCCATCTGCGCCGCACCCGTGATCATGTTCTTCACGTAATCGGCGTGTCCAGGACAATCGACGTGGGCGTAGTGCCGCAGCTCAGACTGATACTCGACGTGCGCGGTATTGATCGTGATACCACGTGCCTTTTCCTCCGGCGCCTTGTCGATTGAGTCAAACGGAGTGAAATCCGCCAAACCCTTCGCCGCCAGAGTCTTCGTGATCGCCGCAGTCAGCGTGGTCTTACCGTGGTCGACGTGACCGATCGTGCCAATGTTGACGTGCGGCTTTGTCCGCTCAAACTTCTCCTTGGCCATTTATGCCTCCCTCTTACTTTCTGTGGGCGCTGTGAACTCGCGAGGTGACGAGCCTGCCCTGTTTAAAAAACGACATTATGGAGCCCACGACCAGACTTGAACTGGTGACCCCGTCCTTACCAAGGACGTGCTCTGCCGACTGAGCTACGTGGGCGGCCTACCGTATCTCTTCAATATGGAGCGGGAGACGGGACTCGAACCCGCGACCAACGGCTTGGAAGGCCGAGACTCTACCACTGAGTTACTCCCGCATCGATCGCGTCCCAATAATAGAAAATGGTGCAGGCGGATGGGTTCGAACCACCGTAGGCATACGCCAACAGATTTACAGTCTGCCGCCTTTAACCACTCGGCCACGCCTGCGCCTCGATACTTGTCTTCGTTAGTGGAGCTGGCGATGGGATTCGAACCCGCAACCTGCTGATTACAAATCAGCTGCTCTGCCGTTGAGCTACGC
>JAAESQ010000362.1 GCA_024229275.1 bacterium | reverse complement strand
GGCGCGGTGGTTTAGATCGGGCCTATCTGTTGCCGCCCCTTTCGTTTGGCGGTGCCTCATTAGCCCGACCATGCTCCGTTTCCACATCCCGCTCATCAAACCGGACATGCAGATTTCCCGCATCCGGCTTTCGGACAAGGGGATCACGCTTTCGCCCACGGAAAGTTGTGTGTCCGGTCTTGGAGCTTCACCAGCCCCAATCGCAGGTCCAGGTACGTATCCGGGAAGCGTGAGAATCCCTGACCTGGAACCTTGTGTTTCACACACAACCACTGTCGGAGCCTGTGCCGGGTGTGGGTATCCACAATCCGGTAGGCCTTGCTCACCGGGCCGAGACAGAAGTAGTTCGCCCAGCCAACCAACTTGCGATTCAGCCGTGCGACATAATCTGGAGCCTCCGTGAACGTCCACCCTCGACTGGTCATCTCGCTGATCTCGCGGCACAGTTGCCGGATCTTCTTCCGCGACGGGCGAGTGCCTATGTAGGCTTTTCCCGTCTTGGCCGAGTAACACCTGCCGAGCGTGTAACCCAGAAAGTCAAACGAGTCGTCCGGCACGCGGCACAAATGCGTCTTCGTTTCGTTGACCGTGAGCTTGAGCTTCTGCATCATGGTTCGCATGGCGAGCATCGCTTCCTGTGCGGTGCCGCGACAGCAAATCACGAAATCATCGGCGTAGTTCACGATTCGTGCACGGAGTCGCTCTTCGTGCCCCAACACCTTCCATCCAAGGACAAACCGACGCATGTAGAGGTTGCTGAGC
>JAAESQ010000361.1 GCA_024229275.1 bacterium | reverse complement strand
TTTTTTTGAGCCACTCTACTTCCATCTTCAGCCGACCGATCTGTTCGTACAACTCGCATGCACTCGCCTCAGATTCATCCCGCTCTCGACGTCGGCCATCGCGAAACAACTCCTCGGCACCCTCAAAAAGCTGTGACTTCCATTTCGATATCTGGTTCGCATGCAAGCCAAACTTACTCGCCAACTCCGATAAAGTCTTGTCGCCACTGAGGTGCCCCCGTTTTCTGTACCAGGGGTTATGAGAGTAATGGTTGGGTTAAAGGGAGAGGTTCTGAACCCCGGGTGTGCCGCGGCTGGAGCGTAGGCGCAGCCGGAGCGGAAGCCGCGGCACACCCGGCCGCGAACGCCGAGGGGGTCTGGTAGTTCAAACTGCTATGTGGTCGCTCCTCGTTGTGCTCCTCCTTCCGACGCCGGGCAAACCACTGGGCTTCCGCCAGGTTGGCAAACTCCTCACAGTTCAGCAACTCGTCTCGCAGCCGGCTGAAGAACGACTCCGCGAAGCCGTTTTCCCAAGGGCTGCCGGGCTCGATATATAGCATCTCCAAACCGGCCCGCTGCACATGCTTGCTGATCGCCTGGGCAATGAACTCCGGGCCGTTGTCGCTACGAATATGCTTCGGCACGCCACGTGTCATAAAAAGGCTCGTCAATACGTCAACTACCTTGTCCGCCGTGATGCTCCGATCCACTTCCAATGCCAGGCATTCCCGCGTGTACTCGTCCGTGATCGCCAGCCATTTCAGGGGCTGCCCCGACGTCGTCCTGTCATGAATGAAATCCCAGCACCAAACGTGGTCCTTATGCTCTGCCCGACGACGCACGCAACTATTGTTGCTGTGGCCCATACGCCGCTTTTTCCGCGTCTTTTTCGGCACTTTCAGGCCTTCTCGTCGCCACAGGCGATAAACCCGTTTGCGATTCACGTGCCAGCCTTCCTGACGCAACTTGGCCGTCATCATGCGATAGCCGTACCGTGGATACTTCCTCGCCAGTTCGTGCAGCCGGACAACCAACTGCTTTTCCTCTGTCGAAATGGCACTCGGGCGATAACGTTGCGTGCTCCGAGGAACACTCAATGTCTGGCATGCCCGACGCTGCGACACATCCTGCTCACGCTGGACGTGCTCGACCGCTTGCCGCCGCTGCGCCGGGCTCAGTAGTTTCCCTCCATGGCTTCCTTGAGGATCGCCTTGTCCAGTTCGGCCTCGGCCAACAGTTTCTTCAGTCGCTTGTTCTCGTTCTCCAACTCCTTCAGTCGCTTTGCTTCCTCCGCCTTCATGCCACCGTACTGATTCCGCCAGCGGTGGAACGTCTGCTCACTCACCTCCAAGACCTGACACACTTGGCCGATCGTCTTACCTGCCGCCAGCATCGTTTCTGCTTCCCGGAGTTTCCGAATAATCTGCTCCGGACTATGACGCTTGCCTTGTCGTTTCTTCATCGAGAGTCTCCTTCCGCCCTTCATGGGCTCTGGACTCTCTCATAACACATGGATCAGATTTTGGGGAGCACGCCAGGACAACCCCTTCCAAAAGGAATGGTCCGTAGACAGCGCCAGGTGATTCGGTGTTGTGCTGGTGGGCGTGGGGGCCTTTGGCAATCGAGAGCCGAGAAGAGAGGAAATGTGATGACAGCGAGTCATTTTCAACGCGTGGTCGTGGTGGGGCTTGCAGTAATTC
>JAAESQ010000360.1 GCA_024229275.1 bacterium | reverse complement strand
TACACTTGCAGGATGAATCCACAACAAGAGACGATTTTCGACAAGATAATTTCAGGCGAGATTCCCTGTCACAAAGTCTACGAGGACGAGCATGTTCTCGCTTTCCTCGACATCGGACCGTTGAGCCCTGGCCACACGCTAGTTATCCCAAAGGAACGAAAGGCATTTCTGCACGAACTCAGTGACGACGCTTCAGCTGCATTAGGAAGGGTTCTCCCTCGCCTTTGTAGGGCAGTGCTCCATGCCACAGGCGCCGAGGCGTATAACATCCTCCAGAACAACGGTTCAGAAGCACACCAGGTTGTGCTCCACGTCCATTTTCATATCATCCCCAAGGTTGGTGAGCGAGGTCTCGGTGTTGGCTGGAACGCCGGCACGCTGGGAGAAGACAGAGGGCGCAAGCTGCTTGAGAGCATGCGGGCGAAGCTGGAAGAGAAGGAGTGATCGTGTTTTCAGCGGCGACCTAGATCGCCGCTGGTTCTGTTCCAACCGGCGATGAAAGTGAGGACCGAAAGCGGATGACTACCGAGATACGAATCATCCCGTTCCTGCGCGCTCTGTGGCAGCAGTTCAAGAGTGACACCCTCGTAGTTCGCGCTACAGGCCTTGCCTACGCATCTCTCTTGGCGACGGTTCCATTGATAGCCGTACTCTTCGCGTTGTTCACGGCGTTTGCAGCCTTTGACGACATCAAACAGAAGGTCCAAGATCTCCTCTTTTCCCAGTTCTTGCCAACGCACCAGGGTGAGATCGTGGCCTACATTGAGCAGTTCACCTCGAACACGAACCGCCTCGGCTTCGTCGGATTCATTTTTCTCATCGCGACAGCCATTCTTCTGCTCGACGCGATCGAGGTCAGTTTCAACGACATCTGGCATGTCCGCAGCCGCCGCAAACCGTTCGCCAAAATCACCGCCTACACGTCTGTTCTCGTCTTCGCCACCGTGTTTCTCGGCTCGAGTATCTCGATTTCGGCACGCGTGCGCGCAATGCTCTTCACCCACGCCACTCTGGAACTCGGATTTGTGACCAAGCTCGGAGCGTGGATTTTGCCGGTCCTCCTGACATTCGTTGCATTCACCGTGATGTTCGTTCTGATCCCGAACACCAAGGTCAAACTCAAGAGCGCAGCGATAGGCGCCATCGTCGCCAGCATCCTGTGGGAACTCGCAAAAGGCGGTTTCGCGAGTTCAATCGGTCAATCGGTTCGCTACTCGACGATCTACGGCTCTCTCGCTGCAGTCCCCATATTTCTCATCTGGCTCTACATCACCTGGCTCATCGTCTTGCTCGGCCTCGAGATCGCCTTCACCCACCAACGCTACAAGTCGCTCGTCCACGATCTCACCGCGGATCACAACACGAGTTCCTATCACGTTGCCCTGGCACTGCAGGTATTCACCATGATCGCCGAACGGTTTGAGGGTAGCCATGAACCACCCAGCTGCGACGATTTGTCAGATCGTCTCGAGGCGCCGTTCGAACTCGTAGAGGATCAGCTTGAGCGCATGGGCTCCGCGAACCTTGTCCGCAAGGTCGCCGGCGCAAACCTGAACGAAGGTTGGGTTCCTGCGACTTCAACCGATCGGGTCCGGATATCTACCGTCATACGGTCCGCCTTTCAGGATGTTTCCGAATCGGAAACGATGGAGGAACCACTCCGCCGAGAGGTCCTGGCCATCCTCGCGGACTTCCAGGCCGCCGGCCATGAGACTATCGGAGACCTGACTGTCAGGGATCTGATCAGTACAGCGGCGACCAAGCGAAGCGGCGAACCAGACGAGCACGATGAGGAATCCCAAGAGGCTGCGATTCCGGAATGCGAATAGCCCGCGGCCCGAAAAGCGCTATTCGTTGTCGGTGCTCCCGGGTCCGTAGAGGATCCGCTTAAAACCCTCTCGGCCGCATAGCGCACTCTTGTCCGTGCGTTTTCGCCGAGTAGCCTTGTGTCCGTGCCACTGAGCCCGAATCATACGAGAATTAGGCTCGTCAGTAGCAGGCCGTGCCGCGTTGGCCCGGACAGCACTTTCGCGTTCATTCCCTCACCAATTCGGGCCAATGCGGTACAGGCTGCTAGTCCACCTCTAATGGTCGTCCTCTCGCTTTCCAGCTCAGGATTCCGCCTTTTATGTTGTAAACATCCTCGAAGCCCAGGTCCAACAACCAATGCATGGCACGCGTGCTACGTCGACCGGATCGACACACAAGGAAGATGGGCCGGCCCTTCGGGAGGGACGGCGCCTCTGCGATAATCTCCCGTAACGGGAGCAACTGAGATCGACAAAGATGACCAGCGTGAAACTCTTCTGGTTCTCTCACATCAATAACCAGTGCGTTTTTGCCTGCTCGCAGTAGCGTGTCCTCGAAGTCTCTCACTGAAAGGTGTTGCAGCCCTTCATCGCTACGAAAAGAAAAGGTCGGCAGGCGAGCATCATATGGATGCTTGTCCAACGCCTGACACTCGGCGAATACTCGCTGTTCACACTCATAGCAACAGATCGCAGGATCGATGATTGCCTCGAAGAGCCAGTCGACGGCC
>JAAESQ010000359.1 GCA_024229275.1 bacterium | reverse complement strand
TATTCAACCTGGTTAACAAACTAGGTTCCGCCGTTGAGATCGTCAAGACGTTCGGAATCAATAGTTTCTTGTGAAATTTGGCGCAAGTGATCTCAAAAATGAGACCATCTCTCATTTGAAGAATTGTGGAATCGTGGAATCCCTGTCAGGGCACGATTCTCCCGATCTCTGACCTTCGGACAATCCCAGTCCGGCGGCAGAGAACGAGCGTCTAGAAGTCGCAAAAGAAAGTCTGTGCAGTACCCTATTTTATGCGATAGCGGGCGACATCTGGGTTGACTCCGGCCGCTCTGTAGCCATCCCAGCTATAGAAACCGATGCCGGTCTTTGCGCCGAGTTGACCTGACTCCACCAGGCGCTTGAGAAGAGGACTGGCCTTGTAGGCGCTGCCCAGCTCCTCCTCGAGCACGTCGCAGATAAAGAGCATGGTATCGAGACCGACATAGTCGGCGGTCATCAGGGGCCCCATCTTGTGGGCGAGGCAAAGAGTGCACTTGTCGACGTCATCGACCGAGGCAACGCCCTCCTCAACGATTCGGATCGCTTCGTTGACGAAGGGAACCCACATTCTGTTGATCGCAAAACCAGCTTTGTCCTCTGCTGGGATCTCGATCTTGCCCATATCGTGGCAGAGAGCGACGATCTTCTCGAAGGTGTCGTCGGAGGTGGCCAGCCCACGAATGATCTCGACGCCCTTCTGGAGTGGCACAGGATTCATGAAGTGCATACCCATGAACCGTTCAGGTGTACCGAAAGCAGCGGCGAGGCGGGTGATGCTGATCCCGGAGGTGTTGCTGACGAGGATCCCTTTGTAGTCAAGCTCGGCAAGTTTGCGGTTGATGCCCTCTTTGAGTTCCGGTTTCTCGGGGGCAGCCTCGATGATCAGATCGCATGAAAGAAGGTCCTCGAGCGCTGTAGTAGTCGAAAGTCGCGTGAGCGCCTCGTCTTTGGCCACAGGTGAAATACCTTTCTCGCCGCCACTCTTCTCATGCGCTTTGACCAGTCGGCTGAGGCTCTTGTCGAGGTTCGCTAGTCCGCGCTCGAGTACCTCAGCGCTGATGTCCGTGACGAGGGTCGTGAAGCCGCTTTGAGCAGCCACCTGCGCGATACCGTTGCCCATGACGCCGATTCCGATGACCCCGATCTTGCCTAGCCCGCTCTCACTCATGCTTCTCCTCCTTCAATATCTGTGTCGTGATGTTCCCGGATGACCTACGAAAGGTCGGAAGCATTGTAGACGAGCCGCACCACATAAGGTGGATGCGAGCGATATACTGCACGCTGGGAGATGTGGATGAAAGTGTCGCGTTCTTTGTTTGCAGCCATTCTGGTGGTCTCGGGTTTCACAGCCGGCGTTTCGTGCAATGCTCGGGCGGCACGAACTAGTGATGATGGTCAGGCACCAGCCATGCGAGCAGTCACACCGCGTGGTGCTCTATCTCTGCAGGAACTTGATTTGACCCGGCTCTTTGAAGAGTCCTCACCTTCAGTAGTGTTCATTACATCCATCACTATGCGTCGTGACTTATTTCGTCTCAACGTGATGGAGATACCGCAGGGCACGGGTTCCGGCTTTGTCTGGGACCGGGATGGCCGAATCGTAACCAATTATCATGTGATTCGTAATGCGCACAAAGCGCAGGTGACCCTGGCCGATCAGTCCACTTGGGACGCTACACTCGTTGGAGCAGCGCCCGAAAAGGACCTGGCGGTTCTCAGAATCGAAGCACCTCGCGATCGTCTCAAGCCGATTCGCGTCGGGTCGTCGCACGACCTCATGGTAGGTCAAAGTGTGCTGGCCATCGGGAATCCTTTCGGATTCGACCAAACCTTGACCACCGGAATCATCTCAGCGCTGGGGCGAGAGATTGAATCTGTCAACAGAATCCCCATTCGTGATGTGATTCAGACGGATGCTGCAATCAATCCCGGTAACTCGGGAGGACCACTGCTCGACAGTGCAGGTCGCCTTATAGGTGTCAACACGCTCATCTACACACCGTCCGGCGCGAGCGCCGGAATTGGATTTGCGATTCCGATCGACACCGTCAACTGGGTCGTGACGGATCTCATCGCATATGGCCATATTCGTCGACCGACATTGGGCGTGGAACTGCTCTCCGACCAGCTCGCCCGGCGCTACGGGATTGAGGGTGCGGCCGTCTTGGAGGTTGTTGACGGAAGTGGTGCGCAGAGGGCAGGCCTTCGCCCGACCACCCGAGACCGTCGTGGTCGAATCCTCCTTGGTGATGTGATCGTCGCGATCGACGGTGAACAGATCCAGTCGGGCGCCGAGCTTCGTCTCGCATTGGAGCGACGCAAAGCGGGAGAGTCGGTACTGGTCACGGTTCGGCGTGACCGGAACGAACTTGAGTTCCACGTCACTCTCTCGCAGTAGAACATCAAGTATTCCAAGTGTGTAACTCATTGCTTATGTGAAAGTTTTATTGATCTCATGAGTCACCTGCTATCAACTTTCCATTTTCATATTCCGTATACTTGACAATCTTTCACTCAGATTCTATATTGTGAATGTGGCGCAGCAAGAAATGGCGCCAAACAAAACAAGAAACAGGAGGTAACTCATGGTTGCTATCACAGGTTGGAATCCGATGAGAGAGATGTTTGACATGACCCACCGTATGAACCGGGTACTTGGAGACACCAAGAGCTGTGGCGTTCGCATCACAGATGAGGAGCGCGAGTTCGCCGGCGTATGGTCACCCGCGGTTGACGTGCGCGAGAACGAGAGCAGCCTCGTGTTGTCGGTCGAACTCC
>JAAESQ010000358.1 GCA_024229275.1 bacterium | reverse complement strand
GTTACCCACCGGGGGCAGCTCGCCGTTTCTGTTTAATTTGCGGCGGTCTGCATCAGACCAGGCAACGTTATAGACCTTCTCGTGCGTCTTGCCCCTGGAGTCCATCCAACCCTTGATGATCTGAATCCGGTCCAGGTTGCCGCTGTAAGAATCTTTCAGAGCGGCCACCAGGAAGCTCGGCGACTTGCCTCTGGGGGCACTGCGCAGGTCGCCGCCCATCGGAACACCCTTTTCATAGCCGATGCCTGCGGGCAAGCGAGACATCGCGTCCTCTTTGACAAATTTCCAGCCGCCGAAGAAGCGCACGAGCATGCGCGATCCGGTGCTGGCGTAAGTTTCCTTGCGCAGCATCGCGTCGAAGATCGCCTCGCGGGTATTCTCGGTGGCCCAAACGGCCGTGTAGCCGCCGGCAGCCTGCTGCCAGCCCATGATGGTGAGCTTGGGATCCATGGGCGACTTGATCACGACGTGTTCAAAGCGGTGCGGATCCGGCTCCACCCCAGGATGCTTACCGAAGAAGTTGTTCTCCGCCACGGCGGAGAGGGAAGTGTGGGCATCCGTTCCGGCGGCCATACCGAACTTGAACGGGTTGACGCCGAGTTTCTTCTCGAGCTGCAGGCCGACCTTTAGCGCCGAGCGCGCATATTCGTATTGCAGCATATCCTTCTTCTTGACCTCGGTCCCATCCAGGTTGGCGGCATCCCAGGTCTCGTAGTCGGCAAACTCGTCGTTGGGAGAAAGGAAGGGGTGCGCCTCGCTGTCGCCTTTGATCTGGGTCACCTCAACGAGGGGCTCCATGCGGGCTCGCAACTCGGCGAGCTCCCTGGTGAGCGGTCTCCCATTGTTGGTTTCCACGGAAAACATCAGGCCGTTGGACAGGTTTCCGTTGTGCGGGATGGCCAGTACGTCTGCCCCGGTCCGTTTCTCGAACGCGTCCAGGGCCTTCCAGAGGTCCTCTGGGTTCTGGCTGTCGAACTGCGAGAAGGGAATCGTCTGGTTGGCCATCGACGCATCGCCGCGGAAAATCACGTTACGGTGCAGGTTGAATCCACCCCGCGTGGTATATTCATAGCCGATCAAGGCGGTAAAGCGCCCCGGATCGTTGAACTTCTCGGCCAGCGCTGTATATTCCCGCCACGCTTTGCGAACAATCTTCTCCGTCTTGAACGGAGGATCAGGCTTGCTCAAGGCGCCGACGATCTCCATAGCCGTCGCGAACATCTTATTCTTGTCGCCGGTCTTCAGTGCTTCGTACCAGCGTTTGCCCGGCTCGGTGGCGAGAATTTCGGGATCACCGCTCAACAGCTTCGGCATCAGGCCATACATCTCGGCGTGGTCCGAGATCACCAGCCAGTCGAGCGGCCGGGATAGCTTGGCGGCAATACCGTTGGTTGAAGTGACCTGTTCGCCGCGGGCGAATCGGTAGGCATCCTCCTGACCGAGCCGGCACATGGTCCCTGCATCCACGGAGATCTCCGTGTGGAGGTGCTGATCACCCCAGAGAACCCGTGTCGGATATGCGCGGTCCACGTAGGGTGAGAATTTCTTTTCACCGAGGTTCTTCTGAACTGCCTCTTCTGTATGATGGTATTCCTGGGCGAACGAGGGCCCTCTCACCAGATAAAGCAGAAACAATCCGGCGATTGTGAGCATTAGCATTGTGTTCTTTTTCATAATTTTGCTCCTTTCTTGAATTAACATTTAAATTTTCGAGAACCATAAACTCACATCTTTCTTGCGGTTTCATGCTTCTTATAACAACTCAGACAGTAATGTTAGACGCCCAAGATACTAACAGATACGAACCTGTAATTCAGCGGCCGTTCCCGTCATAGAGACGGGAACGGCATTGAGAGCAGTCCGGTAGCTAATTACCCGTACCATTAACGATGGAATTTGGCATAGGTAAAAGGATCACCAGGATCCAGTATCGCGACACCAGCAATACAATCTTTCTCGCATTGGTCCCAAACTCCTCCTATGTTCTCGCCTCCAAGGGCTCCGATGCGGCTCATCCGCTCCAAATTTCCGATAAAGAACTGGTCAGTGCCAAATGTACTGGCGCCCGACGGAACGGGGACGTTGCTGTTGAGTGCGTCGGTAACCGCTTCAAGTGCAGCCAAAGCGTTCGCAGCGACTGGGAAGTCGAAGCCAAGGCCTGCCCCGTAGACGTTGATCGCAGTGTCGTACACGAAATCCACGTTGTAGACGGTGATATTTCCCGTAAGGTCGAGTACCTTCAGATTCTCGATCCGGATCACGTTATTATTACCGTCGAGAATGACATTCGCCTCCTGTTCCTGCTGTGCTGAGATTTCAGCCGTTGTGCCATCCGAGTCGGTCATACCGGTATCATCAATTACCGCGAGGGTGACATTGTATGTGCCGACCGTACTGTAGGTATGGGTCGGTGTTGGCCCGGTGCCGCTATTGCCGTCACCGAAATCCCATATGTAAGCCACGATGGTGCCGTCAGGATCGTTGGAACCTGTTCCGTCGAAGCTGACCTCCTCACCGACCACACCCGAGGCGGACGCACCAGCATCGGCCTCTGGTGGCAGATTGCCTTGGCCGAGTAATCCGATAATCGCAACGGTACTATCCGAGGCGGTCTTACCGCTGTCATCCGTCACCTCTAGAATTACGTTG
>JAAESQ010000357.1 GCA_024229275.1 bacterium | reverse complement strand
GCTTTTCTCGTCATCACCTACGTCACTCCCAAACTCGTCCAGTCCGGTTCTCGTGACTTCAGGATCGATCTTGGAATGGTCTTCGCCCTCGTGCTGGTGCCGTTGATGGCGCTCTGCATCTACTTCTTCTTGGCCTTCACGAGCGGGTTGAGCAGGGATCCCATCGGGCCGAGGATGCGAGTGGCCTACTGGGGATACTGGTTGGCCCTGATGGTGCTTCTGGTGGTGTCGGAGAAGGTCTATTTTGATACGGGAAACCTAGGCCCCTCACAACTTGCATCGGCTGTTTTCAACATTGGCAACCTGGTATTTGTCGGTTGGGCACTGGGGCGACTTCTCGTACGCAATCGCCGTGAGGGCGATCGCGAGCGCTGCCGCATGATCCGAAACATCGGAATAGCATTCTCTGTCTTCTTCATTTCGGCTCTCGTGTTTCGTCTGCCGCCGCATGTGTTGGCGATCAATCCCGTGATCGAGGCTGGGTTCTACTTTTCGTACGTTCTGGTGCCCCTGCTCATTGTGCGGCGGTTTGTGAGCGCGCGGTCGGAATCTGAAGTTGATCCGCTGGAAGAACATCCCGAGCTGGTGTCCTTCAGCAAACGCTTCGGTCTTTCACCTCGCGAATGCGAGATCATCGACTTGGTGTATCAGGGTAGGAGCAACGCCGAGATCGCCGATCAACTCTTCATCTCCATCCGAACGGTGACCACCCACCTCAGCAATATCTACCAGAAGACAGGGATCAAGAGCAGGGTTCAGTTGCTGACATCGATCAGAGATGAGGTCAGTGACATGATGAATACGGATCACACCGAAGGGGCTGGCTAGTGGGCGTCGTCGGTTCCTCCGGCAAACGGCCACCCAGCCATCTCGGTGGAACACCATGGCACAAAGGCTATGCGTAATGATGAAAAGGGAGAACTGCGCGATTTTGATTCGAGTGGTTAAGATCTTCGTACTGGCAGATGAGATGGGCGTTTGAGAGGATTCTCCGAACCAGCCGAGAACTTGGAGGGATCATGACTACTCCTCAGCGTCGATGGAAACGCTGGCTCGTCATCACAATAGCGGTTTTCTGTGTGCTTGTTCTCGGCTTCGCCTCAATCTCCGAGCGAGGTAAGCCGGACCTAGCGCCGTGGCACACCGTGGATCTCGAAAATGAGTTTGTTGCTGAGGATGCCGAAGATGGATTCGGCTGGTCTAACTATCTCGAACTGGAAGACAGACTGTATCGCGAGCTGCACGAGAAGATTGTCGACCAGAGTTTCGAGGTCGCCAATCCGCACTGGAATCGGTTCGCGCTGGATGGCGTCAACAATCCGGAGAATTTCCCGCGCAACTGGAATCGATCCTTCGAACTCACGCTGGACAAGCCACGCGGAGGTGCACTGCTCATTCACGGGCTCACCGATTCGCCTTATAGCCTGAGACGTGTCGGGGAGATTCTTCGCGAGCAGGGATTCTGGGTCGTTGGACTCAGGTTGCCGGGGCACGGAACGGCGCCGTCAGCGCTTGTGGATGCGGAGGTCGAAGACTGGCGAGCCGCGGTTCGGATCGCGGCTGAGCACCTACAAACCATCGTTGGAGAGTCAGGACAGCTGGTTGTGGCCGGCTACTCGAACGGAGGCGCGCTGGCACTCGACCTTACGCTCGATGCCATCGAGTTACCTCACCTTAGGGTCCCCGATCAGGTCATACTCTTCTCACCCGCCATCGGCATCACTCGCGCAGCGGCGCTGGCGCGGGCTCACAGAGTCCTTTCCTTCATGCCCTGGTTCAGCAAGCTTGGTTGGGGCGGTATCGAGCCGGAGTACGACCCATACAAGTACAGTTCCTTCCCAAATGATGCCGGGTATCAGACCCATGTGTTAACACGATCGGTCAGAAAACGCCTCGCTGGGCTTCGAGAGGGAACCGTCGAGTTTCCTCCAGTATTGACATTCATGTCCCTGGCCGACGCCACAGTGCAGGTCGAGGCAGTCGTACAGGGCCTCTATGATCGGCTCAGCAGTCCAAATTCCGAGCTTGTCATTTTCGACATTAACCGACGGGCCGAGATGCTTGGGTTTTTCAGGATTGATCCGGTCGGACGCTTGCAGATGTTGGTGGACCGACCGACGACTCCATACCGGTTGACGGTGATTGCGAACGAGGGCGAAGAATTGCCGATGGTGAACGAAGGATCGAGGGTGGCCGGCACGACCGAATTCGTGACTACTGAGCTGGAGCTGGAATGGCCGCGAGGTGTCTACTCCCTGTCCCACGTTGCTGTGCCGTTTGAGCCTGAAGATCCAATCTATGGCTCGAACCCTCCCGAAAAGGAAGAGTTCGGAATTCAGATCGGAACGCTCGAGGCAAGGGGTGAGCGAGGGCTCCTCAGCGTCTCAGCCTCGCACCTCACCCGATTGCGTTGCAACCCGTTCTTTTCCTATGTTGAGGATCGCTTGATCGAACTGGCTACCGAAGCTCCCCGATGATGTTGCTCTGCCGTTGATCTCCACCAACAAAAACGCCCCAGGGAAGCTCCTGGGGCATTGAGTTCTTGTTCAATTTGCGCATGAACCGATGACTCGATTCAAGCTGGTCGAACCGGTCCAAGGTGTGGACGACTAGCCGAATGACTCGATGGCCAGGGCTTCGTCGTCGAACATTTCGAAAACACCGACGAGTTGCGCCATGGTGATGAGCTTTTTCGCTTTGACATTGGGGTTGAGAAGCCTGATATCGGCGCCTTTTCCTGCCGCTGTGGCTTTGCACCGAATCAGCTCGCCCAATCCTGATGAATCGATGGTTTTGACCTTGTCGAGGTTGATGACGAGTTTCGTTTGGCCGTCCTCGAGTTCGTCGAGCAGCGCGCCGCGGAGCCGCACATCTCCTCGTCCGATCGTCAGCCTGCCATCGAGATCGAGAATCGTAATATCTTTGACTTTGCGTACGGCGATGTCCATTGGCATGACCTCCTATTGAGCTATGTCCGCAGGTCGTTGGGACCCGACTTGGCATTGGCAGCCGACAGTATCTCACAACCTGCGCAGACGCGCAGTATAACGCTTGGGAGGAGGACAGGCATTCCGGGACGAACGGATCAACGGGTATTCGGCGAGGACAGCAAATCTCGGCTGCTTGCTTCCCAGCTTCCTAGCCTCCTAGCTTCATGCGAAGCCGGATGACCCAGCAAAGCCTTGCACCCCGCTATCATGGTTGAGTCTTTGCCGCACAACTGAATCGAAGTCTCGAGTAGGAGCGGACATGGAACGCGATGACGATTACAAACCAAAGCCAGAGAAACCACAG
>JAAESQ010000356.1 GCA_024229275.1 bacterium | reverse complement strand
CATGTTGCGTGAGAAAAACTTCACTCGCTACGCCGCGACATTGATCTGAGATCAATAGTTCCGTCGTTCAGCGGCTTCCACTCGAGCTCGCGTCGAACACCGTAGAGGTCCATGGCCCATACCATCGGGAGCAACACGCGCCGAGCAGCGATGCGTCGAGCAATATCGTGGAGGAGCTGGAGTCGCTCTTCTGGATTTGTGAGCGATCGGCAAGCTACGATCAGTCGATCGATGGACGGATCGGAAGCGCTTGTTGCGCTGCCGAGGGGGCTTGCGCTGTGGATGACCTGGTCAAATGTAAGTCCGACATCCGGAGCACCAACGCGCAAGCTGATGAGTGCGGCCTGGTGATTACCCGCGAGAAAACCTTGAATGAGTTCTTCATAGGTCAGAGGCAGGAGATGAACGACAAAGCCTGCGGATTCGAGTTGATTCTTGATGGCCTCAGCGAAGTCTTCGTGGCCATGTCGGAAACGGAGAGAGAACTCGGTCGGATTACCGGCTGCCACAGCTTTGACCAGGGCCCGAGCAAGCGGCAAATTGCGAGCCACTGGTTTGAGGTCTGGAGCGTATCCGTGATTGGTCTCACTGATCAGCTGGGCAGCAGGCTTTGCATAGTTGAGGAATACCTTTTGAGCAAGGTCGCGTCGGTCGAGGGCCTGCTCGACAGCCGCACGGAGTATGTCATCACTGAACGGGGTTGTGGTCGGATTCAGGCCCAGCATGTGGACGTAGCTACCAACGGCGGAGTCGACCCAGAGATCATCGTCCGCTTCTACTCGCGCCAAGGACTCAGGTGTCAAATTGGAGACCATTTCAACTTTGCCGGCTACGAGACGATCGATAGATTGGTTGTGGT
>JAAESQ010000355.1 GCA_024229275.1 bacterium | reverse complement strand
TTTGCTGCGTGTAACGGATGAGGGCAACCTCATTGAAAGCCAAAGCTTCCCGGGTCTGACCGTGGATGTTCGTGACCGTCATGCGAAGTGGGAAAAGCCGCTGCGGTTTGGCCGTGTTGATTCTCTCGATTAAAGCATCTTTCTTGAACTCGTTCATCAAAAAGCCGACCGATCCGAGGTTCATTCCGTAGATCGGAAGTCCCCTCTCCATGAACCGGTGTAGAGAGTCCAGCATGAAGCCGTCGCCACCGAGCACGACCATCACATCGGCTTCCTCGACCGGAACGAAGTCGTAATGTCGTTGCAGAATCGCAACGCCCTGCTGAGCACGTTCGCTCTTAGAGGCTGCGTAAGCCAGCTTCTCTAACAACATTCGTTTCACCTTTATCAGAGATCATGATGCAACTAAAGCCATAGATGTCTAGCAGACAGTGCTATCTCGTGCGGTGGTCCACCGAATCTTTATGTCCGCCAGTCTAGTCGTAGCCTTCTGAAACTATTGCCTTTATTGTATTCTTGGACGGAGAATTCTCAAGAACTCGTTTTCAGGCATTCACGATGTTCACCACACCGCAACCACCCGGAATCCCTCTTCCCAAGGGCTGGCAGGACTGCGTTAAGTCGGCGGTACTCCATGCGCTCGCACTGGCCCACTATGCCATCGTATCCGCGCGTGCCCGGGCCGCTGACAGCATTAACGCCCGGGTGAGGCTTGCCGCGCAGAACGATCGCCTCCACGAAGAGTGTGCATTGCTACGAGAAGAACTCCGCATCAAGGACGCCCGC
>JAAESQ010000354.1 GCA_024229275.1 bacterium | reverse complement strand
TTCAGCAGGCGCGTAGCGACACACGGATCAGCATCGCAGGTCTCCTCACCGTCACTGACAAGAACAACGGTGGCCGCACCTTCGATGGTGCGCAAGGCCTCGCCTGCCTCCTGGATTGAGCGTGTAATCGGCGTCTTTCCCTTAGGATTGATCGCCTGCACTTTCTGTTTGAGTCCTGCCTTGTCGATACGCCCGATCGACGCGACCAACTCGACATCGTCACAATCGCCCTTCTTTCGATGACCGTACAGAATCAGGCCGACCTCGGCGTCGTCCGGCAGGTCAGTAATGATCGTCAACAACGTCTGCTTGGCTATCTGGATCTTTGCAACGCCGTCGATCTGACCCCACATGCTGCCGGAAGCATCCAGAACCAGCACAATGGTTGTTGGTTCGGCAGACTCCTGAGCACTCGCTGGGGTCGCCATTGTCATACTCAGCGTCAGAGCAAACGCAGCACAGGGAAACCCTCGCCCAATCTTCATTCTCGCCTCCACAGTCCACCCGAGTTTGAGTCAAGTCTATCAGCAAGCCGACGGAGTCGTCCTGCAGGATGTCAGTTATCCGTGTTCCGTACTCTTCCCTCCTTTCAACCACTGCAACGCCCAAAGCGAATTGCAGCAGCTATACTCCCTCCATGTCGCGTGGGCTATTCATTACATTTGAGGGTGGCGAAGGGACGGGCAAGACGACTCAGATACGTCGGCTCGAGGCTCATCTCGCGTCTGCAGGTCACGACATCCTCGTCACCCGCGAACCCGGTGGCACCCCACT
>JAAESQ010000353.1 GCA_024229275.1 bacterium | reverse complement strand
CGCCTCAAGGTCGATAAGATCGAGTTTGGTTGGGGAGTAGCGAATCACCTCGTCGACGGAGGCGTTGACACGAAGGTTAGGTTGTCCTGGAACCGCCAAAATGGGGTAGTCGTCGGTAAGACGATCGACAGCACGGGTGCCGAGTCCCGGAACCATCCGAATCAGACCGTCCTCGCGCTGAATTCTAGGAGACCAGCGAAACTCATTATTTGAAAACGCCACGCCAGCGGCAGCAGGCAGGAAGTACCTTCCCACCTTCTTGCCGACGACTTCTTGGATCAATATCCCCATCTCTTCGTGGAAGTCGAGCAGACCTCGTTCGCGCCGATAGGCGATTGGATCCGGGCCGAAGACCGAAGCATAGATTTCCTCGATGGCTCCTGTCAGGGCGGCAAGACGTTCCGGGCGGGATCCGCGGTTGGCGAGGAACAGACTCTTGTACTTGCCCGAGAACGCGCTCCCGATGCGATCTTCCAGTAGGCTCGACGAACGCACAACGAGAGGTACATCTCCCGCCTCTTCCAGGACCAGCAGCAGCGCTTTGACGATGTCAGAGGGCATGCGCGAACTTTTAAAAAGCTGGATGATATTGGGGTATTCCTGGCGTGCCTGAGCGATTTCCTTGTACTTGAGCTGAAGCACCTCCTCGAGATCATTGTGCTCGATGAAGCGCATGAGACCCTCTGACGGGAGGTACCAGCTCCTCGGGACCTTGAACTGAGCCACCGGATTATCGGGATCCTCGGATTTCGTGAGTATCTTCTCGGCGAGGAACAGTCCAGCACTCTTGCCACCCAGCTTTCCGTGGTTGGCGGCTGATAGGATGACTCGATCCAAGAGTTGGAGAAAGTCTGAAGAGTCCAAGTGCTCCTTGGCAACCGTGATGAACTCAAGTTGTTCGGTGAGGAAACGCCGAATCAACAAGACACGGATACCGTTTTGGGTCGCCTGCGAGAGCTCGGCGCCGTCCGCAAGCAAGTGGTGGAATCGCTGCAGAGCTTCACCGATTTCATGCAGTGTAGCTCTGGGGCTATGCAACACCTTTGGAAGGAAGCTCGCTTTGTCCTCGGTGATCCAGTCCTGCACGAGGTCGAGGATTTCTTCATCGCTCAAGTGTGTTGATGCCAGGGTGAACGGCTTGCCAGTCAACAAGGGAGAGAGGTCATACCCTCCAGTTTTTTCGGGGAAATTGACTTCGGAGGTTGAGCGATCGGTCTCGCTGTTGCTGCCGTACGTTGCTTGGAGCAGTGGTTGGGCACCATCGACGCCTGTCCAGCAGAGGTGATTGAGCATTTTGCGTGCGATGCGGAGGTAGAGGTCACGGTCCGATCGGCGCAGCAATTCAACAGGCCCACGCCATTTGTCGGGTTTCTCCGGTTCTGGTTCGCTGCTAGCCTCTTGCCAGTTCTGGCGAATCTCCTTGAGTTGCTGGTAGAGGACGCAGTGGGCGATCCGGTCGGCAATCGTCCGGATCAGGCGATCCTCTTCTTTGAGAAAAGGGCCCATGGCTTCTCGTGGACGTTCTTCAACGTAGCAGACGGTGATTCTGCCTACGACGTGATCCTGAACGCTAATCTCCGCGCTTTGCTGCCATTGTGAAGCTTCGTAGTCGTCTGACTCATACCGTTTGCCCTTGTACTCGATCGAGGCACGACAGACATCTGGGTACTGCCATCCTGGAGGGATCGCATCGACGACAGTCTTAAACGCCTCCTCCATATCCAGATCGGGTTGATTGAGCGCGTTTTCGACCTCATACAGGCAATTCAGTTCTTTGGCGCGCTCCTGCAGTGACGCTAGGAGCTTGTCTACTGAACGATCAACTTCAGCCATGTCTTGCGATCACTCCCCTGCGGTTTGCGCCGTCTACCTTGATGGTTAACGGCTCATCGGTTCTCACGTGCAACACATGTTCAGTCTCGGTGATTGTGGTTTGCTGTTCGAGCCAAGCCCAATCAATAGGCCATTCCCCGTCATGCTCCACTGTGATGTAGAGGATCTGAAAACTCAGAACGTTGTGGAAGAAATGGGATCCCTGGCTGGGATCGGGTTGGATATCTGGCAATGATGCTTCGACGATCGCGCGCGCTCCGCTGATCTGGCCCCAAGCAACGGGGATACCGAGCCATGGGTCCGATGTTCCCCATCTCCCGAAACCGATAAGGACATAGTGTCTATTTGCATCAGTCAATGCCCGGTTGACAGAATCGACTTCCATAGCGATACGGGGCGTTTCTGCGCGGTCGAATACGTCAGGCCGGACAAAGACAATGTCGCGGATGTCCTCGAGGTTTCCATTGCCGAGGACGTTGTCAGATGCAAGAACTACTGTCGGTTCGGTCATCTCTTCTTGCTCGACGCAAACATCTCCTCCGGCCAAGCGCATTGGCCGAACTTGAAGGAAACCAATAGTGATTGGCATGACGTCTCGGGGATGGAGTGTGACGGCGAATTCAAGTTCGACGTCCTGTCCCTGAGCCTGAACCGATGCTGATACCAGGTGGTCTACCGCTGAAGTGAAAGGTATCAGCCGAGACCCCAGCAGGGGAGCGAAGGTCAGCGCACGTGCACCTTTTCCTGAAATGCCCGAATACATTCGGTCCGATCCGGAGTCATATGAAGAGACAAGGTAGTCGAGCGTCTGGTCCCTTTCAGCCGTACGCAGGTCAGCCTGGATCATGCACTCTGTCTCTTTGATTGGATCCGGCACTGGAGGCGGCCCCATGTTGATCGCCCAGAATTCAGTCTGGCTGTTCCTCAGAAGATCGGCGGTGTTATTGAACGGGGGAGGAGCCTTTGGAGCAATCGCCGAATAACTCCATGCTTTGCCGCCGTCGACGATGGTTTTGCCCAGTCCGAGGGCGAGGTTAACGACTCCCTCTTCCGGCGCAGCGCTGCCGGTAGGGTAGTAGTTGTAGGAACGCGCGACCCCTGAGATGTGAGGATAGTAGCGGTCCTCAAAACGTTGCCCGACAACTTCTTGGATGATGACAGCCATGCGTTCATCCTTATGGTCATGTCCGATGGCACGCATGTACGCCTTGGCGTTTTCGAAATAGGTAGAGGCCCAGACGAAGCGAATGGCTTCGATCAGCCGTCGGAATCTGCTGTCAATATCTGGTTCGTTGTTGGGGATCATCTTCGTCGCGTAGACGCCTGCAAAAGGATGGTCGAGAGCGTCTTCGAGCAAGC
This sequence comes from bacterium, assembly GCA_024229275.1. Lineage (GTDB taxonomy): Bacteria > Acidobacteriota > Thermoanaerobaculia > Thermoanaerobaculales > Sulfomarinibacteraceae > JAAESQ01. The sequence continues at coordinate 4,300 of JAAESQ010000353.1, read as the reverse complement.
TGGACGACCGCACTGCAAGTGGATTTTGAATCGTCGATATCAGAGCACGAAGATCACCGACATACTGCGGTGGTATGTCAGCTTGTTGAAAGGCGTGGGCGATACGGTCGTCCGTCTTGTTTGAGAGGGCGACCGGGAAGAGTTCGTTGGACTCCATAAACTCATGGAAGACCTCGGTCGGGAGGACGACGAACGAGGGGACCCGCACCTCAAACCCTTCGATGAGAGCGGGATCCAAATGTGGCAGAATCTCGTCCTGGATCTTTTTGAGGCCCTGCGCCTTACCACCCAACTCGCCGTTACCAATCCGAGCTATGGACCCGGCGGCACCGAGGCTCTGGCGGTCAAAAACAGGAATGTCATCAGGCATACCCACACCCTAGCTCAGAGTGGGCGTCCGGCGAAACGTTGTCAAGCGGTTCAGGCTAGGCTAGGCCTCTCTCCCGGCACAGCGTCGCAACGCGGTCGATGGCAATCGCGATCGCGGCGTCACGCAGCGAAAGCTGGCGTGTTCGAGCCAGTTCGCTGATCGTGACGTACGCGGAAGTGATTTTCATGTCCAGCTTGGCAATGACTTCCGCAAGCTCCCAGAAGTAGTTCATTCTGCTCTGCACGTGTTCGAAGTAGCTGCTAATGACTCCGCCACCGTTGGCAATGAGATCCGGTATCACGAAGGTGCCACCCTCAAGTAGGATTTGTTCAGCCTGTTCAGAGATTGCTCCGTTGGCGCCTTCCGCGATGATCTTCACTCGATTGGACATTCGGTCAAGGTCTGATTGAGCGATCGAGTTCTCGAGAGCCGCCGGGATCAAAACATCGACATCTTGTTCGAACCATGTGTCCGCGGGAAGAACCTCGTAGCCAAGTTTGCCGGCTCGGTCGGCGTCAATTGTCCCTAACGAATCGGTGATGTGGCGTAATTCGGCGAGGTCGATGCCTCCGGATTTGCGGAAGCTATGAGCTACACCACGGCGCTGATCCCAGCTCGTGACGCAGACTGTTGAGCCGCCGATTCGATCGAGCAGTTCGATTGCGTGTTGGGCGACTTTCCCGAATCCCTGCACACTGGCAGTCACACCTCGAGCAGAGAGGTCAAGCTCCTTGAATGCCTCACGTAGGCAGTAGACGATGCCATAGCCGGTTGCTTGGCGCCTACCGAGAGAACCACCCATCTCCTCTGGTTTGCCGGTGATGGCGCCAGGGTGGTGGCCGCCCTTGATCGATTCATACTCGGAGAGCATCCACAGCATATGTTTTGAATCGGTCATCATGTCGGGCGCAGGAACGTCGATCTCTGGTCCCAGGTTCCGAGCCATTTGCCGGATCCAACCGCGGCTGATGGATTCTTGTTCGCGTTCGCTCAGGGTGTGTGGGTCACAGATGACTCCGCCCATACTGCCGCCGACCGGAAGGCCGATGGCGGCGGTCTTCCAGGTCATCCACATCGCAAGGGCACGAATCGTGTCGAGTGTCTCTTGTGGATGGAATCGGACGCCACCCATGCAGGGACCGCAGGCATCGTTGTGTTGGATTCGGAATCCTTCGAACGATTCGACATGTCCATCATCCATGCGCACCGGGATCAGAAAACGAAACTCGCGCAAGGGCGAGCGCAGTAGTCTGCGGGTTGAGGTGTCGAGTTGGAGCTGGTCGGCGATCTTGTCGAACTGTGATCTGGCCATCTCGAACGGGTTGAATTCGGCTGAGCTGTCCACGGTCGCCCTCCTCGCCATTGCATCATACCGTGAAAGAACAACTGGGAGATTCTTGTTCCTGGGCGCATACGAGAGAGATGGCGAGACTCCGGGGTATCATTGAAATGGATCATCTATTGCCGACTGTGAGGAAAAGGAGGAGTGCGTGTTTCTCGTTCGCCTGCGCCGTTCGCAACAAATTGCTTTTTGGAGCCTTGCTCATGAAATGGTGACCGCTGACAGCACGGCGGCCGTGGGAGAGGTTGCGACTCTGGCCAGACTCGGGAGGGAGATGGGACTCGATCCGGATTTTCAAGTGGAGAGGTTGAGCGTCGACGAGGCTGCGGAGAGATTCGACACTGATGCTTCGCGGCGTCTCGCGCTGCTTGAACTGCTAGCTCTCGGCTATGCGGATCGTGACTACTCGATGGTGGAAAGCGCGCTTGTCAGGCGACTCGCCATGATCTGGAGAGTGAATTCCAAAACGCTCGAAGAGATCGAATCCTGGGTTTTGCGTCGGCGGCGTCTCAAGGCAGAGGCCTTGGCGTTGTTTGCGGGAGGTTGAGGGGAGGCATTTGGCTACTGCCGTCAACTTCTGCGCGTCAAGGTAAGCCGAGCGGCAGATTCTTCCGGGGGCGCTTCCCGTGCAAAGCCAGACACGGTTTCTCGAGATCCCAGGGCGCGCTCTGTTGCAGAGCGAATCACTCGAAAAACCAAGCCAGACACGTGCCGCCGAACGGTAGATTCTCAGCAAGTTCAATTCTCGGTTGTCTTGCTTCCTAGCGTCCCAGCAAAGAAAACGGCGGCCTTGCGGCCGCCGCCCTGAGTTTTACCTGTGGTTGAAAGTGTCTACACGAGACCCTGGTCGATCATCGTGTCGGCAACCTTGACGAAGCCGGCGATATTCGCGCCATTGACGTAGTTTCCAGGAGTGTCGTATTCGGCAGCCGTCTCTACGCATGCAGTGTGGATGCGGTTCATGATGTCCTTGAGACGATTGTCGACCTCTTCGCGGGTCCACGCCAGTCGCTGGCTGTTCTGCGACATCTCGAGACCGGAAACCGCAACGCCACCGGCGTTGGCAGCTTTGCCTGGACCATAGAGGACCTTGGCTTCAATGAACGCCTCGACCGCTTCGGGCGTCGACGGCATGTTCGCGCCTTCGGAGATAACGAAGCAACCGTTGCCGAGCAGAGTCCTTGCATCGTCAGCGTCGAGTTCGTTCTGAGTCGCGCTGGGAAGTGCGACCGCGCAGGGAACGTTCCATACGCCACGACCCTCGTGGTACTCAATTCCAGGCTTGCTGGCGAGTTCCTTGATGCGTCCACGACGTACGTTCTTGAGATCCATGACTTCTTCAAGCAGCTCGGAGGTGATGCCGTCGTCGATGACGACAAACCCGGAGGAGTCGGAGAGGGTGACGACTTTTGCGCCCAGCTCGATGCACTTCTCGGTCGCGTACTGAGCCACGTTGCCGGAGCCAGAAACCGTGACGCGCTTGCCTTCGAAGCTGTCATTGCGAGTTGCAAGCATTTCTTTCGCGAAGTACACAGCGCCATAGCCGGTTGCCTCGGGACGAATGAGGCTGCCGCCCCAATTGAGGCCCTTGCCGGTTAGCACGCCCTCAAAGACATTGCGGATGCGCTTGTACTGGCCGAACATGTAACCGATTTCGCGTCCGCCGACGCCGATGTCACCAGCAGGAACGTCGGTGTCAGCACCAATGTGGCGCTGCAGCTCTGTCATGAAGCTCTGGCAGAAACGCATCACCTCGGTGTCGGTCTTGCCCTTGGGATCAAAGTCCGAGCCACCTTTGCCGCCGCCCATGGGGAGCGTAGTCAGGGAGTTCTTGAAGACCTGTTCGAATCCGAGGAACTTGAGTACGCCGAGATTGACAGTGGGGTGAAATCGGAGGCCGCCTTTGTACGGGCCAAGTGCCGAGTTGAACTCTACGCGGAAACCCTTGTTGACATGAATTTCTCCGCGGTCATCCAGCCACGGGACGCGGAACATGATGACCCGCTCCGGCTCGACAACGCGCTCGAGAATCTGGTGGTCGAGATATTTCGGGTGCCGAGTCAGGACCGGCGCCAAAGACTCGGTGACCTCACGTACGGCCTGGTGGAACTCAGGCTCAGCGGGGTTGCGAGCGATCAGGTTGCGCATGAATTTGTCGACGAAAAGTTTCTCCACGTTGCTCATTCAAGACCTCCTTATTTCCACGGACTCGCATCTTTTTGCGGCATAGAACATCCGCGTGGAGTCCGAAGGTTTCGTGTTGATTGGGGAGTAAAGCCTCTATGCGGGTGAGTTATTCCACATAAAAGAATGAAGTAGGAATGCTGATATCTCAACATTGACGCGGAGGTTAGCGCATTTTTGTAGGGACAGCAATACTTTTCTTTGATGCGGTGGAAGGAGCCTTTATTGAGAAGAAGTATCACAACCAGGCAGGATGACTCCGCGACCTGATGATCCGTCCACGACGACCGAAATCGGTGTTTCAAGGCGGAGATGCCGGACGACGCCGTCGAAGGCCTCCTCGATCGATTGTTGTTGCCTGAACCAATCCCAGTTGATGAAAGACTCGTCTCTTATCCGGTGTG
>JAAESQ010000352.1 GCA_024229275.1 bacterium | reverse complement strand
CTATGTTGGGCAGTACGACTTCAGTACGATTCTCCGAACTCGGAAGATCGACGGAGTGTGGAGCGAACCTGAGGTGGCGGATTTCGCAACCAATCCGAACTTCACCTACCTTGAAGCTCAGATTTCACCGGACGGCCAGCGGCTCTTCTTCTTCTCAGACCAACCAGGTCCCAACGCGAGTGAGGGCGGAAACCAAGACATCTGGGCCATCGACCGCGCCGACACCGGCTGGGGGGAGCCGTACAATCTCGGACCTCCGATCAGCACCGAGGCGGCTGAGTTCTTCCCGTCGGTCACACATGACGGTACGCTCTACTTCACGCGAAACCCAGTAGGCGAGCAGGCGAGCTATATCTACCGGTCGCGCCTTGTCGACGGTGCCTACACCGAGCCGGAGAAGCTCCCGGAGCAGGTGAACGCGGCGCCGGCTCAGTTCAACGCCTTCATTGCAGCGGACGAAAGCTACATCATCGTGCCGATGGCGGGCCGCGAGGACTCTCTTGGAGGCACTGACTACTACGTCTGTTTCCGATCAGAGGACGACACCTGGAGCGAGCCCATCAATCTCGGACCAAAGGTCAATAGTGAGGATCGGCTCGAATACTCGCCCTACGTGACTCTGGACGGGCGCTACCTCTTCTTCATGACAGCTCGTACGGACGACGTAGATTCCACATTGCCGGAGAAGATGACTGCTGAGTGGCTGCGTGAGCAGCAAGCCAGCGGACGGCTTGGACTGCCCGCCATCTGGTGGGTTGATGCTGCGTTCATCGAGGAGCTGCGGCCACAGGAGTGAGCATTAGCTCACTCAGAGAAGTACGGCTATACGGATCAACGGGTCACCACACTGAAGGGAGCGGTAGCTGGTCGTTGTCGGTTCCTCCGGCTACGACCATCCGCTCATCTCAGTTTGGCACCACGCCTGAAAGGCGTGAGTAACGGGTAGACGGCAAGAACTCCATTGCCGTGAGGTGGGTTCGGCCTACGGCGTTGTTGGCTTCAGAACCAACTTGTGTTGCGTTTCTCCTGGCAGGAACGGCAATGGCTCTCCCTTTGCCCAGGCATCGTGACCAGCACGGTAGAAGGGTGACAACGGATGGCCACTCTGCCCTCCTGGCATGTGAAAGTAGCCGCTCTCCTCGCGTCCGGGTGAAACCGCTAGACGTTGCGAAGCACCGAAACCCGGCCCCTGTGCGCGTGGCATATCGCTGTCTCCCGGCAAAGGCTCGACCGGCATGTCGAGCCATCTTCCGAGCATAGGAATCGTCTGACTCAAAGGGTGCTGGATCCGGGCGGTGTTGCGCTCGCCCCAGGGATGCTGGCTGAGCGTAGAGCCATCCGATGAGAAGTACGAAATCGTGACGTCGACCCCAGCCATTAGCTGCTCTTCCCAGGTCTCATAACTCGGATCTAGAAGATGAAGAGGCCGCTCGGTCAAAAGCTTCCAAACGATTCCCTCGGTCTGACCCAGTTCGCCAAAATGAAATCGGTCATCGGCTTTCTGCAAATCGCGGGTCAGACTGTTGAGAACCTGCTCGCTCAGAAAGGATCGAAAAGCTCTGACCATACGAAATCCGACCGACTCGATGCCAGCGCGTCCGTCCCAGCCTTCCACCAGCTGACGAAGCTCACCTCGCCGAGCATCCGCAGCAATAGACTCGGGGTCGAGGACCTCAAGCAATAGATCACGCCAGCGTGTGAGAAAGAGTGCCCTGTCGTCGAGTTGAATCCCTAGCATGTCGGTCTCCGTGAAGGTCTCCGCCTCCATGAGGCCCTGTCGGATCTGACCTGCTCGAGCACCGAGGTCATAGCTGCCGTCGCCGATTTTGGCCAGCATCTCACCTCCGACGACACGAGCATTTGCCGTCCACAGGCGTCCTAGCGGAGGATCGATGATTTTGGGGTAGTCAGATGGCTCAAGCCAGCCGTTCCAGCCACGCGTTCCGTCACTCCACGATGTCGGAACGCGTCCGTCGAAGCCGTATCGGCGAGGGATACGGCCGATGATCGTCCATCCGATGCGTCCCGTATGGTCCACAACGACGAAATTCTGTGGAGGGATCCCGAGACGGTTGGCGACTTCAACAGCAGTATCCAAATTGACTGCGGATTCAAGCTCGTGATAGCTGAGATTGAGGCCTCCAGGAGTCGTTGCAGTCCAACACAGGACTCTTCGTCGCCCTCTATGGTCGTGGTCGATGACCGGTCCCCAAATCGTCCACTCAACTTCAACGAGGACGTTGTCTGAACCGCTCACCTCGATAGCTTCGGTGAAGCGCTCGAAGCGACGGGGACCATCTGGTGTCAGGTAGCTCTCAGAATCAGAAGGATCGATTTCCAGCACGACCAGGTCGGTCCAGTCTCCGTAGCTGTTTGTAAAACCCCAGGCTATCTGTCCGTTACTACCAACGACCAGAGACGGAAGGCCCGGCAGCGAGACTCCGGTAATGTGTTGTTTCCCGTGCTGATTTTTCAAATCATCCCAACTCAGTGAAGTCCGATACCAGGTGTTTGGCACCGACAAGCCGAGGTGCATGTCGTTGGCGAGGATCGCTCCACCGTGCGCGCTGAGCTGTCCGGTAACCGCCCAGTTGTTGCTGCCTATGACTTCTTTGGTCTTCTCGAGATCAACACTCTGAACGGTTGCCGCCGCCATCAGCTCTACTCCACTGCGATGATTGAAGACTTCGGGACCCGGCAAAGGAGGAGTGACAAACGGTTCACCAGAAATCGGGGCGTCCCACTCGGTTCCTTGCGCACCGAGAAGATCGGCCATTGCTTTCGGCATGAGGTCGTACACCAACCCGAGAGCGGAATCGCGGCTTCCATCTTCATCGTGGAGTTCGATGAACATCGCAAGCAGCACAAGAAGGGAATCCTCGGGCGTCCAAGTTGCTGGACGTGAGCGCAGGGCCAAGTACTCGAACGGAGCCTCATCGAGTGAAGCAAGGCCTGTGTTTACGCCTTCGCAGTAAGCCTCGAGGATTTTTCGTTCTTCCCCGTCAGTCTCGGCCCAGGTTCTCTCAGCATGAGAACGGAGTCGGTGAACGCGGATCGTGCGGTCCCAATCTACGGCGGCCTGGCCGAAGAGGACAGCCAATTCACCGGCAGCTTGACGGCGCATCAGGTCCATTTGGAAGAAGCGATCCTGGGCATGGACGAAACCTAGGGCAAAAGCGACATTGCTCCGTGATTTGCCGCTGATCGTCGGGATCCCGAGCTCATCCCGTTCGATAGTTACCGATTCGGTTATCCCGTCAACCTTACGCTCCCCGTCGAGTTGCGCCATACTGGCCATGAGATGAGCGCGAAGCCAAAGACCAGTCGCTCCAGCCGCAATCGCCAACACGATGACAAGAGCAAAAAGCACCCATAGTGAACGATAGAGCCATCGCCGCTTCCGGGGCGTTAGTTGAACTGAATCTTGACTCGGAGTCATGGGCGTTTCTTGCATCTCCTGAGCCCTCCAAATACACCCGAAGAGAATTGACAGTCGGCCTGGAATCTCCATAGTGACGTGGTGACACCATCGCCGCAAGTTGGGATTGATGCCGGTGTGTGAACACTCGATCGCTTGCAGAGATTCGCACTGCTTCCGCCATTGACACCATATGACCGTTCAGGGCGAAAATAGGTTTGCATCTCCTGTCCAGGCAGATTCACCGTCGCAATGGTGGAACTCCCAAAGACATCATCCCGCTACTGTCATTCCGACCGAGCTACAGGCGAGTGGAGGGATCTCCCGTTCCATTTAGCAATCAACTGAATTACGCCAACATACATGCTGCTGATCTCAACGGGAGAACCTTCGGCTCCGCTTTGCTCCGCTCCCAAAGACAAGACCCTCAAAGATTGTCATGTTGAGCGGAGCGAAGCGGAGTCGAAACATCTCCCGTAGAAACGAGCAAACCGATGCCTGGTGCAGTGGACGGGCTACTCGAGCCGGCGGGAGATCCCTCGACTTCGCTCGGGATGACAGTTTTCTGGGATCTTCCCCTGAGATTCCGCCGCGAGAGCGGCGCGGCGTTGCTCAGGAGGCCAAATTGAAGATCTGGGGGAGACCCAAGCGTTGCCTTTGTTACCGAGACTCCCGAACTCGGTAAACCAGATGCGCGAGTTTGCTGGTCGATCAGGTTATGCTGGCTCAGCGCCTCAGCATGAGTTGACTATGAAGCATGAATTTCAAGATCCAAAGGCTGTCCGGGCTTGGTGCCTGTACGATTGGGCCAACTCCGCCTTTGCGACAACAGTCATGGCCGCGATGTACCCGCCGTTCTTTCGTGGCCTAGCTATAGCAGCTGGCGTCGAGGAATCACGGGCGACTGCGTATTGGGGGTACACCTCAGCCTTGGCGCTGGTGATTATCGCGCTGGCTTCGCCAATCATGGGTGCGGCTGCGGATTCTCAAGGGACGCGCAAGCGTTTTCTTGCGGTTTTCATTGGCTTAGGGGTTGTTGCTACCGCGGCCTTTGTCTGCAACGGTGAGACGACGTGGATCTTGGCTGCTGGACTCTACATCGTTGCCAATATCGGATTCGCAGGGGCCAACGTGTTCTATGAATCACTGCTGCCGACAATTGTGCGGCAGCGTGAGCTGGACTGGGTGTCCTCTCGCGGTTATGCGATCGGGTATCTCGGTGGTGGACTGTTGCTCGTCGTCAACGCCGCCTGGGTGATCAAACCCGAGCTGTTTGGTATCGCGAGTGCTGCAGTTGCGATTCGGCTTTCGTTTCTCAGTGTCGCCATTTGGTGGGGTGTTTTCTCGATTCCGATCCTCCGACATGTGCCAGAACCGCCAGGATCTGGTGTAACTGAGGCCCATCAGGCTTTGTTGGAAGGCCTGCGGCGACTCCGCACAACAGCGCGCGAGGTTCGGCGCTACCGCCAGCTGACGATCTTTCTTGTTGCTTTCTGGATCTACAACGATGGAATCAGCACCATCATCAAGATGGCAACAGCATATGGCGATGAAATCGGCATCGGCATGTCCCATCTCATCGGCGCACTGGTGATCACTCAGTTCGTCGGCTTGCCCTTCTCACTCCTCTTTGGCAGGTTGGCCGCTCGTGTTGGTGCGAAGACCTCTATTCAGATCGCGCTTGCGGCGTACTCCGCAATTTGTGTTGGCGGCTTTTTTATGCAGACTCCTTTGCACTTCTACGTCCTGGCCACTTCGGTTGGGATGGTTCAAGGAGGAAGTCAGGCCCTGAGCCGATCGCTCTTTGCGGCCATGGTGCCACGCCACCGTAGCGCGGAGTTCTTCGGATTCTTCTCCGCGAGTGCCAAGATGGCTGGGATCGCAGGGCCGCTGGTCTTTGGAATCACTGCACACCTTACCGGCCAGGG
>JAAESQ010000351.1 GCA_024229275.1 bacterium | reverse complement strand
CCGTTGAACTTGATGCGTCTTGGAACGCGAATCGGCAAGGCGGCTGCCGGTGAGGCCGCGGCGATCGCTGAACCGGCGCCAGCCCGAATACCGCAGTTATCGGGGTTCCTGAAAAGGCCACGGATTTGCGAAGGAATGGCATCGTCCATCGCAAGAAGAAGAAGGTGTTTGTATCGATTCCCGCCAACGAGAATCCACGGTGGAACTGAGAACCCGAACTCTATCAAGTCAACATCCGAAAGAGGGGACCTGGGTTCGACCCCGAAGTGTGCCGCGCACTGCTCGTCAAATTCACAGCCCCTTTGCCACTGGGCAAGAAAGAACTCTATTCTCCTGCGATCCCAAGAATGGTGGAGTTTCGAAGGGGTTGCTCCACGATCGGTCAGTCTCTCCGATGCGCGACATTTCCAATCGGCTGCAAACCATCTTGGGACTGGACGGGGTCCGCGCAGACGCCGGGTGAGCTTGCCGCCAACCGGTCGAAGTGCAGTTTTCCAGAACAATTCAAAACGAGAGTTCATCCCAGGCCGGAGCCGCGAGACTTCAGTCAAACAGCGAGAAAGGCGTTGTTCCCACACAAGATCCGCCAGATAGCTTTCGCCTCCGGCGAGCCACTCATCCCCTCCATCTCCGGTCAGAAGCACCTGTCGTCCGTCTGATTGAGATGCCGAATACGGCATCCAAAACTCATAAATTGCGCTGCCGATGAATCCATCCACGTATTTCGTAGCAAGAGCGATTTGTTCAACCAGATCGGTGGAAGAGACGTCGAGCATGATGCCATCGGCTTCCATGGCGTCAAGCGCCAACTTGATGACCTCGGTTTCATCACCGGAATAACCTGGATAGAGAAGCGATACCGGTCGACCTACTGCAGCTCGGGGATCTCCTTGTCGACCCATTTCTGTAATCAGCGCCCAAACAGTGTTGGAGTCAACACCTCCGCTGAGGCAGGCGGAGAAAGGTCGATCTGGCAACGTCCTGTCGATTGCTTTGCGCAACAAATGACGCAGCTCGACTGCCGCATCCTGTTGAGTAAGCTGGTTGGTTCTCACGTCCGGTGGTAACCAGTATTCGTATTGTGAGTGTTCAAAACGAGGGGCTCTAAAATGATACACACGAGCGGGTAGAACTCGCAATACTCCGCTGGTGGCTGTTTCTTCTGTGACCCGATAATGGCAAAGTAGATGATCCAGCATTACACTGAGATTGAGATCACTGCTTTTGTTAGACCCTGCCAGAATCTGTCGGATCTCGGAAGCCAGAACAAGAACCCCTTCGTGTTGCTGAAAGAAAAGCGGTCTCAGCCCAAGAATATCCCGTACAGCGCGCAGCAATCGCTCTCGGCGATCGTAGACCAAAATCGAAAACTCCCCCCGGAGTTGGCGAAAGAGGTCATCGCCCAGCTTTTCATACGCGATCGCGATCCTATCCGCGTTAGAGATGTCGCCGTGGATATCGAATCCATGTAGCGGCGCCAGTTCCTTCCAGTTTCCGATCCATCCGTGGAAGGCGGCAACCCAGTTACCTTTCACAGCCAGAGAGGCATCCCATCCAAGGCTCTGGACTGCGATGGTGAGACCGTGTTCTTCGTGGAGTGTCACATCACCGCGATGGGGCGACCGAGCCAACATGCGATCTAAGCGTTCCTTTGCCTTTGGATCGCCGGGTTCACTCCAGATTGCTACAATTCCACCCATGACAGGCGAGCATTATACGGGTGTGAGCGAAACCACGGCAAACAATCGAATGCCGCGGTACCGCGACTTGCGCGATGTGCTTCTCGTACTCCGCGCTCTTGTCTTGGCACGAAAGGCACAGCAGGTGCGTAGGCGCCCGGTACGCGATGTCGTTACAGAGCTTGGATCAACGCACGGTATCGTGAATCCCCGCAGCGCCGAGCAAGCGGTTCGGGCCGCGACCCGAGCCGGGATTCGCTACGCGCGCTGGTTCGGGGGGCTCGACACGTGTCTGACCAGGTCACTGGTGGCTGGCGCATTACTGAGCCCAAATCACGACGTCGAGCTGAACATGGGATGCCGGACGCCGAATGGCGAGGCATTGGTCGATGGTCATGCCTGGCTCCTCGTCGACGGGCGAAGGGTCGACGCTACCGCACAAGCACAAAATGAAGAGCCTTACACGACGGTTGTTACACTACCGTTTCGAAGAGCATTGGTGGAGGATGACCTTGAGTCGAATCGATGAGTTGAAGAGTCTTCTGGCGTCGGACGATCTGAGTACTACCAAACTGGCCGACGAAAGTGGTGTCGTCCTCGACATCGACTCACTGCAGGTGCTGGCACTCAACGAAACGGGCATGTTTCTGGTTGAGGTTCTTCGCGAGGGTGCTTCAACCAAAGAGGAACTTGCTAAGCGCTTGGCAGAAGAGTTCGAAGTCGATCAAGACGTGGCCTTGAAGGATGTCGAAGCGTTTCTCGCAGAGATGGGAAAGAACCTGCTGGATAAAAAGCGGAAGTAGCGAAGCGGCTATTCGGGTCAGACGACAAGGGGAGCCGGAGCGAGGTTACCTGCCGATAGGCACGTGAGTTTCGAACCACAAAGAGCACGAAGATCGCAAAGTAAGCACGAAGAATAAGTTAGGGCGGCTCATTGAGCCGCTAGACTAAATCCTTGGCGCGGGCTGACCTTGGAGTTCTCAGACCGCCTTAAGTCTCTCTAGATGCGGGAGAAGTGTTATTGCGTTTGCCGTTCGCCCCGTTCGCCCCGTTCGCCCCGTTCGCCCCGTTCGCCCCGTTCGCCCCGTTCGCCCCGCATAGCGCCCTGCGTGATTCAGAAAGATGTGGCCTCAGCGGGCAGGGTGCTGCCTTTTGTGGGTGGTCTGAGTGATCTATAT
>JAAESQ010000350.1 GCA_024229275.1 bacterium | reverse complement strand
GCGGACCCACTGTCCAACAACGTATGGCACTGCCATAGCGTTCTCATCAACGACCCGCTGCGCAGGAAGCCGACCCATACGGCTCTCCCCAGCACGCATCACCGGTGCAACAAGTCGATAACCTCGCCTGGCGATGGTCTCGATGTAGGTCGGTGAGCGGGTGTCGTCGCCAAGGGCTCGGCGGAGTCCCGCTATCGCCCGCGTCAGCACCGACTCGGTCACTATGACGTCGAACCACACAGATTCGAGGATCTCGCGCTTTGATCGCACTAGCTCCGGCGACAGCGCAAGATAGATCAGCACTTCCATCATCTTCGGCTCGATCTGCACGATTTCCTGATCTCGACCTATGCGGTTGAGTTGCGGATGGACACTCCACTCGCCGAGCTGAAAGTCGTCCATCGGCAATTGGGCAGGCATCTCTCGGTGGGACATCGAGTAGCATTCTACAGTCCCTCATGCTCAGCTGGCGACGCGAAGGCGTTTGCCGCAAACACGCACAACACCGGCGGATTCTCTCCACCGGTGTCGGCCATTCACTCATTGAGACGAACTCAGACATCAGCTCGAGGGGACAGGTGCGCCGAACCGGAAGCCGAATCCCAGGTTCAGCATCACTGGATCCATCTTGATATTTGTGAAGCGATCCTCCTCGTCGAACCGTTCGAGTTCATAAGAAGATTCAATGTAAGTCACACCAACGTGACCCGACCATCGCCCGGATTTGCCGAACGGAAACTCGATCCCGGCGTTCAAACCCCAGGTCAGGTCTCTGTCTGTTCCAACCTTCACCGTGGAAGACCAACCCCAGTCCCACCACGGGCCTTGGTCCTCGCAGTCCCAGCCTGAGTGAATTCGGAGATCGCTGTATGTGACATACGCCAGCATCGGTCCAACGTAGACATCTACCGGCGAGTTGGGTGTTAGGTGCACGTTGAGTCCCAGTGTCAGCGGTACGACCGAGAGCATATCTACTGAAGCATTGTGGTCACACTTGCCCCATCCCGCCGAAATGTCGATCCCCGACGCCACGGTCGTCAAACCGAACTCAAGACCAAGTCGTGGAGTGAGGGTTCGCTCCAACCGAAAACTGATACCGCCACCAGCACTCACACTGGTAGAGACTCCAGATGGGTCACCGGTGGTCGAAACGCCGCCATCAGCATCGACAAGTACGAGAGAAGCCTTTAAGTTCCAGGGGCGAATACCTGGGCGCGTTTGCTCCATGGCCTCTGGCGATTCGGTGGCCTGTTCAGGTTCCTGTGCTCCTATTTGTACAGGGAAGCTCAACGCGAGAGCAATTGTCAGAACGAAAGCCACTGTGATTTGACGCTGATCCATGATTGTTTCCTCCTTGTTTCTGTATGGCTGTGGGAGCGGCTCTGTGCCGAACCATTCCTGCCTTCGGTAGCAAAGATGAGGCTCAGCGACTGAGGAGTCTTGACGTCCTTTTGAGGAAAGAATGAGGTTTCGTTGAGGTCACACCGAAGGGGGCTACAATCACCCCGATGGTTAGGAAGAGATGAAGTTCCGCGTACTCTCACTGCTGCTGACGATTGGGTCAATTGCGGGTTTCTCTCATCCTCAGGTTGTACCGCTTGCTGGGGCCGAAGTCGGCATCGAGGTATCGCCGGGTGTTCCGGGAGCTCGCTCACTCGGATTGGGAGGGGCTTTCGTTGCTGTTGCAGACGACGCCACCGCTGCATTTGCCAATCCGGCAGGCCTCGGCCAGCTCATCCGCCCCGAGATCTCACTGGAGTTCAGAAGCTGGCAGTATGACCCGGAGAACCTGGCCAGCAGCATGAGTGGAATCGGCTTCGGTTCCTTCGTGTACCCGTTCGACAACTGGACTCTCGCTGTCTACCTCCACTCAATGGCAGTGCTCGATTTCATCAGCCAGCCGAACGATTCGCCGTTCACCGGAAACACGATCTCGATCGGCACAAGTTTGACCGTCTTCAACTTCGGAGCCTCCGCGTCTTACACCGTCTCGGACCGACTGAGTCTCGGCCTCGGTGCAACCACAGCGGTTGGCCAGTTTTCATCGTTGGGCGGCGCGGTCAATTGGTTTCCTGGCTGGCTGGAAGGATCTCTCCCCCCCTCATTCGAAGCCAGCACGTCAAGCGTTGGTGTCGTCGCCGGGGCGACTTGGCAGATGACCGAGGATTGGAGCCTTGCTGCGGCCTATCGTCCCGGTGCAGAACTCGTCTTTCAGATTCCCCAGGAAGCTGACACCACCGACGAACACACTACTGAGGACTACTTCGTTGTCATCCCAGACGTGTTCGCATTCGGCGCGTCGTATCGAAGTCCTTCAGGGCACGTAGTTGTCGGTTTGGAATGGGATCGTCTCCAGAGCCATGAAGGAGCCCGCAACCAACTGCGCCTCGGCACCGAATACGTCTTCTTGGACGTAACACCTCTCATTGGTCTCCGCCTCGGCCTGTGGCACGCCCCGAGTTCTACGAGCTCCCCTGATCGTTCCACGGACGAATTCCATCTCTCCCTGGGGCTTGGAGTGGCGTTTCGTAAACTCCAACTCGACGCTGCCGCTGACCTCTCAGACAGCGTCAGTACGTACTCCCTGTCAGCGATCTACAGTTTCTAGGGAGCTAGAAAGGTACGCAGCTCTGATACCTACCCTGTCCACTGTTTCCGTATCTGAATCTGTCTCCGTCGTCTGACTCTGCATCTGTATCTGAAGCTTGATTCTACCTCGGCCTCTGGTTCTGTTGTCCCCACCCCAACGCCATATTCGATGACGATGACGAAGGCGATGGCCATCGAGAGTACTCACATTCAACGGTGTCCTTCGAAGCGCACAGTCTTTAGCGTGTGGATCATCCCCTGATTCTGTATCTGAAATCTGCCTCTGCTTCTGTCTCCCGTCCCTGCTAGCATGTCCCTACATGGACACTTCTAGCCACACCAAAGGCAAAGACTGCGCTAACTGCGGCGAAGCTCTGTCCGGCGAGTTCTGTAGCCACTGTGGCCAACGTGACAGCGACCTCAACCGGCCGTTTCGCGAACTCGTGATCGAATGGCTGACCTCATTCTTCGCTTTCGACACGCGTCTGCTGCGCACCCTTCAACCGCTGCTCTTTCAGCCGGGATTTCTGACCCTCGAGTACATCGCGGGACGACGGGTCCGCTACACAAACCCACTCAAGCTCTACTTCGCCATCAGTATCGTGCTCTTCATTGCACTGTCATTTACGAACCAGGGTGTTGTCAGAGTCCAAGATGAAGATGCGTCGATCCCGATCATTGCCATCGACACCACTGACAGTCGAGATGACAGCGTTACGGCAGACATCGAAGACGACGCCGCTGCGCCTTCCTGGATATCGAAAGCGCTCGAACCGCTGATCGAGCAATATGAAGAAGACCCTGACCGCCTCAACCAGTTATTTATCGACCGACTCGCCCAAGCGGTGTTCATTCTCGTCCCACTCTTTGCCCTTGCTCTTCGGGTTCTCTATCGGCGCCAGCGCTATATCGCACACCTCATCTATTCGCTTCACCTCCACAGCTTCGCATTCCTGGTCCTGCTTCTCGCTGCCGGAGTGAGCGCCTTCGGTCTTGTATGGCAACAGCGAGCCACGGGGGTCGCTCAGATCTTCATTGTCGTACACACGTGGTTTGGTCTGCGCCGGCTCCATAGGCAGGGGCGGGTGAAGACCGCGCTCAAGATGCTGTGCCTCTTTGTCGCCTATCTTCCGTTGTTGATCGTGACCATGATCCTCGCCTTGGCGTGGACGGTGGTGACGTTTTAGGAAAGGAAGGATCGATGGGACGGTGAATCCCTGCACCCTGTCAACTGTTTCTGTTTCTGTTTCTGTTTCTGAATACTGATACTGTTTCTGAAACCTGAATCTGCCTCTGCAAACACTCCTGCTACAGCTCTGCAGTAATCCCCAGAGCGCACACGAGTACCGTTCCCAACAGGTCATATCCAGGGGAGAAGTTGCTCCTACTAACCGTCTGACTCTGTGAGGACCGCATCAACATCTTCATGCTGAATCTTGCGCCGTCCCTGTTCATGCACTCGGGTCACGATCTCACGGCAGGCCTTCTGAATCCGGTACGGCACACAGCCGGTGATCTCCATGATCTTGTCCACTGTGCCCCGTTCGAAGGCGAAAACTCCTCGCAGCGGCTGCGTGATCAGCTTTCGCGCTTGCACGGGTGAAATTGCACTGACCTCGATCTCTTCGAAAAAGTTGTACCAAGGGCTGGCTTCCCGATCCCACTCACGGCGAATCCTGACACCCGACACGACCGCTGCGAGGTGTTCGGCAAAGCTCTTCATGAACAGGCTACGCAGGCGCTGATTGATGCGCGGATCATATGCGTTGAGTTCGTCCACTTCATCCATCAGCAGAACGAGTTTCACCTTCTTCGTGCAGCTCGCCTGGAGTTGCTTGAGGATACTCCGCAAATCGGCCACCAATTGACGGTAGCCATAGTCTTCTCTTTCGAGCGGGCTCTTTTCTGGAAGGGCCTCGCCGAGGAGATTGCCAAGTTCGTTGAAGATCTCGTCGGCAACTGTGGCGAAGAACAGCCCCTCAGGCACACCTTGCAGATCGATGTAGACCGGATGGAATTCGAAATCCGGGTCTTCGAGGCGACTGAGACGCCGCTTCAGCTGATGTTGGATTGAGGTCTTGCCGATGCGGCGGGAACCGAACAGTAACAAACTGTTGTTGTGGACTGTCTGAAGCACCCTCTCGATCAACTCTTCTCGACCAAAGAAGAGTTGTTCATCGAGCACCGGCGCTCCCGCTATGAATGGATTGAAGCGCCTGCGCAGCAAGCGCCTACGACGCCGCCACCTCTGAGCTAACACCCAGATCACAATCAAGGCGATGACTCCAACGCCTGCTCCCCGCAGAGCCGGGTGTGCGATCACCGGCCTGTCGTAGATAGCTTCGTATTCACTGCTTGATGTGAGGCCCTCCTCATCGTTTGCCGTAACTCCCAGAATGTTCGAACCGGGCTCGAGTCTGGCGCTGAGTTGAAACTCAGTGATTGCCCATTCCCCAATCTTCTGGTAGTCCGACACACCATCGACCGACTCGCCGCCAACCCGGAATTCGAGTTCGACAGGCGTCCGGTCGATGACAAT
This sequence comes from bacterium, assembly GCA_024229275.1. GTDB lineage: Bacteria > Acidobacteriota > Thermoanaerobaculia > Thermoanaerobaculales > Sulfomarinibacteraceae > JAAESQ01. Next base: position 6,345 of record JAAESQ010000350.1, on the reverse strand, counting down.
CCCAGTGAGTACCAGTTCCGGTTGCTCAACCCGCTGCACTCGCCTTCCGTCAGGTTCGTCCCGCCGCAGGTCGGAGAACCGAATCGCCGGCGGAAGATTGCGAAACACCCCGGCGCCAAGAAGTTGTTGGCTGATCTCACCATAAGCGCGCTGCACGACGTCCAAGGCCGAGACATCGCCAGGATCAAGGGCAAGTATCCGATTTGCAACCGACAGCGCTTCCTCGTGTTGACCTCTGGCGAGATGTGCTTGAGCCTCGGAGCTGAGGGTCGTAATGTTGTCTCGATCGGCTCGCTCCCGGCGAGCCAACAGAATCCGATTTTGGAGTTCCCCGGCTTCAACGTTGGAAGGGTCAAGGGCAAGTACTGACTGAATCATTTCTAGCGCGTCGCTCAGGCGACCCTCGGTTTCGGCCTGTTGCGCCTGCCCCAAAGATTGCGCTACACGGCTTGCCTGGTCAGCATCGGTCTGAGTTGCGGCGATGCGATCGCGAGTGGTCTCCAAAAGCCGCCGTGTTCCTTCGTCCGGTTGGAGAACCAGTGCCTCTTGCAGCAGTGCGGCAGCTAATCCCAACCGGCCAGCTTCGATGTGTGTTCGGGCAGTCGCGATCTTCGCATTCGCGCGATTGGCGGCCTCGGCCTCGCGATCCCTGGTCGCGATCTGTCGGCGCAGTTCTTCGAGGAGAGCCTGTGCGGCCTGATGCTCCGGGTCTGCAGCCATAGCCCTGCCGACCGCGACCGCAGCTTCGTCGAGTTGGCCCAGTTCGCGTAATCGCCTCCCCTCGTCGAGACTCTCAGATACGAGCTCTGCCACTCGAAGCTCTACCGCACGCTCTGCGGCAACCAGAGCCTCCTGAGCGAGCTGCTGGTAGTGCTCGAGCACGGCAAATTCATCTGCTGACGCTTGAATCTCGCCGATGCGCAACTCAGTTTCGAAGGCCTGCAATGCAGCCCGCGGCTGATCGAGATGGTGATAGGCGATCCCAAGTTTGAGGTATGGGAAATAGGGTACGGCCTTCATCCCATAGGTGCGAACCCGCCGACCTGAGTCGCCACGACGCTGGATTGCCTCAGTGAGTTCGGTGACGGCATGTCCCCACTGCTGGGCATCAATGGCATCCTCGGCCCGGGCATAGTGTTCGTACCATCGATCGGCAGACACAGGGAAGGTGACAACCAAAGCCAGGGCGAAGAACACCGTTCGGTGTCCGATTCCGATCCATGGCCGGAGCCTTGCCCACGTCATCGTCATCCTCTTCGTCATCGTTTTATGCGTCGCCTCACAACCCTGACGACCCTATGTCCTCTGTCGCCATCGCAATCGAGTCTTCCTAGCCGTTCGTCCCGCATAGCCGTCCATCATCATTCATCATTCTCAAACACCACTTTCCCATCGACGATTGTCATCTCGATTTCCATGTCGAGGATAGTGGAAGGATCTATCTCAAGCAGGTTACGGTCAACAACCGTGATGTCGGCCAATTTGCCTTCCTTTAGGGAACCACGAATGTCGTCTTCGAAGGCAGCATAGGCGTTGTTAATGGTGTACGCCTCGAGTGCCTCATGAACAGTGATCTTCTGCTCAGGGAACCACCCACCCTCGGGCTCGCCACCGAGTGTCGTGCGATTGACAGCGGCATGGATGAGGTACTTGGGATGCATGTGATATACCGCTGCTGACGTGCCCGGCCAGTCAGATCCAAACGACAGCGTCGCACCGTTGTCGAGCAACGAGCGGAAGGCATAAGCACCCTTGCAGCGCTGACTTCCAATCCTCTCCTCCATCCAGCGCATATCATCCGAAACGTGATAGGGATTGACTTCAGCGATCACATTGAGCTTCTTGAACCGCGGAAAGTCTTCCTCACGGATGACCTGTGCATGAATCACCCGATAACCCTCCAAGTCCCGCCCAACGTCCTGCATCAAACGCTCGTAGGTGTCGAGCATCAGGGCGGAACCCTTAGTCCCGATAGCATGCACGTTGCCGACAAAGCCTGCCTCGTGCCCTACCTTCAACAGCTCGTACATCTTCTCCATATTGGCTGTGGCGTAGTCGGAATCATCACTGGTGTGGCGGCGATAGTGACCATAGTTCGCGGGCTGGTCGTCATACGGCTCGAAGAAGAGAGCACCGTGGGTTCCCATGATTCCGTCGATGTATCCCTTCAGTGCGCCGAAACGCAGCCAGGCGTCGGGCTCTTTGGTGGTGGGATGCAATCCCCGGGTGAACCCGGCGTCACGAAGCTCGGGGGCCCGCGCCAAGTCGGGTCGTAGCCAGAAGCGGCACGTCAATTCGCCGCTCTGCTGCAATTCGACAAGTCGAGCGGTCTGCTCTGGTTTGGCAATGTCATGGACCTCAACGATGCCTGCCGCCGCCAACGCCTTCAGAGCCGCCCGATTTTCATCGACCATGCGCTCGTGCGACTTCGGTTTGGCTACCTTTCGGATCGTTTCGAGCGCCGGCGAGCCTGCACGAATCAAACCCGTTGGCGCGCCGTCAGTACCGCGATCCATGCCGGCAACCAGGCTCTCATCGAGGCCCGCGATGGTCAACGCGGCGGAGTTGGCGAGAAAAAGTTTGTCGTCGAAGCTCGACAACAGGCACGGATTGGCAATGGTCAGATCGTCGATGACAGATCGATTCGGCAACCACCGCCCACCGGTAGATCCCGGCGAGCCGGCGCTTGCGGCGCCTAGTTTCCACTGCTCGTAGGCGCCCCACATTCCGCCCATGATCCATTCACCCTCTGCAAGAGAGGCAACGACTCGACCCACCTCGGCCCGCAGACCTTCCTCATCTGAGACCTGCAGTAGGTTGACGTCACTGAGAAGTCGGCTGGCACTGTCAAAATGGATGTGACCGTCGATGAATCCGGGAACGACGAATGCTCCGCCGAGATCAACTACTCGAGTATCGGGGCCTATGAAGGGGCGAGCTTCCTGAGAGTCAGCGAACACCCCGGTGATGCGATTGTCCGTGACGACGATGGCCTCGGCCCACGGATTCTCTGCTTCCATGGTGTAGATCTCGCCACTTAGAAGAACGAGGGACGCCGGTGGGACTGATGGGGCGCATCCCGTCAGCACGACGACAAAGACGGCAACCAGTGAGGTCGATAACAGACGCATAATATGGACTCCCTTTTTGAAGTTCACACCCGTTCAGTTTCGAAATCCGTGTTCGCTCACGACATGATCGTACACCTCAAGCAGTTGTTCCACTCGGGTTCTGGTGGAAAAACCCTCGACAACTCTCTGCCGAGCTGCCTTGCCCATCGCCTGATGGAGATTGGGGCTGGTTGCCAATTCGACGATGCCCTGCACCAGAGCGTCAATATCGCGGGGAGGCACAAGCCGACCAACCTCTACGCTGTCAATCAGCTCTCGGTTGCCACCGACATCAGTCGCAATGACTGCTCGCTCCAGTGCCATCGCCTCACGTACCGTCCCGGTGATGCCAGTGCCCGCCCATGAAGCATCGACCACGATGTCGCACGCCGCAAGAACGTCAGGCATGTCACTTCGACAAGGTAGAACGTTGACACGGTTCAGAAGGCCGACTTGAGCCACTTCCCGCTCGACTCTGGAGGCCTCTTCAGAAGACTCGCAGCCCACAATGAGCAGTCTTGCGTTGGTGACCTGTCCCGCAACGCTCGCAAAAGCATGCAGTAACTCCCGCCAACCCTTCCAGTCGCGTACTGAGACCGTTCCAATCAAAACGGCATCGCTCGCTATGTCGAGTTCACGGCGAACGGCAACCGGATCAACCTGGCGAGGGTTGAATCGCTCGATATCTGTGCCGGCGTGGATGACTCTCACCCTTTCCGGAGCCAGCTGTGCGCTCTGTATCACCACGTCTCTCACGGATTGAGCGACGCACACCACACAGCCAACCCTTGGGTGACGGTACTTCCATTTGTTCGTCAGTGTGAGCGGAAAGGACACGCCACGGTTGACGACCAACCGCGGTAGTCGACCAAGTCCAACTGCCGCGATCAAACAGAGAGAGTGAGGAAGCCCTTTGTGAACATGGATGACATCACATCCCGCCACCATCTCACGGCGCAGCGCTCTCACTGTGCCCAAGTCAAATTCATGACGGAAAGCGAGCGGAACGAAACGGAGACCGTTGTCGCGACACACCTGCTCCAGATCGCCCCCCGGCCGCGATGCGATCGCCACCGGGTAGCCGAGATCTCGCTGTCCACGAGCCGCCTCCACCATCTGCACCACAGAACCAGTCGAACTCCGATTCTTGTGGAGAACGTGCATGATTTTCAGCCTAGAATTCACCTGCAGAGTATAGCCTTCGCAGACACCCAGACTCGGTCACATGAAGACGACCGCAACAGGCTCCAAAGCACGACATCCAAGTTACTCAGACCAAAGGATGTTCACACACCATAATGGTGGGCTATATACTGGCTTGACGCGCGCTTTCAACGAGCGTATAAATGCCCTCGCGCGCGCGAAGGAGGGGAACGATGTCTAAAGAGTTCAACGCGTTCGAGATGGCCCAGAGTCAGTTCGACGCAGTAGCAGACAAATTGGAGCTCGATGAGGGGATTCGGGAGCTGCTTCGGTGGCCCCTTCGCGAGTTTCATTTTCTGATTCCGGTTCATATGGATGACGGCACGGTTAAGGTCTTCCACGGCTACCGGGTGCAGCACAACGATGCCAGGGGCCCGGCCAAGGGCGGCATTCGTTTCCACCCGCAGGAGACGGTCGACACAGTCCGCGCTCTGGCAACCTGGATGACCTGGAAATGTGCTGTTGTTGATATTCCACTCGGCGGCGGAAAGGGTGGCGTCATCTGCAACCCACACAGCCTTTCGGCACGCGAGCAGGAGCAGATCTGCCGTGGCTGGATCCGTCAGGTAGCCCGCAACATAGGCCCTCTGCAGGATGTTCCGGCGCCGGACGTCATGACCAACCCACAGCACATGGTGTGGATGCTGGACGAATACGAGAAGATGACCGGCGCCCACTATCCGGGGATGATCACCGGCAAGCCAGTCGAGGTCGGCGGCTCTCTCGGCAGAACAGAGGCGACTGGATTCGGTGTGATCTATACGGTGCGTGAAGCACTGAAACGCGCGGGCGTCCCGATCAAGGGCGTACGTGCTTCCATCCAAGGCTTCGGCAATGTGGCGCAGTACGCGGCCAAGCTCTTCATCGAATACGGCGGCTCTGTCGTGGCGGTATCGTGCTGGGACAACGATGACCACGCGGCTTACAGCTTCCTGAAGCCTGATGGCATCGACATCGACTTCCTGCTTTCGATCACCGATCGATTCGGCACGATCGACAAAGATAAAGCGAAAGCCGCCGGCTACGTGATCGCCGATCCTGAATCATGGATCGAACAAGAAGCTGAAATCCTGATTCCTGCCGCCCTTGAGAACCAAATCAACGGCGACAACGTCGATAAGATCAAGAACACCGTCAAGATGGTCGCCGAGGGCGCCAACGGACCGACAACACCCGAGGCCGACGAGGCGCTGAAAGCGCGCGGGATCTTCGTCATCCCCGACTTCCTGTGCAACGCCGGTGGCGTGACCTGCTCCTATTTCGAGCAGGTACAGTGCAACCAGAACTTCTTCTGGCCCAAAGACGAAGTCTTGAAGCGACTCGACGAGCAGATGACCCAGGCCTTCCACGCTGTTGCAGACCTCGCAGAAGAGACCGGCGAGTACATGCGTGATGCTGCTTACATGATCAGCATCCAGCGTGTAGCGGTTGCCTGTCATTTGAGGGGCTGGGCCTAAGTAGCAACGTAGAATCAGAGACCATCAGCCCCGGCATCGCGTCGGGGCTGCATCGGTTTCTGCGCGGACGAGGACGTCCACGCCACAATGGATTCTTGTTTGGAACGACTCCACGCGGGCGAGACGCCCGCGCCACAATCTGTGAGGTGGACAACCCTCCCCCGGGGGGGGGGGGGGGGAGGGGCCACGGCGACCTCACTAACCCAGATGCGGTTTCGTTATCAGTCTCCGTTTTGGATTCGGACTGAAAACCGCCACGACACAACCGTAGGCGAAGCCGGGCTAGCTGACTTCTTCTTCGACATAGATAAGAACCTCGCCCTGACAAGTCATGACTCCCTTAATGCCTCTGAGTCAGCACGGTGTGACGATGCTTCGAGGCAAAGTCGGCTCGATTGTTCAGAACCTCCTCTGCCCCTGCCATCTGCCTCTGCCTCTGATTCCTGTTTCTGCAACCGTCACTGCCATTGCCACTCCGATTGCGCGGGTTCCCTTTTCATCATTCATCATTCCGCATCACTACTGTCCCAACGTTAGTCGAATAGATTCAACTGGTTACGGCAGGGGTTGTCCTG
>JAAESQ010000349.1 GCA_024229275.1 bacterium | reverse complement strand
GTCGCGTAGTGGGTGGGGTCGATGATGAGCTTTCCTTTGTCGGGTTCCGGCGCATAGCGTCTGGAAAAGGCTACCCGTTGATGAGAATCGAGAACCTCGAAGTGCTCGGCAAATAGGCGCACGGCCACTGAGTGGCAGGCTAGAGACGGCGGGACCGTGTAGCGTGTTCCCTCGATGGAAAGAGTCGAGTCCTGATCGACGACACGAACGCTCTGCTCGTAGACGGGGAAACGTTTTTCAGGGAGCTGGATTAGAAAATCTCTCTCGGAGAGCCATGCCTGGTTGGGCACCGTTCGTGTGGTGCCATGCAGGCGCTGATTAGCTACCTCCCGGGTGTGATCGAGCCAGTGCATGACGCGCTGGTTGAGCTCGTCGAAGGAGTCGAACTCAGAGCCTTTGAGGAAGTCATCCCAGAGGAGTCGGAAGGACTTTTCTTTTTTGCCTTTGCGGTCGGCATCCCGCACCGCACAGGCAAACGGCTCGAATCCATAGTGACGGGCGAAGTCCAAGAATCGCGGATGCCAGATGGGCATGCCGTTGGGTGCGTATCGACCCAGCACGGCGGTCGCCATGTTGTCGAGGACGACGCGAATGGCGCATCCATGATGGTATTCGAAGGCGCTCGCCAGTCCCTCGAGCAAAGTGGGTTGACGTTCGTTTCGGAAAAAGTGCACCCAGAGCTTACGCGAAGCGCACAACAGGCATCCGAGGGCGTGGACGGTGGTGAGCACACCGGCGATGACGACGCGGTAGGGTGACCAATCGATCTGCATTTCTTCACCCATCCGTGTTTCGAATCGGCGCTTGACAGTCTTTTTCGGTGCACGGGCCGGAAGCGTTCGGACATAGTCGGCGAGAATGCTCCGTCCACCCGAGTATCCCTGCTCTCGAATCTCGCGCAGGATGCGGGTGATGGTCAGTCCTTGGGCGACCTTGTCCTGGATCGTTTCTCGGAAGGGATGGAGTTTGCTCTGGCGGGTAGGCTGGGTTTGGTTCAGACACCCCTGCTCGCGGAGAACCCGGCGAACGATCTTGCGGGACAAGCCCACTCGGAGAGCAATCTTCCTGGTTCCGTAAAAATCGTGGAGCCGTACGATCTCGTCCCGAATCTCGGTAGGAATCTCGACTTTGTCTCTTTGTTGCTTTGTTGAAGGTTGGTTCAGTCGTTC
>JAAESQ010000348.1 GCA_024229275.1 bacterium | reverse complement strand
TAATTCAGTAGATTACTAACTGTAGCGGGAGATCCCTCCACTCGCCTTTGGTTCGGTCGGGATGACAGTTGGGGATGATGTCTTTGGGAGCGAAGGCGAGGGGTCTCCCGCTATAAATGGCAGACCGTATGGTGCTGCATTCAAGCAGTTTGATTAACTCGTCGGAAGATCTCCCTATAAATCAGTGAAATGCTGGCCGCTTCTCAGCGGGAGATTCTTCGTCGGTTCGCTCCTCTGAATGACAGTATCGAGAGTTCTACAAGAGACTTAGGTGAGAGAACAAACGCGAGATGTAGACGCGCCCATCTTTTCTGCCTTCTACCGTCTTCCTCACTCCTCAGTCAGCGTCCTCACCCAATCGCGAATCAGTTCCTTCTCCCAGTGGAAGCTGCGGCCCTGCATGAGGGTCGATTGAAGGACTCGCGACGTGGTACCGGAAAATTTCTCCCGCTTCTCGCTGATTACCTGTCCGGAGCTGTCAAGCAGTGTGTGCTCGATCTCGATCATCACAAGTTCGCGCCCCCTGACGACTCTCGAATCTTCTCCAGAATTAATAACGTTCATCTCAATTTGGCCCGCGAGATCGAGGTTATGAATAACGACCTTCAGCTCTTGGCCCGCTTCCAAAACTCGAGCAGATTCCTGCTCGATGAATTCGCCCAATGCTTCGAAGAGCTGCTCCTCAAATACCGGCTGCGGCTCGAGCGATGCCCGAATATCGACGTACTGTCGGGGGTTCTCCCAATCGACACTGATTACCGGTGCTTCCCTCTCAGCGGCGAAAGCCGGGCTCGACCCGATCAGAAGAAGACAGATACAAAGTTGAATTACATTCTTCATTGTGTGACATCCTTGTTGTCGTTTGAGGGTAGGGTTCCCTACCCCTATTTTTCAGATTACTCAAGACTCCCATATACAAATGTAATGGCTTGACACGGCAACGCCAAGGGGAAATTCCCAGGTATGATGGGATATCACTCTGAGAGTAAGACCGCGTATCGAAAGTCCACAAGGGAGGTCGCAATGCAAATTAACCGACGCTCAACAGTACTTTTGCTGAGTCTATCCCTCGTAGGCACGAGTATGGCCTGCACATCAACCCAGCAAAGCTCCACGACCGTAGACACTGAAGCTGGAGAAACGGCATGCTTCAACTCACGTGAAGTCTTGAGCTTCAGTGGGCTGCACGACCGGTTTGTGTATGTGAAGAGCCGACGAGACAAGCACTATCTATTGACCATGGATCGCTTGTGCCTCAACCTCAGACACTCAGTCGGTATTGCGATCTCTAATGACTTTGGCCGCGTCTGTTCAAACAGTGGCGCCTGGATCACTTACAAGGACTTCAACCGCGCTTCTCGCTGCGGAATTCTCACCGTGGAATCCGTGGAAAGCAGGGATGAGGCTCAACAGCTGGTTGAGCGTCGAACTCAAGCCAAAGCCAAGAAAGATGAATAGAAAAAGCGGCCGTGCTCGGCACGACCGCCCCTGAGTTATCCAATGACGGGAAGACAGATGTCTACCCCGTATAACTGTCCTACTCGGCTTTCTTTTTCGCCTTGTCGAGGCCCTTGCGCAGCTCTTGACCGACATTGGCAGCCCAACGTTTGACATCATTCAGCACGGTTGCGGAAGTGGTGGGCGAGGCGCTCACTCTGTTCATCTGGCCAGGAGGCTCGATCGTCCGACGTTCTGCCACACGAGCCTGAATGACGCCAGTCTCGGCGTCGATGAGTTCAAAGACCAGCGTCGCCTCACCCAGGTCGGCGAGGTGGAAATTCGCGGTGCCCGTGAGACTCGGTGGAACACGGGAGATGATGTCCAAAAACACGCCACGTACGAGAAGTGTGTCTGGACCCAGTTCTTCCACTAACTCGAACTTCTTGCTCTTTCCAAGCTCCTTGAGGATCGCCTCACTGACGAGTTCCTCGAACTGCTTCTGATCCTCTGGTGCAACAGCATAGCGATCGGAACCGCCCTTGAGCATCGTACTCGTCATGCTGCTCTTGGTTTCGCCGCCCTCGCGGAACTGATACACCGCGTCCCAGGCGTAGATCTTGTCGTACTTGGAAATATCCGCATCAGGGTGAACCCAAGTCTCCTGATATTTCCCTTTGACCTTCTCGAGTTCATCGTCTCCAGTCACTGCCGGCTTCTCCTGCGCAAAGGCGGCGCCCGTCACAAGAACCAAGACTGCGAAAATCGTTATTGCTCTTCTCATGCTGATACCTCCCATTCGGTTGCCCGCACACGCAGGTGCTTCACTCTTCACTCTTAAGGCGCTCCATACCTGCTTGTATTCCCATTCTCGCATAGAAAACCAGGGCCGCCAGGAATGGCTCTCGCCAGCTCCACAATCTACTTTCCCTGTCGATGAGTGCGCCGGCCTTACCCGCGCTGGACCTTGACCCTCCCTGCTTTCCCGAACCTAGAGTGTCCAGCGGATTCTTTGTGCCATGCGCTGAGAACAGCGTTCAACAAGCAGCAATCACTCTCTGAGCTGCACCGACGCCGATCCCGAGTTCGAAATCATACCCACTCTGTTTGAGTCCGGTTTCGACCGCGCCGATTGCCGCAAGGAGATCGCCCGCCTTGGTCGCGCCCATGTGTCCAATGCGGAAATATTCGGACTGAATCGCAGGATGGAGACCTCCGGCAAGAATGGCACCTGCGGCCCGAATCTTCGGCAGTAGATCGGCCCCTGTTACGCCGTCCGGGTATCGCGGCGCAGAAAGCGTGTTCGCAGAATGCTCGGCGGCCGTAGGAACCGTGCCAAGTCCCAGCGCCGCAAAAGCTGCACGAGACGCCTTACCCAGTTGGCAGTGGCGCGAAATCCGCTCGTCCAAACCTTCATCCAGAATCTGACCAAGGCTGATGTTCAATGCACAGATGAGATTCACGGCTGGAGTGCCGAAGTAACTCGGGCGACGCTCTTCGTAGGCCTCCATGATCGGCAGCCATTTCTCCCAATCGGCGTAGTAGCTACGCGCCGGCGCCTTTCGTTCTCGCCAAGCTTCTATGGCAGGTTTACTGACAACCAGCAGAGCGAGACCCGGAGGAACTCCGATCGCCTTCTGCGACGCTGTAAGAACGACATCGATTCCCCACTCTTCCTGGTGCAGCTTTTCGCCGGCTACGGAACACACTCCGTCGAGAATCGTCAGAACCCCGAACTGCCTTCCCAACTCGCCAAACTGCTGCGGATCAACACGAACGGCGGTTGAGGTGTCGACATGGGTCGCCGTAACAACCTTGTAGGAGGACCGATCGAGTTCGCTCTTCACTTGGTTGAAGTCGACCGTCTCTCCGAGTGGGAATCGCAGCACCGTCACTTCGGCTCCGTATCGACCAAGGAGGTCTTCGAAACGGTCACCAAAAACTCCAGTACTCAATACAAGCGCGCGATCGCCGGGCTCGATCAGATTCGCTCCCGCGCAATCCATCGCCAACGTTCCCGAACCGGAAAGCACAAAAGGCTGCCCACTCGGCGCTTGAAACACTTTGCGCATCCGCTCGAGCGCCTGGCCGAAGACGTCGATGAAATCGGGAGAGACGTGACTCGTGGTCGGTGCGCCAAGCGCTTGGAGGACATCCGGCTCAAATTCGATTGGCCCGGGAATCATCAACAATGTGCGGTCTTTCATCGGTTGTCCTTCCTGTTCGCCGACAGATCAATCCCTGCATCAGCGAATACTTCAACCAATTCTCTTCTGTGCTCATCAGCCAGTGGAAACAGAGGGAGGCGCGGCGCTCCACCGTAAAGGCCAAGCATGTCCATTGCCGCTTTGAGCGCCGGCACACCCCACTTTCGAGTGACCGCGGCGTTCGGCCGCACCATCCTCAGCTGCAATGAGCGTGCGACAGCCCAGTCGTCTTTTTGATACGCATTGAAGATGTCAATGCAAGGTTGCGGAGCGATGTTGGCCAGGGCGAACACGCCTCCCTGAGCCCCGACGGAGAGCGCCGGCAGGAAGAATCCTGCAGAGCCGGCGAGGATCGCAAAGGACGGATCGGCGTACTGCCGCAGCTCTGCCAGCTTGGCAACATTGCCACCCGAATCCTTGATGCCGATGACATTCGGGTGTTCTGCGACCTCGAGTACGGTCTCGGCGTCGAGGTCCATCCCCGTGCACCCAGGCATGTTGTAAACCATGACAGGTATCTGCGATGCATCGGCGACGCTCCGAAAATGGCGCACAAGCACTTCTCGGGTCATCAGGCCACGGTAGTAGCAGGGCGGCAAGACGAGAGCCGCATCAGCGCCAAGGTCGGCAGCCTGGAAAGTGAGGTTCACTGTCTCTTTGGTCGAGTTGCGACCCGTGCCGACAATCATCAACCGATCTGAAGGGATGTGCATGCGCGCCTGCTCGAGGAGCGATAGAGTTTCCCCCCCATTGAGGTGCGCAGCCTCTCCGTTGGACCCGAGAACAACATAGCCGGCCAGTGCGAACCGCCCGAGGTATTTGAGATTCCCAGCCAGGCCCTCGGCAGCAATTGAGCCGTTGGCGTCAAATGGGGTAGGTATGGGGGGGAAGACTCCTTCGAGGCTGAGATCCGGCATGATGAGCTCCTCGATATCCAGCGACTCGGCGAGAGATTAACACGTTGAATGACGGACCGGTTGACTTCAAGGCGAATGATCTCGCACAGAAAGCTACGGAGTCGGACGACGCCTTTCGAATATGAACGCGTTGTCAGAGTAGACCGGCACGAAGTCTGAGGATCCCGACAGGTAGCCCAAGATTTGACGCATCGCCGGGTGGCGTACACTCCGGCTGGGAACATACAGATAGTCCATGTCATCTTGCCTGCGAGCCCACTGATCGAACGAGGCGACACCTCCGTGAACCGCTTGCACAGCGTCCGTTTGACGCTGGAAGCGATTGAAATAGACGTTGCCTTCCATCCACTCTGTACCCTGCATGAGAAACAGATTGATACGCCCGGAGACCGCGGGCATCCATTCACCCACGTCATCGACGAGATAGAGCTCTGCGGGCAGGATTGCGAAACGCGCCGTGCTCGAGGTTTGACGCTCAATCCACTGCATCGCCGCACGATCCTCGACAGGCACGGGCGCCACCCTGTCGGCGGCCATGAACCGTCGGCTCTCGACGAGTCCGTATCCAAACGTCCCGACAACCAGCATCACGACTCCGGCCGTTCCCCAACGAGCATTACGCAGTGCGGGAATTAGTCCGTTTTCGAACGCAGTGCCGACAAGCAGACACACCGGAATCGCCAACCAACAGGTATTGCCACGGTGAAACAGCAGCAGCATCAGAAGCATCCACCCTGGAAGCAAGAATTTTCGACGCGCTACTGCCACACAGGCACCGATGAATGCGAGTAGATAGAAACCTGCGGCAGGTTCAAACCGTGATGGGATCGTTGAGAGCGACACGTATTCGGACATGGTGCGCAACGCGGCTATCTGAGGCGTGAGTCCATGGCGAAAGACAATCACAAGAGCCCACGGCGCGACTACCACCGCAGCGACGCAGGCCACGCCCAACAACTGTCGAAGAGTACTCATGGTGCAAAAAGTCGTCATCCACAGTACGACAGCGCATCCGCTATAGAAGAGAACCGCCTCTGGATGGGAGAGTACAGTCAGCCCACCAGCCACACCGGCAGCAACGATGTAACGGCGAGAACCGGTGCTGAACGCTCGATGCATCAACGCCAACGCCGTCAGCGCCAGAAGAAGACCAACTGATCGCGGCAATCCGGCACCCATGATCAACCAACGAAATGCTCGAGGAAACAGGGCAAAACTCGCCGCACTCCATAGCGCAGCAGACCGAGAGCCTGTAATCAGCACCGCAAGCAGATAGAACGCCGCAACCGTGAGAGTGCCCAACACGGCCGGCAGTATGCGTAGGGTCGTCAGCGGCTCGCTCAAACCAAGATCCGCCATAGCAGCGCCCAAGTACAAGGCGAGAGGAGGATAGACAAACGGGATCGAATCATGGTTGTAGCTGCCGTGAATCGGTAGCCGGTAGTCCGCGGCACGGACGTCTTCGATGAGCGAAAGCGTATATCCACCATCGCCGAGGGGAAAATCCGAACCCAAAGCAAAAGGCATTCGGATCGCAGCCGCAAGCGCAACAAGACCAACCAGCACCAACCATGACCAGGTAGTCGCACGATCGCCGCCGAAAAAGTCACCGAGACGGTTAGGGTTGTCTGTGTTCGTCATTCGCCTTTGAATCCTCAACCGAACATATCGCAGAATTGCGGACATCGATTGCCATGCTCCTCGATTGCGAGAAGTGTGGCTGCGTTTCGACTCTGTCGGCTGTCACACCCGCATTATAGACAGAGGATGTGCCCGAGCGGATATCATGAGAATCACGATGAAGCCAATTACCGAATCTACACAGAGGATTCGCCGACGGAACACGGCCGGGTTCTCCCTCCTCGAGGCCATTGTTGCCATTCTACTCATCGGCATCGCGATTCTCATGGCCACATCGATTCTCAACGCTACGGTTTCATCGGCTCGGCGACTGCAGACCCACACAGAACTCCTGCGCTATTGCGAGGCCACTCTCGAGGCCGTCAGGTCCGGAGCCGTCCCACTCCAATCCGGAACCACTACGTTGGGCCCGGTCAGCATCGGCACCTCGACAACAGATCTTCGAGTCAGCCTCAAAGCCGAAGAGACGGCGACACTCAGTCTCTTTGAAGTAACCGTCCAGGTGAGCTGCAAAGTGCGCAACCAACCGATGTGGTACTCATTGACAACACTTGTGTGGAGACCTCATTGGTGAGAGCTCTAAAAGACTCCAATGCAGGGTTTTCGATTCTCGAATTGGTCGTGGCGATGAGTCTCGTACTGATCGCAGTACTGGCAGCCTGTCAGCTCATCGTGGAATCCATGTCGATCATCGAGAGCACCGGACGCTCTCTCAGGGATCCTTCAACCGGCTTGGCGAGTGCGTCATTGCGCAGAGACATTCACGAAGCAGCTTCTGTATCTTCCGCAGTTCCCGGTTGGTCCTACGGCCCCATGACGCTGTGGAGTCAGTGGCCGGAAACGGTCATCATCGAAAAGGTGGACGATTCCCTGGTCAGGGTTGTACGTGATACGAGCAACCAGGAGATCGAGCGCCGCGTGCTAGTGCGCGGTATTCGAAGCTGGCGTTGGATCGTCGTTGCACCAGGTCTGATCGATTGCGAACTCACGTTCAAGGTTCATCTCAATCCAGTCACGGCGAGTCTAGTCAAGGATCCCGAACGCCTGGCTCGGATGCAAACTCGTGTCGAGCGGTTTCGATTCGCACTTCGCGGTCAGGCCGGAGGGAACAAGTGGTGAAACTGCGCCTTGTGCAGCGAGAGAACCAGAGGGGTTCTGCACTCGTGCTGGCCTTGATGGCTGCCGCACTCGTGGCCATGGCGGTGCTGCTCACCGCCAGCTATCAGCAGATTCACAGCAATGCCCACACTCACGAAATGCGAAACATCGAACTCACTGCCCTTGCCGACGCCGCCCTGGCCGAGGCGATGGCCAAGCTGGCCGAGGATCCAAAGTTCGACGGTGCTCCACGCCACGTATTCGGCGCCGGCGAGATTGGCAGCTCCATCTCTCAGTTGCCAGACAACTGGATTCGGATTCGTGCCGTCGCTGTCATGGGCAATTGGCGAGCAACAATCACCGCCGACGCGAAGGTGAGTTTGAGCGGAGCCAGCTTGGTGCGATGGAGGTATCGCCAAGGACCAAACTAGCAGCCTGCCCTTCCTTCACCGAAATAAGCAGGGCGAATTGCACTAGAACCGATACGAAACATCCACAAACAGCCGATCGTTGTCGCCAATGTTCTGCAGACCCGGCGTGCTTCCGGACTGGTAGAGCACGACCCCTCCGACGACCTCGAGCCGATCCGTGATGTCGTAGCGCGCCTCGAGCCGTTGCAGCGCCCCGCCGCTGCCGTCGGCCTCGTAGGTGATCGCCACCAAGTTCAATGTCAGCGTCTGGTGCATAAGGAATCGACTCAAGCGCACCACCCACTCGAATCTATCTTGGATTGCGAAGTCCGGCGGTAGTTCAAACCGGGGGTCAGTGTCGTGGAGATGGCGAACTGCGGCTTCGAAAGTCAGCGACGTGTCTGTCCAGCCGGAGTACTCAACCCCTGCTAAGACATCAGTCCTCGACGTGGTCTCACCGGGAGAATAGAAGAACTCAAGACCGCTAAAATGCCCTAACTCAGCTTTGAACAACCAGTCTCCCGCGGCAAGGTCAGCCGCCGCGCCGAACATCTGTATCCGACTGTGCTCGAGCGCGATCTGCCACGGCCCAACAGGTTTGGCGTGAGGTTCATCGTCAAAAACGTCGGCCCAGTACAAGGCGATATCCCAACCACGAAAGCTACCCCTCAGGGAGACCGCGAATTCGGTATTCTCCAACGAAGATTCGGGCACAGTCGCTTCCAGAAGCGGAATTTCATAGGGGTAGAATTCGTGTCCGAACGCCGGATTCTTGTCGAACCGAATCTCATGCAGAGCCATGGCACTCACGATCCAGGGTCCGGTAAGCCAATCGAGACGGGTCATCGTCACCGGTAACCGCAGATTCTCAATGTCGGTCAGTCCGGGTTCACGCAGATCGAGTGGATTCAATATGTCGGTGACACGAATTGTCTCTGACGTTCCCCACGCAACGACCTGCCGTCCAACCTTAAGGTGTAGCTGCCGACCCAATCGACCTGCAATATAGGTGTCGTTCAGTTCTAGTTCACGTTCATGCTGATCTAGAACCTCAGAAGTGAATCCGTGCCGCCCCTGAATGGAATACGCGAAATCATAGAACGTGTGGCCGCTGGCAAAGAGCTTCCACGACTCAGCTAGCTGTGCCTCGGCTTCAAGTTCGGTCAGCAATCGAAAGCGGGAGAGTCCGCGCCAGTCTGTCGCTCCGGGCACCGGCCGCTCGTGTGCAAAGCTGTACGTCGTTCCAAGCGTAAAACGACCTCCGAACCGCACTGCAGATTCGAGGGCACTCTTTTTCGGTATTTGATCTTCACCACCCAGATCGTCGAACCCGGCGAGTATCCCCTCCACCTCGCCGACGTCTGGATCTTCGAGTGGCTGCTGCTTCGGCGATTGCTCCGATTGCACTTCTCCCGTGGTTGATCCATGCAGCGGCCAACTGACTACAACCGCGCATAGGGCCGCAGCGATCGCCGGTTTCAGAGACCTGCCTCCAGCCGATGCACTGTGAAGAGTTCGTCCTCGAGCTGCTGATTGAACTTGACATCTGACAGCGTCAATACTGTGGCGTGGCGAGTCGCACTCCCTCTTTTTGTCGTCATTCTCATTTTGGTCGCGACCCAAATGCCCTCGATGAGTTCGAGCTGTTGCACATCGAGATAGCGCAGGTCTTCACCACCCTTGACCCAACTCACGGCTCGAACCACTTTGTAGTTATCCTGACGAACAAGTAGCAGCGACTTCTCATAACCCGTTTCCTCAATAACTTTGCGGGATCTCGGAACAGTCTGAATGATCCATACCTTTTCACCCCGAACTTCGTCTTCCCGGATCAGACTGTAGTTAAAGTCATCGAGTTCACGGCTGGCAAGATCCGAGTAGTTGAAGTCTGAGCCCATGAAGCTTCCGCTCTTGCCGCTGGAGGCGATTCGCTTCGTCTTGCCGAGTGCCGGCAGGTAGAGCCACTGATCGTCATCACGCTCATTACCACTGTAGTCATAGGTCAGAAATGCTGTTCCCTCGACGTCAGGCGGATATTGAAAGAACATCGTCTGCAACCTGTCCTCACCTCGGTCTTTGGTGAAAGACCTGATCCGGCGCACCCGTTCGTTGCCACGACGGTCAATGAGTTTCATCTCCATGTCTGAGACTACGTGGTTCCCTTCTTCAACGGCGTCAACGCGCTCCATGATGGCCCGTGCCTCGGGTTCATCTGCAACCAACACCGGAACAACGGCAAGGGCCGCTGCAATAAGGATCGTCCTCGTTGGGTTCATGTGATTGATCCTTCCTGAAGACCTGGACCCGGCATCTCACCCTGAGCCGGCGATCTTCCAAACACAACGTTCATCAGTGCAGGTGTCACAAAGTAATCGGCAACCAGCGCCATAACTACGGTGGTTCCCATTAATCCTCCATAGATAATGGAACTCCTGAGTTCCGATACCAAGCAAGCATAGAATCCCGCAGCGAGCACGATGCTCGTAATCAGGATTGCTCTACCGGCGGTATCCAAAGTCCGTTCGACCGCCTGCGGGACGTTCCCGAAGTACTCGAAGTCTCGCCTGAAATTGTGCATGAAGTGAATGGTGTCATCCACCACGAGTCCGATAGCGATACTGCCGATGAGCACAGTCGACATGTCGAGCGGGATTCGCATCCAGCCCATGATTCCGAGGATCGCAATCAGCGGCAGCAGATTGGGCACCATACTGAGCAGTCCTATCCTCAGCCGACCAAGCAACACGACCATCAAGACCGTGATGACTGACAGCGAGATGACATAGCTCTTGGCCATCGTCGTGATCACGTTGTTGAACATCTTGACGAACAGGGCGTTGGACCCAGTTATGGTGATCTCGGTATCAGGGAAGGCCTGTGCGAAGTGTTCTGCAACTTCATCCAGGAAGTCGACGTACCTGAAGGCGTCGCGGAACGGCACCATCAACGTACATCTCACCATTTGAAAATCGTTGTCAACGAGTTCTTCGAGATCGTTCGAACCTGTTCCTTCGAAGAGCAGCAGTTCCTGTGCGATCAGATTTCGGTCGTCCGGGATGGCGTAGTGCGCCTCTTCGTTGCCGTGCAGAGCACGGTTGATCTCCTTCAACACCGTTTCAAGACTGGTCGCTTTGGCCACCACGACATCACCGTGGTCAACACCTTCGGCCCAGGTCATCGAGCTTTCCAACTGGCGCAGGAAATCCGGCTCGATCAGGCCATCGGTCTTTCCTGTATCGACCACGACCTCGACGGTCAGAGTGCCGCCCAGTTTCCGGTCGACCAGCTCCGTTGCAGTCCGTACGGTGGCGTGCTCTTTGAACCACTTCAATCCGTTTTGAGAAAAGCGGAGCCGAGCCATACCAGCGACCGCAATCAGCGCCACGATCACCGCCACCGCAAGAATCTTCCCTGAATGAGTGCACGACACTCGCGCGACTCCGGCGAGAAAACGATCCAAGCGCTGTGATCGTCGCACCAAAGTTCTCTTCGGTGCCGGAAAGACGGCAAGCAATGCCGGCAGTAGCATCACAGTGAAGAACAGCGCAAAGATCACCCCGATCGGCGCCACAATGCCGAGTTCGGCGATCGGGCGCACATCCGCGACCACGAACGAGAGGAGGCCTACGGCGGTCGTCACGCTGGTCATCAAAACCGCCAGTCCGGAATGGTGGAGGGCTTCGGCTATCGCAGTTCTCGCATCTCCATGTTCGGACAAGCGCTGATAGAACATCGACATGATGTGTACCGAATCAGCCACACCAACCACAGTCAGGAAGGATGCCAACATCGTCGTGATGTTTGACATCGGGATATGGACCAACGCCATGAGGCCAAGGGTTGAGAAGAGTGAGATCCACACGATGAGAAGCGGGTAGATCACCCCAGATGCGCGCCAAAACAGAAACCAGAGACAGACCGCGACAGCCAGTGTCGACAGAGGCATCAACTTCGTCAAGTCGCGGGGGACCGCACGATTAATCGCGTCGGTCACGACCGGGCCACCGGCAAGGTAGATCGGGAAGTCAGGCGCTCGATGACGTTCTGCAATCCCGCGTACCGCCGTGACCATCTCCGAGAATTCCAGACTTGTCAGCTGCCCGCCGAGCACGTCAATCGTGGTGCCAGAGGGCTCCACACCGTCATCGAAACCGTCAAGGAAATCCGCGTCCGGCTGCGCGGCTACCGTGCGAGGCTTGATCATGATTGTCGTGAAGGTCGCGTCGGCCGAAACCAGGCTGCCGCGATAGAACGGATTCGCCATCACCCGCTGACGCAGCGACTCTATATCTGCCTCGTTAGTCGGCCAGCTCTCCAGCAGATCCTCGACAATCAGGGTGTCGGCCTCGCCATATGTATTGCGCGCGTTGATCAAGCTGGTGACCTCGGCGACGTGGGGCGTCTCCGCTTCGATCTCCCTATGAAGGGCACGCAATCGCTCTAGGAAACCGACATCAAAGACTTGTGGCGGATTGACAGCGACGACGATGAATTCATCAGTGCCGAACTGGTCACGAAAGCTGCGATACGCCTCGAGCGCAGGATCACCTTCGAGGAACATCCGCTCGGTTCGGTTGTCAATGGTCAACGTCGGCAGCTGAATCAGCAATGGAACCGCTATCACCGCGACAACCAGCAGAGTGATCCAGCGATGGTCAAAAACCCATCGACCAAGCGCCGCGAACCAGGCTTCGATGCGATCTCTCATCAATCCAGTCATCGCGACTCACTCAGCGTTAGAGTTCTGTACTGATTCACGAGAGGATCAGCCCTCTCCTCGGATCTTCCACAGTTTGAGGATACTGGTCCGGCCCGCATCACTGAGATCCCGCATACCGAAGGTAACAGCCACATCATCACCGCGATCGACCAGGCCGCCCTCCAACAGAAGGTCTTCAACCTCCTCGATACCATCGTAGAGGTCAGTGATCCAACCCTGCACCTTGACTGGACGCACGCCCCAACACAGATTGAGACGCCGCAACACCTGATCGTGGCGCGACAGAGCAATCAGCTGTGTCATGGGTCGATAGGAACTCACGAGCTTCGCGGTACGGCCGGACTGGGTGAAAACGACCAGCGCGCGCAACTCCAGATCCTGCGTCACATTCACCGAGGCAGCGGCAATCGCGTTCGAGAATGTACCCTCGTTGATGCGTTTCGGCGCCGGTCTCAGCTGAAAGAGTTCGCTCGACTCGATTTCCTCGATAACTGCAGACATGTGCCGAACAGCCTCGACAGGGTAGGCTCCTACCGCCGTCTCGCCCGACAGCATCACGGCATCGCATCCGTCCAAGACGGCGTTCGCAACATCCGACACCTCGGCACGAGTCGGCACCGGGCTGTTGATCATCGATTCAAGCATCTGGGTGGCCACTATTACCGGCTCACCACGCCGGCTCGCATCCCGGATGAGGTGCTTCTGGATCAGCGGCACTTTCTCGGCGCCCACTTCTACGCCGAGATCTCCACGCGCCACCATGAGGCCGTCTGCCGCATCAGCGATCGCCTCATGGGCATCGACCGCTTCCGGTTTTTCGATCTTGGCTATCACCGGGATGTCCCCGGCAAGCTGCTTCGCTTCAACCACATCCTGCGGACTGCGCACAAACGAAAGTGCAAGAAAGTCGACTCCGAGCTCCCGCGCAAAGGCGATGTCCGTCCGATCCTTCTCCGTCAGTGCAGGCGTCGAGAGCGGCGATCCCGGAAGGTTGATTCCCTTGCGATCGCTCAGTCTCCCGCCAACCTCCACCCGGCACTGAACCTCTCGCCCCTTCACACCAAGCACTGTCAGGCGTAGTTTGCCGTCATCAAGCAAGATCGGATCGCCGACTCGAACATCGTCCGGCAGCGAGCTGTAACTCGTACTCACGCGACCGGGGACGCCGAGGACATCCTCGGAGGTCAACGCTAACTCAGCGCCAGACTCAAGCTGCAGGGCGCCGTCACACATGCGTCCCACACGAATCTTTGGGCCCTGCAGATCAGCAAGAATCGCGATAGGCAGACCAAGCTTTCGCGCCTCTTCTCGAACCGTCTCATAGACCCTGCGGTGGAGTTCATGTTCGCCATGCGAAAAGTTCAGCCGAACAACATCCATCCCTGCAGTCATCAGCTGGCGAATCACTTCCGGTGAGTCGCTCGCCGGTCCGAGCGTGGCGACAATTTTGACCCGCTGCATTCGCCCCTCCATCCCGCATTCTTGCGCAGCCCGGCAGGCTCAACGAGGGCCATCATACCGGTTCGGCACCCACCACAGTCGAGCTCGAGCAGTCTTGCTGCTGCCCTCTGCCATGATCCTAGTGCCCATGAATTACCTGTATCCTGGATCAATCGAAGGAAACGGCAGCCAAGCAACTTGTCTGCGAAGGTGGACCACAATGATGAGACAGATAGTCCCTGTCACCCCTGTAGATCACGGAATTGCGCTGACCCTACTGACAGTCGCTTGTGTAGCGGCGGGCTGTGCGAGCACCGCTCCACAAGAGAGCCGCTTGATGGAGAAGGCAACGAACGTCACCATCTCGGCACCCGAACTGCGAGTGAGAGTGCGCGCGCTCGCGCCGAGGTTTTCTGGAATCATCGAGACCGCAGCCGATGAGATCATGCGTCAGACGGAGGATCCGGAGCACCACAGCCTGGCTCTACGGTGGAAAGTGACCGGCGTACCCTCGATACAGGCAGCCCTATTCCACTCGGATCCACTCGCCGCATTGATGGACACCTGGGCCCTGATCGTTCAAACACGGTTTTATCTCGAGGAGGGTCCGGGAACTCAAATTCCACCGGAAGCCCGCAAGATCGGGCTCTCCGCCGCGCACCTCCTAGAAAAGGAGATCATTGAGTTCGCAGTTTCTATTTCGAACCCGGAGGTCGCAGCCACTTTCCACCAGCAGGTCGAAAAGTGGGCCCGAAATCACCCGGTCGAGAATTTCTCCACCCGACAGTCCCCTGCCGGTGACCTCGCCCACCTCACCGCCGGCAGCCAGATGAGCGCCTTCAAAGCCGTCGGCAACATAACCGAAACGATGAACGATCTCATCGCTCGCGTTGATCTCTACAACCAGTACCTGCCCAAACAGGCACGCTGGCAGGCCGAACTCCTCATGGTGCAGGGCCTCTATTACTCCGGAATCCGCGACTCACTTGAAGACGTGGCTGCGATTCCGCGGGGAGTCGAAGGCATCTCAGAGAAAATCAGCGCCGAACGTGACCTCGTGCTCGGCCAACTGATCGGAGAGAAGGATTCGACGCTGGAATGGATCCAAGGGGAACGACTCGACGTACAGGAATTTTTTGTTCGCGAAAGACTCGCGGTGATGGACATCTTGGCTCAAGAGCGAGGGATTCTCTTGGCTACTGTCGAGCAAGAGCGTCTTGCGGTGTTCGACGCCGTGCACCAGGAGAGAATTGCCGCTCTGCAGGATGTCGAGCGGATGTCGAATGAGTTACTGACCGATCCCGTCAAGGGCCTTATCGACTATGCATTTGTTCGTGCTGCGCAGCTGCTCGGCGGCGTCCTACTGACGGCGGCGTTG
>JAAESQ010000347.1 GCA_024229275.1 bacterium | reverse complement strand
TAATTCAGTAGATTGCTAACTGCAGCGGGAGATCCCTCCACTCGCTTCGCTCGGTCGGGATGACAGAAGGAAGGAGGTGCTCGGTCGGGATGACAATGTTTGGCGGACGTGGCACGAGCGGGTTGCCAGGCGAGTTTTGCAAGAGGCTCACGTATCACTTTGTGACATTGCGAAGTAAAATAGTTTAGTTTGAGGAGGTTAGGAGCGGTTCGGCGCCTGAACTGTGTGCAATGTGATGGTGTGACGAGTGGTACCTAGAATGTACTTCTGAGCCGGCAGGCGTGTGTGTTTTGTAGCGCAGGGGGGGATTCCTGTTGAGTTATCACGTTATCTCGAGTCTGGCTTCAAAACGTGGTTTCGCCCATCGGTGAGCCCTGAAGCCAGCAAACGCCTCCGTCATCAGCACGGGGTGGGTCCTTTTATCAACAGAACAATGATTGCCACGCCACGGTCGCGTGATTCGTCAGGGGTTCATTGCCTTTTCGGGGATTCTCAGCGCGAGACCAGGGCCATGTCAAAGCAGAATGCGAGGCGGCATCGGTGTCAATAACACGAATGCCTGGGTGCCCGGTACCTATTGGCAGGCGCGTGAGGTTTGAACCACGAAGATCACGAAGATCGCGAAGGGGGCGCAAAGAGATGTTTGTCTCAGCCTTGGCGGCCAAGACCGAGAGAAACATTAGCTCCTCGTCGTGTAGAAACACGAACGCCCAGGTGCCCGGCACGATTTCCGTCTGTCCTGAGATTCGACTGAATAGAATCAGGTAGGTAACTGGAGTCTCTACGGGTTCAAATCTGATGGATGCCTGATGCAACACGAGCTACAATTCCGAGTCGTCCCTAGTTGATATCGATCGACGGCGGACTACGACACCCCGAGGAGACCAGAATGAACAAAACTCTCGTAGCACTCTTTACCGTCATCATTATCGCGGCCATGGTGAGCACGGGTCCTGCGTGTACTGTGATTGCGGTCGGGCGCGACGCCTCGCTCGACGGCTCGGTGATCGTTTCCCACACCGACACTGGACCGAACTCACGTATCCACGTAGTGCATGGGAGTCAACACGAGTCTGGCGTGATGGCGCCAGTCTACTGGGGCATCCAGGACCCGAGCTTCCCTCTTGGCGAGCACGGCGAGATCATCGGCCACATCCCGCAGGTCGAGCAGACCTACACCTATTTCCACTCGGCCTACCCCCACATCAACGAGCACCAGCTCGCTATCGGTGAAAGTACGACCAACCAGAGGGCCGAACTCGTGGCGCAGCGAAGCGACGAAGAACAGGGCAGTATCGAACAGATCATGACCATCGAGCAGGCGCAGATTTTCGCTCTCCAACGGTGCAAAACGGCCAGAGACGCGGTGCTGCTCATTGGTGACCTAATGATGCGCTACGGCTTTCTCTCCTCTTCCGGGGATGGCGGGGAGTCGCTGGTCATCGGCGATCCGGAGCAGGTCTGGGTCTTCGAGGTCTTCGGGGTCGGACCGGATTGGACGAAGGCAAGCGGGAAACCCGGCGCCATTTGGGCAGCACAGAGATTGCCCGACCACCACGCCTGTATGATCCCTAACTGGAGCATCATCAAGGAGATCGATCCCGACGACGGAGCCAACTTCCTGGTCTCCTCGAACTACAAGCAAGAGGCCATCAACCGGGGTTGGTTCGACCCCAAGAGCGGTCACCCGTTTAATTGGCAGGAGGCCTACGCGCCGGTGCCGGTGGAGTTCGCAACCAGCCGCTTCTGGCTCTTCCACACCACGTTTGCGCCAAACGCCGGCCAGTGGCCCGATCGCGCGCTGGGCAAGGATCCGTTTCAGACTCTGAATCAGTACTTCCAGTTCGTCGAGCCGCTGTCGATCTATCCCTTCTCAGTGGCGCCAGAGCAGAAGATTTCGGTGCAGGATGTCATCGCCTTCCAGCGATCGACCTTCGAGGACACCATCTATGACATCACCGCCCAACCGCACTGGCTGGTGCCCGACGGCGAGGGTGGCATGATCAAGAGCCCACTCGCGACTCCATTTCCGGGCTCCCATCTCCGCACCCTGCTGAAGCTCACCAATCGCCGCCCCGTGGCGCGACATCGTGGTCACTATGGCCAGGTCACACAGCTCAGAGGCTGGTTGCCGGACGCCATCGGAGGGGTGTACTGGGTCTATCTGGACAACCCCTACTTCAGTCCCTACGTCCCCATCTACGCCGGTGTCCAGGAAACAGCCCAGAGCTACCAGCTCTACGACCCTGAGAAGTTCGACGAGTCGTCGGCCCGTTGGGCGATCGATTTCGTCGACAATCTCGCCAACCTCAGGTTCCAGGATGCGATCCTCGACGTACGCGCCCAGCGCGATCCCTTTGAGGCCCGTCTCTTCGGAGAGCAGGCCGAGGTGGAGCGCAAGGCGGCGGAGCTCTTCGCTCAATCGCCCGAGGCTGCCGAGGAGTTTCTGACAGACTATACCCAGAAGGCGATGGACGAGGTGCTTGAGATGTTCACCACTTTGCGGAGTACCCTGATCGTCAAGTACACCAACAACCGGGAGTAAACGATCCTTCTGGCTCGGGTGCCACCCAAGCGGTGTCGCCCATCGGTGAGCCCTGAGACCAGCAAACGCCTCCGTCCTCAGCATGAGGAGATGCCTTCCAACAGCAGAACAATGATTGCAACGCCACGGTCGTGTGATTCATCAGGAGTTCATTGCCTTTTCGAGGATTCACAGCGCGAGACCAGGGCCATGTCAAGACAGAATGCGAGGCTGTTTCGGTGTCAACAACACGAATACCCGGGTCCTGGCGCTATTTTCTGGCGTCGAAGTTGGCGCGTTCTTGATACTGCACCCAGTTTATGGCGGGTTACACTGGGCTCGGTCGACCACAATCAAGGGGGAGTTAATGATGATCCTGAGCCGTGCTGGGTTGTTCCTATTCCGCTTCCTTTCGGTCGCTGCGTGCACTGTTCCTGTTTTCCGCTGTACCCCCGCCTTCGCCCTGGACTTCGAATCCCCCGAACAGCTTCTGGTTGATCTTAAGGCCGAGTTAGTGATGGTGGTGACAGTAGAAGATGTGGTCACACGGTGGGCGGTCATCGAGCATGGAGACCACATGGCAGCAAGCGTTGCCACCTGTCGCCTGCACGAGATCATTCACGCTGATGGTGAAGCTCGCGACCGTTGGCCCGAGGGCGACCACCAGAAGATCGCCCACTGGGAACCGAGCGACATGTTCATGGTGCCCATTGCGCCACTGCCCATCGAGGGACGACGTTATGTCGTGTGGGCTTTCGAAATCCCTGAAGGTTCTGGGATGGAACGGTTTCGTTCGAACTGGCTCGCCCGGCCAGATGGTTTTTTCCTGCTGCGCGGAAGCGGCGATCAAGAGAGTTTTTACTGGCAGGGCAAGTCATACCGGCTCACTGATGTGCGGCGCACGCTGGCGAGTGGGGAGCTGATGCCCCTCGACCAGATCGAGGATCCAATGAAACGTATTGAAGTTGCCCAAAACCGGCTTGGGACCGGTGAACTGGGCGAGATCAATGGCTTTGTGCGGGGCCTTGTTTCGTGTGTCTCGAGCCCAGAAACCGAGGTGAAGTTCATCGAGTCCGGGGCAGGAGATTCAGGAATCATCCGAACTCGCGATCTTGGTTCCCTCGAACACAAGCTGTGGTACACGGGCCTCGCAGCCTTAACACGGCTAGGCCGCGATGCGAAGCATCGGGAAGTGGTTGTTGAGGCGCTCGTTTCATTGCTTGAGACTGCGAGGGGGCACGCTCACCTGGCGATAGCGTTGTCACTAGCGGAGTTTGGTGATGCCAGAGCCAATAAGGTGTTAGTGAAGGAGTATGTCGGCGATTCACGGGCTGTGTCCGTGGATCCCCAAAGCGGGATGCAGTTCCCGAATCGGTACCCCTACGATGACAACTCAGTGGCGGCCGCAGCATTTGCGCTCGGTCAACTCGGGGATCGTAGAGGTCTCGATCACGAATTAATCGAGGTGCAGCTCGCCGCGGCCGATGGCTCAGCCAGTGCCGCGCCTGAAGAGGTCCTCGATACGCTGACAGAGATTGCGGAAGATCTCAACGCTGAGGTTGAGGAATTGCGGATGGCCGGAAGGACGACAGCATTGAGGGAGAAGGGCGACTATACCCGCAGGTTACCAAGAAAGTGGATCAAGGTGCATGCGCTGTTGGCGAATCTCGGGAAAGAGAAGAGCTTTCGCAAGCTTGTCGATGCTCTGATTGAGGATGCTACGACCTACCCAAAGGAGGACGACCAACTGGTGCCGCGAATGCGAACCGCCTCGTGGACCTCGCGGACGAGAGGCTGGCCGTCTCTTGAATCCGCCATCTTTGACGCCGACGACCAGCCTGAGGCTCTTCTCGAACGTCTCGAGTCGGCGTACGGCGGGACCGCTCACTGGGACGAGCCGACGTTAAGAGGGCTGCGGAGTGCCATTGACGGGTCCACCCAGGAATCCCCGGCAGGCGGGGTGGAGCAAGCCCAAGAGGAAGTTGAACCGGCTCAAGCGGAGATGGCGATCAGGGTGGCTGGTCTCTTGTCGAGCCCGGCCCCTGAAGAACGGGCGGAGGGTCTTGCCGCAGCAGGATTTCACGGAATTGACCGCTACTACGACACCGTCGTCGAGCATGCACTCACGGCCGACGGTGTCGAAAGGCAGGCAGCGGTCTACGGGCTTGGGTTCTATGCTCAGGAACCCCAGGAGTACGTCTTGACCGAACTGCTTGAGGACGAGGATCTGGAGATGCGAGTCAGCGCCTTCGAGCTGGCGACACGCTTCTCTCCGGAGCGATTCGCTGACGTCGCACTTGGCCTGGTGATCGATGCAACAAATGCCGCCCAGGAGGCGACCCAGGACGAGCAGTGGCGATGCCAAAATAGATTGCAGAGCCTTGCACGAATCCTGGCCAGATTCTCACGGAGTGCGCCGCTGACCAACGGTCTCTCGCACTCAGACCCGACGGTAAAACTGGTCTATGTGAACTCCCTCGCCCTGGGTGGACATCCAAACGCCGTATCGGCTCTTGTGGGCCTTCGCGGGGATCAAGATTCCACAGTCCAAGCCGCTGTTGAGGCTGCGCTGATGGTCATCGGACCCGTGGGGGAGGAAGCGGGTGAACACTGAGTAGCGGCAACGGTGGGGTGTGAAAGGAACATTGATGAGCAGAGGGGGATTTCTGCCGAGCTATCACGTTGTCTCGGACGTGGGCAGCGAAATGTGGGGAGAAAGATCAATGTTAGTGCCAGGCACCTATAAGGGCAAAGATGAGGTTCAGTCGCCGAACACGTTGAACAGGTTGAGTAGCACCAGGAAGATAAGTACAGGGCAGACCCAGCGAATGAAGAAGCC
>JAAESQ010000346.1 GCA_024229275.1 bacterium | reverse complement strand
GGACTCCGCGCCTGCGGCCGCAAAGGCTTTGCCGACTGGCTCGCCGAGGAACAGCCCGACGTTTTGGGCCTGCAAGAAGTGCGTGCCTTGCCTGAGCAGTTGGACAAGGAACTGCGGGAGCCGGACAACTATGAAACCCACTTTCATCCCGCGGAGCGCAAAGGATACTCAGGTGTTGCGCTGTTCAGTAAGGTCACCCCGAAAGCTGTCACTCTCGGTGGATTGGGTGAGGAACGCTTCGACATAGAGGGCCGACTCATCATCGCAGACTACGGAGACTTCCTCTTCTATACCGGCTACTTCCCGAACGGAGGCCACGATCTGTCCCGCGTACCCTACAAGCTCGACTTCTCCGAGGCCGTTCTTCAGCACGCCGAGGAACAACGGCGTCAGGGACGAAGCATTGTCATCTGCGGCGATGTCAACACTGCTCACGAAGAGATCGACCTTGCCAACCCGAAGTCGAACAAGAAGAACACCGGTTTCCTGCCGAAGGAACGAGCATGGGTATCCCGCTTTCTTGATCACGGATACGTCGACATCTTCCGTAAACGACATCCCGACGAGGGAGCACACTACACTTGGTGGTCGAACCGTAAGGGCGTACGTGAGCGCAACGTCGGTTGGCGTATCGACTACTTCTTCATCTCACCCGAACTAGAGGAACGCGTCGTCGACTCCCGTCACCATCCGAACGTGATGGGATCGGATCACTGTCCTATCGAGTTGGTCCTCGAATTCTAGGAAAACAGTACAATCTCGATGGGAGGCGAAACATGGAACATCAGAACTCCGATGAGACAAAGTTTTTTGCGACCTCTACCGGCATAAAGTTGAAGTCAGGATAGGCACGGAAGTCGAACCAATATAGGGAGCTGGGACGGATTGAAAAAATAGAGAACCTTGAGCAGATACTGGACAATCCATCCTGCCCGAATTGCAGGAACGATGAAATCCGGCTTGCTGGTCGATCTGGGAATAGCTTGACCCTAGCCTGTAGTAAGACTGGCTGCAATTGGGCCGGCAGGGCCGACCTACCCAAAATTGAAAAAACCATCCTCTACCTCGACACATCGACTGTGTCCCATATGGCTCAGG
>JAAESQ010000345.1 GCA_024229275.1 bacterium | reverse complement strand
GTCACCCTATCGATCCTCCGAACCGGAGAAGATTGTTGCGTTCTCGACCAGGGGTTTGGCCCAGAATCCGATGCTCAAGATGTAGCCGAGGGTCACGTAGAGGATCAGCATTCCTACTCGCAGTCCAAAACTGTCTCCAAGCCATCCCACCAGCCCCGACACAAACGCCCCGCCGACGATTCCTGTGCACAGGATTCCTGAGAATGCACCGTGGTATTTGGCCACCGAATTCAGGGCCAAGGAGAAGATGATCGACCACATGACCGACAGGAAGAAGCCGACCATCATGAAGGCGATGTAGCTGATGTTGGCCGGTGCGAGAAGCGCAACTGTGAGGCTCACAATAGCTGCCGCGGCAAAGCCGATCAGGACCTTACGCGAGTCCACAAGTTTCAGCAGCACCAGGCCGAGGAGGCATCCGAAAGTCAGAAGAAGCCAGAACTTTGCCACTGCGCTCGCACCGGCTACTTGTGGGTCGAGACCGTGGTAGGTCTCGAGGAATTTCGAAATCCAGTTCGCAATGCCCTGTTCGGAGCCGACATAGGCAAAGATACCGAAGAAGAAGAGCCACACGTTGCGATCGCGGATCAACTCGCGATAGTGGG
>JAAESQ010000344.1 GCA_024229275.1 bacterium | reverse complement strand
GCATGATAGTCGCCGCGGCGCGCGGCATCGACGCCATCCGTTACAGAGTACTCGGCGATCGCCGGAGTACAAACGACCACAGCACAAACAATAGCCAACGAGAGCACAACCTGACGTGAACGCATACTCCTACCTCCTCGCTACCCTGCAGAGTCAAGCCAGTAGATATACGGATCCGCACCCGCTTGGATGCATCAGTTCACGAGTTTTGAACAAGTCTCGTCTGGATGTCAGACACCTGATATCAAGTCACGAGCGTCAGAAGGTGGATCGATCAATCTCTCAACCTGTCGAGAATCGAGTCGTATGCATGTCCGATATCCTAGATTTGCCGTCTGCAGTCTGCCCTACTCCGACCGTAGCTGTGCGAGCGGGTCCGTTCGTGCAGCCTTGAATGCGAGCGGACCACAGGCCAGCAGGACCGCAACAAGGAGAAGCACTATGCCGACCGCGAAAGACGGAGGATCGACGGCACTCATCTCGTAGAGAAGAGCGCCGAGCCACCGAGTGACCACGAGAGCGCCCACCAAGCCGACGACAGCGCCGATCGCAGCAAGGCCCAAACCTCTCCGAAGAACCCGCGAACCGATCGTCAATGGCGAAGCGCCAAGCGCCATCCGAACCCCAATCTCCCGGCCACGGCGGGCCGTATTACACGCCATCACACCGTAGACCCCGACCAGCGCGAGCAGGGTCGCGAGGCCCGACAGCACTCCGGCTAGCCAGCGAACAAAACGCGGGGTGGCCACCGAGGCCAGTACGATGTCCCGCATCGCACGCGTCTCGACGACCGTGATGTCGGGATCGATCTGTTGAATCGCGGTACGTACCGCCGCAGCCACTCGATCAGGGTGACCGCTTGTTCGGACGACCGCAAAGATAGGCCTGCCCCTTCGGCTCCCTGACCGATAGACGATCGATTGTGGTGGAGTGAAGAGCGAGGCGTTCTGCAGGTCACTGACCACGCCGACAACGCTAAGTTCTCTCGGCCTGGGGTAGATATCGAAGGTCACCGTCTGCCCAACCGGGCTCTCTTCCCCCCAACCTTCCTCCGCCATGCAGCGGCTGACAATTACCGGTGGCGGCCCTTCGGTTGCCATGTCGTCCAAGGTGAAACCGCGTCCATCGACGATATCCATTCCCATCGCGGTGAAGTAGCGAGGACTTACCTGACGCAAATATGTGTAGTGACTCTCGGCCGTTGCCAGCTGCTCAGGACCACCCGCAGCAAAGCGAAAATCCGCTCCCGGATACCCGAACGGCAGAAAGCTCACGATTCCAACGTTCTCGACACCGGCGATCGTATGTAGCCTCTCCTCGAGCTGACGCGTAAACATTCCATCGCTCGGTATGCTTGATGGCACGCGCAATGTCACCGTCAACAGTTGGTCGACATCGAACCCGGGATTGACAGCGACGATTCTGGCGAAGCTTCGGATCATCAACGATGCAGCCACGAGAAGAACTGCAGCCGATGCGATCTGAATGATCACCAGCCCTTCCACAAGCCGACGCCCGCGGCGACCTTGGGTGCTCTCCCGACTGCGGTCACCAAGAGCCGTACCAAGTGAAACTCCACGCAGTTGAGCGGACGGAATCACAGCGAGGAGGGCGGCGACTAGAACGATGCAGGCCGCACTGACCGACAGCACACTTCCGTCAAGACTCACCTCATCCAGGCGCGGCACGCCCTGTGGCGCCATTGCAACCAGCAGTCGCATGCCCCAAGCTCCGAGGAGCAAGCCGATAGACCCACCACCCAGACTGAGCAAGAGCGCCTCCAACACCAACGGTCGAGAAATCCGCCCTGATGTCGCTCCAATGGCCAGTCGGGTAGCAATCTCTTTTCGCCTCGCAACTCCCTGCTCGAGTAGTAAATTGGCGACGTTGACCCCGGCAATCATGAGAACGAATCCTACCGCTCCCAGCAGAGCCATGAGGCCGGTCCCAAAATGCCCGACAATTTGCTCCTCTATAGGCACAGCCCGAAAGCTTCTGCTCCGGTTCTCTGGATACTCCCGTTCCAATCGCTGGGCGATGCCGTCCAGTTCAGCCTGAGCCTCAGCAATACTCACCCCTGGATTGAGTCGCGCCAGTGCTTGAAATACCTTGAAACTGCGCACCTGGCCGGCCGTCGCCGACGCCTCAAATGGAGTCCACACTTCGAAGCGCACTGCCTCTCCAGTCACAGTGGGGAAGGGGCCGAGTCCTTCGGGCACAACTCCGACAATGACATGCTGCTGCCCCCAAATCATGGCGGACTCACCGAGAATCGCTGGGTCTCCTCTAAAGCGTCTCTGCCAGAGTTCGTGGCTCAGAACCGCCACCGGCTCCGCATCGTCGAACGTGTCCGACTCCACAATGGATCGGCCAAGGACTGGTTCCACTCCGAGCGCGGTGAACAGTCCCGCAGTCACCGCCGCGACAGGGAGTTCCTCAGTCAGGTCCTCTTCACCCACCTGCGCCGAAGTGGCCCAGAAGCCGCCAATCTGAGAGAACGATTGGCTGTTCTGCTGGATGTCTCTCAGATCCGGCCCGGCCATTCGCTCCTGGGTTTTTCCGGGAGTACTCGACCAGAGGCACACAACTCGATCCGGATTTTCAAAGGGCAGTTCCGTCAGCAAAACGGCATTCACGACGCTGAAAATTGCAGTGTTCGGTCCGATGCCGAGCGCGAGCGTGAGTACCGCCAGAAGAGTCATGCCGGGCCGCCGCACCAGCCATCGCCAAGCCTGTCGCAGATCGGTCACCAGACTATCCACTGAAGAAGCACCTCTGGATCAAAGTGGATGCAGGATAGCACCTGCTGTGCAGGAGTCAGGAGTCAGGAGTCAGGAGTCAGGAGTCAGGAGTCAGGAGTCAGGAGTCAGGAGTCAACATAACGATCGATTCCCAGTGCACCGCTATCAACCTGGTCCGTGAGACCTGCCTCCTGCCGCCTATTCCTTCTCCAGAATATAGATGATGTCCTTTTCCAGAAGCTCATCCATGGTCTTCACCAATTTGAAGCCGGCCTCAGAGGAAAGCTCGTCCATGCGCGCCGGTGTCAGGACCGTTGGGAGCACGTGCTCAGATTCTTCTGCGACCATATCGTCCAGCTCCCGTTGGATCTCCTCGGGCGGCGGCTCGACCATTACGACCGTGGCGCCGGGCTTAAGACTCGAGCCGAAGCTCTTCAGCAGCGGCACAGGGCTTTCCACCATGTGAAAGACCCAGACCATGAAGATCATGTCCAGGCTTGCCTCCGGGAAGTGGGGATCCTCGACATCGCCCAGAACGGTCTCGACATTCGTTATTTCGCCCCTGTTGCAGCGCTCCCGCAAGAACGCGAGCGCCTCAGCGTCGATGTCGTTGGCGAAGATTTTTCCTGCATCTCCAACCCGACGAGAAAGGTGCATGGTATAGCGACCCCGTCCGGCACCCACCTCCCCGATGACCATGCCCGGCTTCACACCAACGGCGTCCATCACCTTGTCAGGAGGCTGTCGCTCGTTGACGCGACGCTCCCACGACTCCGCACGCGCCAATCGTTCGGAAAACTCGTCCGGCTGGCTCGAAGGCAGTGCCGCGAGAGGTTGACACAAAGCGATCAGGACAAGTGCTGTTGCGGTCGCGAAAGTCGAATGTGCGGTCATTTTACCTCCTCCAGAGCACTGGCTGGTTCTAGCCTATCCCAACTCCATGCCTTGACAACCACCTGGCGACAACCCAAGATGAACTAGCGGTTCGAAAATCGAACGCTTAGTTCGAAAGGATCAAGATGCCAAAAGAAGCACGCAAGGAACGGGAACGCCGGCTGCGACGCGAGCACGTGATGGAATCAGCAGAAGAACTTTTTGTGAATCAGGGATTCGAGACCACAACCATGGATCAGATAGCGCGCTGCGCCGAACTTAGCAAATCCACGCTTTACACCGTTTTTAGGAGCAAAGACGAACTCATATTTGCGATGCACCTCCGCGATGCCAAACTTGGGTTTAAGGCGCTTCGCAGCGGCACAGCATTGGGCACGACCGGCAGTGAGAAGATGGTCGAGTACGGGCTTGCGCTGTACCGTTTCTACGAAAAGAATCCGAACAAGCTGCTACTGCGCGCCTTTCTCGATTTCAAGGGACTCGACCTTGGCAGCCTCAATGACGAACTCGTCGCGGAGCACGACCGACACAACACGGTCGAAGCCAACTTCCTGCGCGAGATCGTCACCGAAGGTCAGGCCGACGGCACCATCGATCCTGGGATAGAGATAGACCGGATCATGAGCCATTTCATATACACACTGCACCCGATCGCCAAACAGGCCCTTTTCTCGACCCATAGCTTCGCCTACTCCGAGGGTATCGAGTACTACGAGAGCTACCTTCGTTTCTTCGTCAACGGACTGCGCCCTCAGCGAGAGAGAGCCTCATCATGAATCGCAACGCATCGTCCCGATTCCTTTCGGTGTTGGCGTTCTCGGCGATCCTCGGCACTGTGCATGCAATCGCGTCTCCACCAACCTCAACGACCGATCAGGCGGACACGTGGGACCTGACCCACATCTATCCTTCCGACACTGCATGGGATGGGGCACGGCTTGAATTCGTCGCTCAAATCGATCGGATCTCCGAGCTGGCGCCGGATTGGCCATCATCCGCCTCTCAGATGCTGGCGTACTTCGAGCTGGACTGCGAGCTGGCGCGCTCTTTCTTCAGACTTATCTCCTACGCCGATCTGAACACGTCAACCAACATGGACAGTGCCGCCTATCGCCAGATGACCAGCCAGATGCTGCAACACTTCAGCCGCTGGCAGACCATCATCTCCGACACGGACAGCCGGCTGCTGGCGCTCGGCCAAGAGGCGTTCGACCAGTATCTGAGCGCGGAACCTGCCCTCGCCCGTTTCGGGTTCGAGATCGAAGATGTCTTCGCCTCCAGCCGCAACGCCCTGGCGCCCGAGCAGGAGCGCCTGGTGGCCGGCACTGATTCCTTCGGCTACGCGTCCCTGATGGCCTACCGCGCTCTGGCCGGCAGCGAGATGCCGCGACCCACTGTGACCCTCTCTGACGGCAGCGTGCATCAGCTCGACTACCCGACATTTGCCTCGCTACTGGACGTTGAGAACCGGGACGATCGCAACCTGGCGGTCGAGACCTATCACAGCGCCTTCGGGGCTTTCGAACACACCTTCGCCGCACTGATCGACGGCGAGGTCAAACGGCGGCACTACAACGCCACAGCCCGTGGCCACTCTGACAGCCTCTCCGCGAGGCTCGCCTCCGACCATATCGATCCGGTCATCTTTACTACGACGATCGATACGATGCGCGCAAACCGCGGCTCATTGCAGGAGTACCTCAGGATCAAGGCCCGCCTAGCCTCTATCCGTACCGCCTCCAACGCTGCCTCGTACAGTTTCGACGAAGCCTCGCATTTGATCTTGAGTTCGCTGGAATTCCTCGGCGAACCATACCTCGAACCGCTCCGTACAGCATTCAACGGCGGATGGACCGATCGCTACCCGCGCCCTGGGAAGAAGGGCTTCGGCGGCACCACTCCGGTCCCAGGAGCACACCCGTACGTACTCTTGAATTTCACCGGCAGCCTCTCTGACGTCTACGTCGCCACTCATGAACTCGGACACGCCATTCATTTCTGGCTCATGGATTCCAGCAATCCATGCACCGCGCATTCTTCGTCCGGAATCACCGACGAGATCGCGGCTCTCTTCAACGAGCACATACTCTCAGACGCCCTTTTCGCCACCTCAAGCGACCCGTGGCACAAGTTGCAGATCCTCGAACGCTCTCTCGACCGAATGGCAGCAGCCATCTTCGACCAGGCCAGGTTGGCTGAGTTCGAGGCCGAGATACACCGGCAGGTTGCAGAAGGTCGTAGCCTGAGCGCCGATTGGCTCAACCGGCGATACTTCGAACTTCTCCGTGAGTACCGCCAAGCCGAAGCGGACGGCTCACCCCTCATCGAGGCTCGCAAATACGGCTGGATGGACATCGAAGCCCTGTACATGAATCACTATGTCATCAACTACACGTGGGGATCGATCGCTGCACTGGCGCTTGTCGAGATGGTCAAGACTGAAGGAACGGAGGGCTCTGCGCGCTACCTCGAGTATCTTCGCAACGGCGGCAACGATGCACCAATGGCACTACTCAAAAATGCCGGTGTGAACATGGGCGAGAGCACTCCGTACGAAACCGCAATCAGCGTCTTCGACCTCCGCGTACAGGAGCTGAGTCAGCTCCTCGATCAGCTTGAGGACAGTTCGAACCAGTAGGATCTGACATCTGCTTGGTCCTCGTTTTGTCGCCGATCGCTCGTATCTTTCAAGCCTGCTCTTGATCCGAACTATGAGCCAGTTTGTAGGTGTCGCGCCCTGCCTTCTTTGCGCGATACATCGCGGAGTCGGCGCTCTCGAGGAGCGTCTCGACGTCCGTCCCGTCGTCGGGAAAGACACTGACACCGATGCTGCAAGACGTGCGAATCTCTCGATCGCCGAACCAGAACGACTGTCTCACGGAATCGAGGATCTTCTCAGCAATCAAGGCGGCATCATCCACTCCGGCAATCCCCGGTACCAGGATAGTGAACTCGTCGCCGGCCAGGCGCGCTACGGTATCGCCTTCCCGTACGGACTGTCGGAGCCTTTCTGCAACCGCCTGAAGCAGCAGGTCTCCGAGGGTATGGCCCAACGTATCGTTGATCTTCTTGAGATGATCCAGATCCAAGAACAGGATGCCGATCCTGTCGCCTGCCCGCTGCGTCTGCGCGACAGCCAAAGAGAGTCGATCGGCGAAGAGTCTCCGGTTCGGCAGGCCTGTGAGCGTGTCATGGTACGCCATGACCTTGATCTGCTCCTCGGCGTGCTTCTGCTCGGTGATATCGACAACCACACCCAACACTGCAGGTCCTCCGGCCAGTTCGAGACGGCATGCCGAGTAGTCGCCCCAGCGTTCCTGTCCATCCTTACGAATGACTTTCAGCTCGTAGCGAGCCGGGACAGATTCGCCACGCAACCGAGCCGCGGCCCGCTCACGGACGAGGTCGCGGAAATCGGGGTGAATCGCTTCCCAGAAGTGCCTGCCCGCCAGCTCGTCTCGCGAGTAGCCCGAGAGTTCGACCAATGAATCGTTGGCATAGACAACTTTCGTCCCCTGGTAGATGAAGATCCCGCAGGGAGCGGCTTCCGCTACGGCGCGAAAGCGAGCCTCGCTCTCCCGAAGCTCCTGGTTTCTCTTGCTCAGATCTCGGGTTCGCTCTCTGACCCGAACCTCAAGTTCATCATGGGCCTTTCGCAACTCCACCTCTGCCCGCTTGCGATCCGTGATCTCCTGAGTCGCCGCCACGGTGGCCGGCCTGCCGTCGTAGTTGATCACTGTTGCAGAAAGATCGAACCACTTGACATCCCCGCCTTTCGTAGTCGCCTTGAATTCGTATCGCGATTGGACCTTCTCACCCTTCAAACGAGCAACAGCACTTTCGGAGACATCGTCCCTCACGTCAGGGTGAATCAGCTTCAGCGGGGTCATCTGCAACGCTTCTTCTCTGGTGTAACCAAACGCTTCCTCGAAAGCCGGATTCACGTAGAGGTACTTACCGAGTTGACCCTCGTCCAGCCCATGGATCGTAATCACGGCTGGGGAGGATTCTGCGAGCGCTCGAAACAACTCCTCACTCCTTCGAACTGCCGCGTCATCCGCCTCCCGTTCGAGGGCTTGGTCTTCGAGCGCCTCTAGCTTCTCCTCCAGCTCTTCGTACGTTGGCTTGGCCATCGCGTGAGCCTCCCCAGCTCCTGCTTCCGGCGGAGCCCATATGGCGACAGAACCCACTCATTTCGCCACCATTGACCCAGCCCTTTGCGCATGAGATTCGCCACATGCTCGACACACGAACCACACGCCGAGGCAATCCCCTAAGGGACCGAAAGCCCCGCTCGCATATCTTGTTGAGACACCCTGTCGCGATTTTATCACTTGCGCTCGCTCCCGGCACGAATTTGTGAAGACCTCGATTTGCTGGGAGCAAACAGATAGACTCAACGGCGAACCCGTGATGCATTTCCGGAGGAGACCTGAATGAGCACAAGGCGAACTGACCCAACACCTGCGACTCCGAGCCTTGGTCAGTTGTTCGTTGTTCTGCTGACGGCTTCTAGTCTGTTCCTCTTGATCGCCTGCGGTGAAACTGGAGCACCCGAGAGCACCGAGGAATCCGACGGTGCTTTGCGCATCGGTCTGCTTCTCGACTACGAAGGAGGACTGGGTCACCTCGGCGTACCCGCCGAGGAAGGTGCACTATTCGCCGTCGAAATGATCAACGCGGCCGGGGGCGTTGGCGGACGAGACGTTGAACTCGTCATCGCAGATGGCGCCACAGACCCTGCAGTCTCGGTGGATGAGGCTCGGCGCTTGGTCGACGAGGAGAACGTATCGGCAATCTTCGGCCCACTCAGCAGTGCAGCAGCTCTTGTTGTCGCGGGAGAGGTGACGATCGAGGCCAAGGTGCCGATCATCAGTCCGTCTGCAACAACTCCTCTGCTGACTTCGTTTGTTGACGACGGATACGTGTTTCGATCCTGCCTCTCCGACAGCGTGCAGGGACCGGTTCTCGCCTGGATTGCTGAGGACGAGGACCTGAGCCGAGTAGCGATTCTCTATCGTAATGATCCTTACGGGATCAAATTGTGGGAAGAGTTTGCCCAAGCATATGGCGGTGAGATCACGTCGGCCGTTGCGATCGAACCCGACCGACCGAGCTACCTTGGTGAACTGCGTGAAGCAGCGGCAGGATCCCCGGAAGCTCTGGTCACGATCGCTTTCGCCAAGGAAGGTGAGATCTTTCTGGTAGAGGCTCTGGACAATGAGCTGTTCTCGAGGTTCATTTTCTCAGACGCTATGTCACACCCATTCCTCATCGAAGCCGTCGGCGGCGATCGCCTTGAAGGTGTGCGAGGCACTCTGACACGTGGCAGTGGCGGAGTCTCCGAGCAGAACATCCAGGAGTGGACGAGCGCCTTCACTGCACGGTTCGGACAACCACCCGCCTTGCTGTCGCAAGCAGCGTTCGATGTGGTCCTCAGCGTCTGCCTCTCGGCGGAGAAGGCCGGATCGACGAGCAGACGGGCGATCCGGGATACGTTGGCAACAATCACCGGCGGCGGCGGAGAACTCACGCCAGCGATTAATGCTGCGGGAGTCAACCATGCGCTGACAAAGGTTCGAGCCGGGGAAGAGGTGGACTACCAAGGAATCTCCTGTGGTATGGATTTCACTCCAGGAGGAGATCTTGCGGCCGGTAGCATCCAAGTATTTGAGATTCAGAGTGGGTTGATCACGATCATCCATGAGTTGCCAGTCGATATAGCTGACGGCTTCCCGTCCCACCTACCAGGCACGCAGGGACAGTAACTGTAGCTCGTGTTGTCCAGCCCATCAGGCAGATGCGCAACCCATTGCATTGACAGTATCTCTCCAAAATGGGAGCATTCCAAATTGGCCACGAACACACAGACGGAGGATGTGGCATGAGACTCCCGTTTTCTCGGCCCAAAATCGGAGACCTGGACCGGTTTCTGGCGAATCGTGAATACGACAAAGCCCTGGAAGCAGTCGCGGATCAACTCAAGAAGAACCCTCGGCAGTTCAATCTTCTGCTCAGGCAAGCCGAAATCCTCGGGATGGCAGGTGATCGCAGCCAGGCCATCAGGCTCTATCGTGAGATTGCCGAACGCTACGCCCGGGACGGATTCTACGCCAAGGCGATTGCTCTGTATAAAAAAGTCCTCCGCCTCGATCCCGCTTTAGAGGACGTCAACTCCGAGCTTGCGCGCCTTATTGAGGAGGAACGCAAAGGTCAGCCGTCGAATGAACGACCACTCCCTGCGAGGACGCCACAACGATTCGAAGACATGCAGGACTCCGAGAGCGCGGCCGAAGAGCAAGAATTCAAAGAGTTGCAGGCTTCAGCGCTGTTCGCTTCATTCCGTGAGCAAGCGCTTGAGAAGATCCTTTCGTCAACTTCGCTTCGATCCTTCCAAGAGGGCGACATCATCGTCACAGAAGGTGAAGAGGGATCGAGTTTGTTCCTCATCGTTACCGGTGAAGTCAAGGTGTTCACAAAAGGGGAACG
>JAAESQ010000343.1 GCA_024229275.1 bacterium | reverse complement strand
TTTGAAGTCGGGATTCAGCTCGACTGCCCGCGTGTAGGAAGCGCGGGCGTCGGCTGTCCGGGCAAGTTTCTCTTGCGCCATACCAATGCGCCAGTGGGCAGCTGACTCGTCCGGCAGCTCAGGAATACCGTCACCGATTACCTCGATGAAGTTGTCAAAGAACTCAATCGCTTCTTCGAGTTCATACTCTCCAAGAACGCGTGTTTTTCCTCGCTGGTAAAGCGCTGCCGCAGCCACCGCTGGGTCTTCGTTCTCGGCGAGAAGAGTGAACTGTTCGTCGGCTGCTTGGTATTGTTCGTCGTTTTGCAGGACAAAGCCGAGACTCGAGCGTGCATCGGTGTCATCTGGGTAGCGCTCCAAGACTTCATTAGCGATGCCAATAGCGGCTGGGATGTCTTCCTGGCCGGCCTTGATTCCAATCTGCATCACTTTACCGACCCGCCAGTCAAGTTGTTCTAGCTTGGCTGCTTCTGTCGCGGCTTCGTCGAGATCCCCTCCTGCGATGCCCGGGGCGTTGGCCAGAAATCCGACGCGTTCGGTAAGGGCGTCGATGTTCTTGGGATCTAGTTCGATCGCTGCTTTGAGTTCGTCCTTGTAGTTACCGATAGCGAACATCGCTTTCATCGAGCCGACATTGGACATTTTGATGCGAAGTGCAACCGCATATTCGTAATGCGCTTCGCTGCTCTCCGGGAGAAGCTTGACAGTGCGTTTGCCATGCTTCACGCCGTCCTTCCAGTCGGCGAGTGCATTGCACGTGCGGGTGAGTAAGAGGAGAGCCTCTCCCTCATTAGCCTTTTCATTGAGTGCCTTTTCGAGCAAAGGCTTGGCTTCGGCGAACTGGCCTTCGTCGATCAGTGCCCTTGCTTGATCGAGGGAGCCGGCGAAAACTGGTGCTGCAGTCAGCGTGAGAATGAGCAGGGTCCTGAGAATCATCGAGGTCCTCCTATGAACAGAGTTGTACGTCTGCAATCTGACGTGGGGTCCAAGTTTGCAAGACTCATTCCGACAGTACGGGAATGGTCTGGATTTAGTTCCATAGAGATCTGCATTGAGAGTTGTAGGCTTGATGAGTCATCGGCGCCGAAAACGGCGGTATGTCAGGTTAGGAAGTGGAGGCCATTATGGCACGAGAGGTGTCTGTGTGGACTGTTGTCGTGTTGCTCTTGGTGGGTGTGGGCATCACCGGTGCAGGAGATACAAACGAGACGCTGGCGAATACCGTGCGTGAGACCGAGATCGCATTTGCCAAGACTATGGCTGATCGTGATCACGCGGCATTCGCTGCCTTCCTGACTGCAGAGACAGTCTTTCTCAGCGGATCCACTGAGTTCCGAGGGAAGGATGCTGTCGCGGCAGCGTGGAAGCCGTTCTTTGTGGGATCGAATGCGCCGTTTTCCTGGCAACCTGAAACCGTTTCAGTGCTCGACTCCGGGACTCTCGGTCTGAGTTCGGGTCCAGTCTTTGATCCAGA
>JAAESQ010000342.1 GCA_024229275.1 bacterium | reverse complement strand
TTCTAACGCCATGGGCGGCGAGGCCTCTTTAACTTCACAGTTAGCTCTTTTCGACCTGGGCGAGGTCGAGAGGGTGGCGGCGCTCGATAAAAAGGGGGAGTTTTTCATCGTCGTTATCGGCACTACAGGCGAGGAAAAGAAGTTTAAAGTGAAGAAAAAACATTTTGAACGTCTCCCCTAGAGCTCGCCACGGAGCTCGGCCGCCTTTGGATGGAATGAGCGGGTTCGGGGGCGGCCGAGCTCTTAAAACCATTTCAGAGAAAGGATCGAATCAATGGAAAACGAAAACGCAAACGAACAGAAACCGTCACAGGCTACACCGAAAGCAAAAAAGGTTTCATTTGAGCTCATATCTTCGACGGAGGGGCAAGGGCCCTCGATGTACGCGGAGCTCCGTAGGCTAATCACGGAGAATCATGACGATCTCACCCAGGCGCGGATCGCGCTCGCCTTCAATCTCTCATGGAAACCGGACGTCGACGGCCGCTTGCAGCTCGGCATGATGAAGGTCGCGAGCGATCTAGATCGTGAGCTCGCAGATTACGATCTCATCATTGTTTTGAATCGGGCGTTTTGGGGCGATCCCAAAGTCACAGACGAGCAGAGAACGGCGCTACTAGATCACGAGCTCTCACATGGGGCATTGCAGCGAGCAAAAAACCTCGAGCCGATCGAGGATGAAAAGGGGCGGAAGTGCTACCGGATCCGGAAACACGATATCGAAGAGTTCTCCGCGGTCGCGTCTCGCCACGGGATGTGGAAAAAAGACATAGAAGCGTTTTGGAAGGCGCTCCAGAAGGGCCGCCAGCGGACGCTATTCGATCAGGGTGAGGGCGAGGAGCCGATCGCGGCCGCGGACGGGGAAAACCTCGTCGCACGAGATGAGAAAGGCGAGCTCATACACATGCGGGCCGCTCTCTCACCGAAGGCCTCGAGTGAGTAAAGATCCTTGGAGGCCTCGGGCTCCTCGAGAGACACATTTACACTTCGGCGCTACTCGGTACGATTGGAAACCGGGCAAGCGCGGCGCGGTCCTCGAGCCGGAAGGCGGGACCGTGCTACAGAACGTAGTGCTTTACGGTTCCGGAGTACTCGAGGAGCTATACCGCGGGGGCCGGCTAAAGGGGAAGGCCCTCGCGGACGCTCAGGAGCGTTTCGGAGGATTGGACGAATGAAAAACACAGATCTTTGTAAATGCTTCAATTGCGGGACGCGCGACGGCCTTTTCCGTTATGACGGAACCATGTACGTTTGCGAATCTGAGGAGTGCAACGCGGCCTTGCTCGAATATGAACGGGATCGTGAGGCTGCGGAGGCCGAAGCTACAGAACGGGGGGGACCGTGAAAAAAATCAATCCGGCCTGGGCGATCGCGTTCGCGGCCGTCGTTTTGCTAGTGGCGGTCTTTCTCAATCGTCCCGTGAAGGTTTCGATCCTCGAGAACGTGTTTATCGAGGTCGGGGACGGAGCAGAAGGGCCGCCGGAGTTTTACGAGAAGGCGGTTGTGCTCGAGGATGGGCGGACCGTGTATCTATCTAACGGAGGGTGCCGAGTGAAAGCGGCCGAGGAGTAGACAAACCGAGGAAAGGCGAAAGGTGAAAGCATGAGCTATGAAAAAGTGATCGGCGCAGCGGTAACGACAAAAATGGCGAAGCGGCTCGACGAGGAATGCACACGGCGAGCGCTCACAATGTCGGATCTAATGCGTGAGCTCGTGGAGATCGGGCTAACGAACAGTGAGAAATTTCTACCGGCGGCCACGAAGGAAGATCGGAAGCGATTTCTTGTCGAGAGACTAAACAAAACTCACGATGAAATCCGCCGCGTCGACGAGCAGTTAGCAGCAAAGGGGAGTTCATGAGTTTGGAACCGTATTACGAGGATCAGCACGTGGCGATTTATCACGACAAGTGGGAGGCCGTTTTCATGGCCCTCGATAGGTGCGATCACGTGATAACCGATCCGCCGTACTCCGAGCACACGCACAAAAAACAGTGGATCGGGGCCGCGCTCACGGACAAAGGGAAACCGCGCGTTGGTATCGCTCACACGGAGCTCGGTTTCGAGCCGATCACAGGCCTGGAGGCGGAGCAATTCGCCGCGTCGATTCGGGTGCAGTGCCGGAGGTGGGCCGCGGTGTTTTGCGATCTCGAGTCGATCTCAATGTGGAAGGCCGCGATCCAACGATCCGATCTTGACTACGTGAGGGCCTGTATATGGGACAAGGTCGACAGCGCGCCGCAGTTTACCGGCGATCGGCCGGCCGCGGCCGCGGAGGCCTTCGTTTTGGCCCACCCGGCCGGCCGTAAGAAGTGGAACGGCGGAGGGGGCCGGAACGTGTACCGATATCCCGTAAACGGCCGCGAGCGCGGACC
Source organism: bacterium (assembly GCA_024229275.1). Taxonomy (GTDB): domain Bacteria; phylum Acidobacteriota; class Thermoanaerobaculia; order Thermoanaerobaculales; family Sulfomarinibacteraceae; genus JAAESQ01. Next base: position 2,675 of record JAAESQ010000342.1, on the reverse strand, counting down.
GAAAATCCACCCAGCGCAAAAACCGGAGTCGCTCATGAGGGCGATCATTTCCAATTTCACAGATCCGGGCGAGCTCATAGTGGATCCGTATATGGGCGCGGGTACCACGCTCCGGGTCGCGAAGGATCTCGGCCGGAAGGCGATCGGGATCGAAATAAGCGAGCGGTGGTGTGAGGCCGCGGCACGGAGGATGGAGCAAGGTGTTTTAGATCTCTATCGATCAGACGAGGAGTTTCGAGCCGAAACACAAGGCGCTTTTTTTGATGAGGGGGGGGGCTCCAATGAAAGCGTGTAAAGATCTTCTCGAGAGGATGGAGGAAGCGCTCGAAAGCGTGATCGAGGAAACGAATTTCCGCGGAGTGTGCGAAAAATGCGAAACTAGGCGCATTGAGATTATCAATGTTGACTATTCGCCGGCTTTCGCGGAAAAGCGGATCAGTCTACTCCACGATATTCGGCGAGTTTTAACCGATGGGGGTTTAGGCGATGAAAATCAAACTCCAAAACTCGAAACGAGAACCGCTCGAGGATACCGTCCGGATCCTCGTGCGAGAACATAGCACGCGGAAACTAGTCGCGGAACATGTGATCGAAGGGCCGAAAACGCTCGAGATCGAAGGCCTCGTGCCTACGAAGCTTTATCACGTGAGGGCGTTTCCTTCGCGCCATCGTCCTATCGCGAGTTTCGCTCGAGACTCGAGTAAGCTCACGTTACACGCTCCAGTGAGGCCGGAAAAGGTACGGCGGATCCACATATACCGCCTGGGAGAGCTCGAGGGGATGATCGCGAATATCTCGGAGCTCGAGCGCGAGCAGGTGGCCGGTGCGATGAACATATGGGCGAAAATGGAGGCGACTATCGTCGGGGGGCGGTCAGTGGCCGAGCTCGTGAAGAAGATCACGCGGATCAACCAGGATCGGATATGGTTCGAGCCAAATGTAGATCTCCTCGCGGCCGTCAGCGATTCAACGACCGGAGCGGATTTCCGAAGGGCCTCCGCTACGCTTCACGCTCTACCAGGCTACCGATTGCTCGAATCGTTCAAAACTGAGGAGCTCTACGGAAACCTGCAGCTAACATTTCTCGAGAGTAAAGATCGGCCGGGGGATATCCTTGTCGACGCCGATATCGACGAGGCCTCGGGCGTGATGCATCTATTCCAGGTGTTACGCAACACGCTCACGAAGGGCGAAACCCACCCATACGACATACACGAGATCTTGGAGTTCCATCAGGAGCTCGACACGGGGTATCAGCTAATCGTTTAGAACGGAGGCCGCATAGATAAAGGCTGGGATCATGGGGTACCTGCTAGAGATCTATCCAGCCGGAAAGGTGGAAACGATGGGAGACAGACCACAATGCCACAGGTGTACGCACAAAGGGATCCTTCCGGGCGATGCGCACATTCAGTGCCTACACCCGAAGGCTCAGGCAAACATGCCGAGTGATCCTATAGCAGCTATGGCGGAGGCCTTCATAACCGGGGCGGCCGCCGCGCGGGTGGAGCTCGGTATCGTGGGAGGTGGGGACACCTGGCCGGCTAACTTCAATCCGGGGTATCTGGAGCAGTGCAACGGATACACACCGAAAGGCGAGGCGTGAGATAAGGAAAGGGAAAGGTGAAGCAATGCGAGAGTTTAAAATCATGAAGGCTCATTTAGACCGTGATGAGCGTGCGCTAGCTGAAGAGGCGGGCCTCCCGGATACCATACCGTTTTCGGTCGTGTCTCCTTTCGAGAGGCGAGCGAAAAAAAACCACGGGCAGACGCTTAAACGTTTGAGCGAACGCGGAGGGCTTGATCCTTACGAGCTCGTGACGTTATTCGAGGATCGCCCGCTATTCGGCAAGGACGCCCAGCATATGAACGGACTCGAGGCGATCACACGGCTAGCTCTACTTCTTAAGGTGAGGATGGATGGGGGCCTGTGAGATGTCAGAAAGAATGAAGTTAGTCTGTGGTGAATGCCTAAAGAGGAAAGGTGAAGCAATGCCAGAAAACAAACAGCCAGATAAGGATCTTATGTCACCCGAGGAGCGGAAAGCGTTTGACGATCTCGAGATCGAAACCCTCGAATCGCTTAAGACTTTGCAGTCGGACGCAGGCGCGGCCCTCGACAAGCTAACGGGAGGTATGGACAACTACAAGGAGAAGGCGCTAGAGCTCGAGGGTAGGAAGGCGGCGGCCCTCGAGACGATAGCTCTAATGCTCGAGCGGGTGTGGAGCGAGACGGATTCGCTTGAGGAGAAGGGCGAGCGGCTGGCCGTGGCTATTGAGGAGCTAGGCGAGAAGATAAGCAAGGGCGAATCGGTGGCGCACAAGCTCGACCTGATATCCCAAGCGATCGAACAACTCGAGCGCAATCGGTGAGAAAGAAAATGACGGGCCGTTTAATTGCGGATGTACTGGATCTGATACAGGACGGGGGTGCCTTTACGCTCGAGGCCCTTGCGCGTATCACGGGGTACCCACCCGGTACCATATGTTCCGAGCTCGTGAGGCTCAGGGAGAAGAGATACGGGGCGTTCTATATCACAGCGCGGCGGACGGCCGCCGGTGTTTGTGTGTATCGCTTGGCCTTGAGGCCGGACGGGAGGCCGGCGCAGTGCGGAGCTCGGAGGTGGTGACTATCCTCGGAGAAACAAAGGCGATGGGTGGGGGGGGTAGGGGGT
>JAAESQ010000341.1 GCA_024229275.1 bacterium | reverse complement strand
TGAGAGACGCGGAAAGCAAAGCAATCAGAGAAGCACGGGGCATTTCGGGACCTCCAATTCTCGTCTTGCGCATCTAGTCCAGTAGAGGCGAGACGAGATCATACGATTCTCTCGTTCCCTACACTCCCTGACAAGTCATGCGGCCTACCATATTCATAACGCAAGATGAGGTCAAACTGCTTGCGAGGCGCAGTTTGGTTTCGCGCAAGCGGGTCCTGACTGCTATGCCGGTAATCTGACTATGGCCAGAGCCAAGCAAAGGCTCCAGCAGTCACCAGTGCATAGGCGAGACCGTCAACAATGTGTTTTGTCGTGGTGCTCCAGGCTTGACCCTTCCAGATCGAGTCGCTTGCATGGGCAGCTGAATAGGCGAGGAATCCAACGGCGCCGACCACACGAAACACAGCGAGGTAGTCACTGCCGGCGGCCAGTGTACGACTCGCCACGTAGGCGAGGAAGAAACTCACAACCAGGCTATGGACAAACCACATTGCCAGATGCTTGGGCATCATTGGCGGTCTATTCGGGAGCACGGTCATGATTCCAACCGGCCCTGTCGTGTACCTCTCCAGCATTTCGGGAGAGCCCATTTCCTTGTGGTCATCAGGGCAGGGAAAGTAGTAGGCGCCTGGCACGACGCCGGCATTCCGAAGACCGTCGAGGACCTCAGCCTCTTTCGGCAATTTCACGTAGTCGTTCTTGTGATAGGACAGAACCATGTGTAGGACCGAACTCACGATGAAGACAGCGACTGCCGAGAGTAAGATAGGTAGCCATAGTGCGGTGAGGGATACCATTTCATTTCCTCCTTCAGGTAACTATCGCGTTAAGTTGAGGCGTTCAGTTCGAAAGAGGAAACCAGTCAGAGGCTTGGAATATTCATATCGCGTAAGACGCCTAAATCTCCCGGCGTAGCTATTCACCAAGTCGCCCACTAGGGACGGTCTGTCCGAGCCCGATCAGATTGGCATGGCCTTAATGTTTCTGTAGCTGCCCTGAAGAAAAATGAGCGGATACATGGGAACGTCTCCGCAAGAGTTGCGGATAACTGTATCGAGATGGCTGGACGTAAGAGAAACTCCGAAACACCCGCTTCGTACCGCTTAACTGTTCAATCATGGGACGCCTGCTATTCATCCAGTGGTGGTGGCCACGAGAGTGAAGACTTTCTGTCGGTCGACCTAGGTGTGTGCCTGTCGCACGAAGCCAACGGTGTGAGTTCCGGAGACATCACTGTCTATGGATCTTCGGAGAGTCGCGGTGGCTACCTGGGTTATGACACCGACAAGAGGCTCGGAGGGGCGTTGTTTGTTGGCGTGTCCGGTGTCCAGGCTCTCCTGTCACTTTTAGCAGGAGACAGAATCGTCGTCCTAGACCTCACCGGAAGCGAATTCAAGTATCGCAAGGCTCCGATTCGTGGAATTGGGATTTACAGCACTGGTCACCTCGAAGATGTCGAAGACGACACGAACGGGAAAGATCGAACTCACACGATGCGGAAGACCTGAAGCCACCGCCGAGAGATCTGACCTGCCCGCCGATTCTCGAGACTTGTATCCAGGTCTTGGGGTTTCGCTCCTCCCTTCTGATTGATCGCGCCCATGCCTTCGCCCGCGACTACATCTTGACCCATGGCACCGACATCACAGATCACGAGGTCTCTCATCGTTGCTGCGATATGCAGATGGGATTGTCAGGCGAAGGGGTGACGTGTTCGAGCGTGGCTTACAAAATTCACATTGGACTCGCGAAAGGTGAGTTAGGTGGACCTGTTTGTCCTAATTTGCAATCTTGAGCACTTGAGCACTAAACTAAGTGGTAGAAAGCTCAGGCGAGGAGTAAGTTGGGTAGCTGGTTTGTATTGAGACGCGCGCTCAATTTCCGTCAGACAAGCCGACGACAAGGATGTGGCCGTGGTGGGCGCTGAAGACCTGCGCCAGGGGGCCGGAGGGACGCGAAAGCGGAGGTTCCTTGACGGAAGCGGGGCCGCGGGCCGATTTCTCAGATGGCTGGTCGAGGGAGAGGATTTGCCAACCCTGCAGCGACCTGAGATCGCGAAAGGGCGCGCCGCAGGGTTTGGTGAGATCTGGAAGCGCGAGAAACTGCCCTCGACCCAGGCACAACCATCTGATTCGCACGAGTTAGGGGTTTTGGCTTGGCTCTTGAAGCCCGAGGACCTACCTGCCGGCGATGAGCATGCTGGGGAGCAACCCCGACGGCTAGGAGTTGTTGCTTGGCTGCTGGCGCGGGATCGACTTCCAGTACCTCAAGATGTGCAGCAAGCGAAGGGAGAACGAGATCATGAGTGAAGGGCCACTCCGCCACGCGAAGCATGTGTTTCGAGTGGTGATTCTCCTGTTTGTCGTGGTTGCGGCGATGGTACTGGGACGAGGTTTCTTCGTGCCGGATTCGTGGGGCGAGTACGGCTGGTATCGAGCGGATGCGGTGGCCGATCATCGAGCGCCGCTTGCCCGACACGCAGGTGACGCTGCGTGTGGCGAGTGCCACGATGTCCAACCTGAGAGACACGTCGCGGGCAGCCACAGGAACGTCAAATGCGAGCTGTGTCACTCGGTTCTTTCGGATCACGTCGTCGACGGTGAGGTGGTAGCCGAGATGCCGGTGCCGGAGAGCGTTGAGCTGTGTTCGCGATGCCATCGCGCGCTCAACGCGCGGCCGGCGCGGTTCCCGCAAGTGAACTTGAAACAACACCTGGCAGAGTTTGAGGTAGACCTTGAGAGCGACGTCTGTGTTGCGTGCCACGATCCGCATTCGCCTGCGGATCTCTAGCGGGAGGCTGCGATGAGTCGGAAAACGAACCGCAGAGATTTCATCAAGCAAACTGCTGTGTCCGGTTGTGGTGCAGCCGCATCGCTTCTCGCTGTTGGGCTGATTTTGCCAAGGACTGCGGAAGGCGTGGAAGAGGGACCTGAATACGACTGGACCAAACATCGTTGGGTCTACCTCATCGATACACGAGCCTGTATAGGGTGTGGATCCTGCGCGCGCGCCTGTCGGCGTGAAAACAATGTCCCAGAAGGGCGATATCGGACCTGGATCGAAAGGTACGCGATTCCGTTCGACGGAGAGATTCACGTCGACTCGCCGCGAGGTGGTGAGTTTGGATTCGATCCGGACCCAGCACATCAGCACGTGCGTAAGTCGTTCTTTGTGCCAAAGCTCTGCAATCACTGCGCGAACACACCGTGCACTCAGGTCTGCCCAGTGGGCGCATCGTTTTCGACCGTCGACGGGGTCGTGCTAGTTGACTCCAAGCAGTGCATTGGATGTGGCTACTGCGTTCAGGCCTGTCCCTATGGGAGTCGGTACTTCAACCCCGACACCCACACGGCGGAGAAGTGCACGCTGTGCTACCACAGAATCTCGAAGGGTCTGACGACGGCGTGTGTTGGTAGCTGCCCGGTTGGTGCACGCATGCTCGGTGACCGGTTGAATCCCGACGACCCAGTAGTCGAGATCCTTGAAACCGAACGGGTCCAGGTCCTTCAACCTCATCTGCTGACTCAGCCCCAGTGCTTCTATTTGGGACTCGACAAGGAGGTGCGCTGATGCCACCTGAGGTCACGGGGTTTTTGTTTCCCAATGATGTCCATATCTCATGGAGCCTGATGATCGTGCTGTACCCGTACCTCACGGGATTGGTAGCCGGCGCCTTCATCGTGTCATCCCTGTACCACGTGTTCGGTCGGGACGAACTGAAGCCGGTTGGGCGATTGGCGCTTGCGACCTGTTTCTGTTTCCTCTCGGTAGCGACTCTTCCTCTACTCAACCACTTAGGCCATCCCGAGCGAGGGCCGATGGTGATTGTGACGCCTAATTTTTCGTCTGCGATGGCGGGCTTTGGCCTGATCTACTCGTCGTACTTCGTCGTGGTTCTTCTTGAGATCTGGTTCGTTTTTCGTGCTGACATCATTCGTGCTGCCATCGCTTCTAAGGGCATCAAGCGGCGCTTGTACGCCTTGCTCGCACTGGGCGTCTACGATTTGTCTGAAGCTGCCCTCGAAATGGACCGCAGAATTACGCGCGTCCTCGCGGCCATCGGTATTCCCATGGCCTGCCTTCTGCATGGCTACGTCGGCTTTCTGTTCGGTGCATTGAAGGCAAATCCCTGGTGGTCGACGCCGCTGATGCCGGTGATCTTCTTGTTCTCCGCCGTGGTCTCCGGAATTGCGCTGCTGATTGTTCTCTACCAGATCGCAATGAAGATCAAAGGGATGCCTATCGAGAGACGAACCGTCGCCTCTATGGCACGCTGGCTGTGGCTCTTTATGATCGCTTCTCTCACCCTGGAAGTTCTCGAAATTATGACGCTTTCCTACGAGAACGCGGAAGAGTGGGAGGTCATCGGACCGCTGTTGGCAAATCAGCTGTCAGTTTCGTTCATCTCAATCCAAATGGTTCTCGGCGGGCTGATTCCGCTGATACTGCTCATGATCGTCGTCGTCATGGATCGCTACATGAGCGATCCCATCCGAAATACTCTGGCAACGGTAGCCTCGCTGTTGTTGCTGTTGCAGGTCTTTTCGATGCGCTGGAACGTTGTCATCGGGGGCCAGATGTTCTCCAAGAGCATGCGCGGTTATCGCGAGGCGTATGTTCCAGGAATGTTCGAAAAGGAGGGGATTCTCGCCGCAGTCGTCATCTGCTTGATTCCGTTTGTGTTGTTGGTGATTTTCGATCGGGTGCTGCCGACGTTTGAAGATCTGGGGGAAGAATCGGGACCGACGGAGTGACTGTGTTGTTTATCTGTGGGACGCTCGGGCTTCTGTTGTTTGCCCCCGAGTGAAGCCGAGAGGAGCAGGAGTAATGGCAGTTAGAGAGTCCGCTCTTCGACGCCTCGAAGCCCGACTGCGGCTCCTCGAGGCTCGGGTTGCGGCCCTCGAAGGTGGGCATGAGCGGCCCGCGACCGTGCCGGGCACGAGCCCATCTGCTGCACGGCCAAGTGAAACAGACGAGCAGCCGACCGGCGGCGCTCAGCAGCTCTTCGACCACGAGCGAGTCTTGCCGTTGTGTGGCCGCGTGTTTTTGGTGCTGGGCGGCGGGTTTCTGCTGCGCGCGATTACGGAGACCGGGACACTCCCTGCCCCTGTTGGAGTGATGGCGGCAATGATCTATGCCGCGGTGTGGTTCATCGCCTCCGATCATGCAGGTCGCAGCGCAAGAATGCTGTCGGCAAACCTCCACGGAATAGCCGCTTGTCTCGTCGCTTATCCGGCGATCGTGGAGGCGGTGGTGCGATTTGAAGTGCTGTCTGGCGACGGAGCTGTTGTGCTGTTGGCCTTGGCTACCGGCGCAGGCTTCATGGTTGCATTGCGAAATCACCTTCCCGCTGTTTTGTGGAGCAGCTTACTCGGCTGTGTCGGCGTGTCTATGTGGCTATTCCTGGTTATCGGTCGGCACATTTCATCCGCTGGGCTCGTCATAGCAGTTGGCGTTGCATCGGCTGCCGTGGCTCGGTTTTCAGGATGGACAGGGCCACGTTGGCTCGGCGCGGCAACGGCGAACCTTGTGCTATTCATACTTGTTCAAATCATGACGGCCCCGGACGGCCCCGTGCCGACTTTCGCCGACATCTCTGAAGCGTCCGTCCTTTTGCTCATAGCCGGTTTTGCGGCGTTGTACACAGTGGTTGTCGCGAAGTCCACACTTGCCGCCGGCGGTGTGGTCAGTATCTTCGATGTCTTCCAGATGGCGGCTGTGGTGGTTCTCGGGGTTGGTGGGTTTGCGTCGATTGTGCAAAATAGTGACCTCGGTGGGTGGTTGGTGGCTGGATTCTGCGTGACGTTGGCAATCACGTGCTACGGGCTGGCGTTCGCGTTCATCCACCGACGATTGGGGCGAAACAGGACTTTCTACCTTTACAGCACGCTGGGTCTAGTCATGGTGCTTGTCGGAGTTGCAATCCCGGGATCCCATACGGCAGCCGCGACCGCTTGGGCGATTTGTGGCCTCGGTTTTGCCGCGGTGGGAGGGTTCTACGATCGCATCACGGTCAAGGTTCACGCAGCGGTGCTGTTGTGTGCCGCCTCGTTGGCGAGTGGCCTAGCCAGTGCTGCGGTCGGCGTGTTCGTTGATGAGGACGTGGCAACCGGCGCTGGTGTCTACTCGAGCCTACCCTTTGCGGTGCTGCTCTGCGTGATCAGCGGATTCATCATTCTCGCAATCGGCGATCGGGGAAGCGCGATGGACTGGGCCGACTGGGTTCCACGAATCGCAGTGCTCATTCCGCTGCTGATCGGTATGGCTGGGCTGCTGACCGGGCTAGTCGCGCGGATCTGGCCTGGTGCCGTGAATGGGAGTCCAGCGCTCGAAGCAACGCGGAGCGTCACGCTTGCCCTTCTGGTGGTAATTCTGGCAGCAGTAGGGCGAAGGACTGGGTTGCGAGACCTTGGCTTGGCGGCATACCCCGTGTTGGCGCTGACCGGCGTGAAGTTGCTTGTGGTTGACCTTCGAGTCGGTCAGGCCTGGAGCCTCGTTGTTGCTTGCGTCGCTTTCGGAACTGCGCTCATCCTGGTGCCGGGATTGCGAGCTGGAGCAACTCCTCCTGAGACAGACATAACTTCGTGAAGCAGGCTAGGAGTCCCTACCCATCAAGCGCAACGTGCCCGACACGTGCCGTTGATCGGCAGATTCTCCGAGCTATCTTCGACCCTATCCCAGGTATACAGCACCCGGCTCGATCATAGGGCCATCTGGCAGGTACTCGAGGCAGTGGGCCATCCAACCGGTTTGAATCGCAAGACAAAAGGGGATTGGGAACGCGCTGATCGGTAGACCGATAGGATGGTAGATAAGGCCCGTGATCGAGTCGACGTTGGCGTAGACACCCTTTGAGGCCAAGTTGCCTTCTACTTCTTCTCGAAGTGCTAGATAGGTCTGCCAGAGGTCCTGCTGGCCGCTGGCGGCTAACAGTGATTCGGCAAATGGTTCGAGGGTACGAACTCGAGGGTCGGGGCACCGGTAGACCCGGTGGCCGAAACCGGGGAAACGGAAGCCTCGAGCGAGAGCATCCTGGGCCCAGCTTCGTGCGTGGTCTGGATCAGTGAGGCTGTCGAGCATCTCGAAAGCGAGTTGATTGGCTCCTCCGTGGCGAGCCCCAGAAAGCGCACCCATTCCAGCCAGCACGGCGGAGCCGAGGTCGGCGCCGGTCGAGATCACTATCAGGGCAGAGAACGCCGCGGCGTGGAGGCCGTGTTCAGCCTGGACGATGAGGCTCGCCTCGAAGGCGCGGGTGTGCTCCTCTGATGGCTCCCGGCCAAGGGCCTGGTAGAGAAAGTTCGCGGCGAAGCCGAGATCCTCGCGGTGTGGCAGGGGATCGTTGCCCTCCAAATGTCGAATCGACGCTGCTGCAAGAGAGGCAGTCCAGCTCAGAATCCTTGCTGGACGACGCCACTGTGCATCAAGTTCGTTATTCTCCGGCTCTGGGGTGTGGCAAGCGGCTACAGTCAGCATAGTTCGGTACTGAGCGAGAGGGTGAGCCCTGCGAGGCAACCTGGCCAACGCATCCAACGCGGCGGCGGGGGGGACTCGCCAGCGCTGAAGCTCATCACACCAGGCGTCGAGTTGTCGAGGATTGGGCAGCTCACCGTGAAGAATGAGGTAGCTCGTGGTTTCGAAGGATGCGCCTGCCACGAGTTCTTCCACCGGATAGCCGCGAAAACGCAGTGTTCCGAGGAGGCCGTCGATCTCACTGATGGCGGTATTGCCGGTGATGAGATTCTCGAGCCCCAACCCATAGGTCTGCGGTGACGGGGGAATCGATGAACCGATCATGGTGGCTCGATTGGATTGAGGTGTCGTTCCCCAGGGCCGACATAGCGACTCAGAGGCCGAACTAAACGAGTACCTTCCATAGCTTCGCGCACCAGAGCCACCATTCCAGCGGTACGGCCTACGGCATAGAGACACGGGACGAGCGACGCTTCGGCACCCAGTAGGGAGAAGATGGGTGCAGCGTAGAAGTTGATGTTGATGTGGACCCCGCGAGGGGCAAGAGCAGTCGTAGCTGCGGTTTCAAGTGCTCGTGCGATTTCGAAGATTTCAGGACAGCGCCGTCGCCGAGCAATAGCGGCAAGTTCACGGCGCAGAACAGCGGCCCGGGGATCTGGCATTCGATAGCTTCGGTGGCCAAATCCCGCCACTTTGCCTCCGCTGGCAAGGATGCCTTCGACATGACTTTCAGCTTTGGCGGGATCGTCCAAGCCTCGAAACTGGTTCATGACAGCTTCGATGGCCCCGCCCTGACGGGGTCCACGAAGGGCCGAGAGCCCAGCCACCATATTGAAATATGGATCAGCGAGGCACGACGCCACCACCATTGAGGTGAAGGTGGGTGCATCAAGACCGTGCGCAGCGTAGAGAACCCAAAGCAGATCGAGAAGGCGGACATCCTCGGCCTCGACTTCGTGGCCATGCAATGCCGCCAGAAGACCCGCCGCCAAACCGGTGTCGTTGGCAGGGACTGTCGAGGAGGAGCCTCCTCTTTGATTTGCTGCTATCTGGCCGACCAGTGCAGCCATCTGTCCAACAATTCTCAGCTCACGCCAGTGGCGCTCGCCGGATAAATCGTCGTCCACAGTTATCTCGTGACAACCAAGGGCCGAGACTCCAGCGCGGAGAAGGCGTGTTGGGTGAGTTTCAGGACCGATGTCACGTATCAGTGAGATAACCTCTGGAGGCAATCGGCGACTGGCTCTGAGACTGTCACGAAACTCTTGAAGAGACTCTCCGGAATCACCAGGGTCTGATCCGGTAATCAACAGAAAGGCCACCTCTTCAAAATCGTGTTCGAGAGCCATGGTCTCCACCGGTCGACCGCGGTAGCTGAGGCTGCCGCTGGCGGGATCGAGCCACGTAACTTCGGTGGTGGTGGAGAGAACACCCGAGAGGCCTGGCCCGACCTCGGTAGTGACAGGCCACTCCAGTCGGTTTGTTCGCCAGTCAAAGGCGGGTGAGAGAGTACGCAGGGTGGTCACGATAGGTAACGATATCCTATCTCATATATTTGACAGCCAACCGGAAAGAGAGGAAGCAGAGGCTGCTCAGTTAGACCAGGCCTCAATGGTTCCAGACTCGAACCCATCCATGAAGATGAGGCCACCGATGCACTCCGAGGGAACGGCTACGTCAGTTAGCGTAATGTTGTCGATCCACCAACCATTGTCTTCCTCGAGCCCATCCGACGAGAAGATCCATCTGAGGACGATTTCGTTATGGGCCCACGACGATAGATCGGCGGTGTAGGGGGCGTAGTTCGTCGAATGCCCTGTGAAGAACGTCCCCGAACCGAGGCCACACGAGTCGTTGGTATTGCTCGAGCTTCCCGGGTAACTCATCTCGATCCGTGTCCAGCTGTTTCCATCATTGGTGGAGATCTGGAGTTCGCCTTTGTCCCATCCGTCTTCGATCTCGTATTTGGACCAGAACTGAAGCTGCGGATTCGCGTCAAGGAGAAGGGGAGGGGAGGTCAATGACGCACAGGTGTTCGAACCGTAATATCCAGTGGCGTATGCGGCGCCGCTGACACCAGCCCCGGCCGATACTGTCCAAGGGTCCTCGAGGATCAACTTGGCTGGGTCAGAGTCTCCAGCATCGTCGGTCCAGGTGCCGATTGCTGTAGGGCCGGTGGGACCGCCGGTGACCTCGTGTCTATTGCCATCCTCGCCGCCATGAGCGAGATCGACCGCACGAACGATGTAGGAATACGCTTCGTCGAAATTCACGCCATTGTCAGTAAAGGAGGTGCCGGAGGTGTGGGAGGCGATGCGGGTTTCTTGAGTCGGAGTGAAGCCGGCAGTTGTCGATCGGTACACGTTGTACACCACCGGTCCACCGCACCAGATCTGTTGGGGTTCGGTCCAGTTCAGGTCTAGGCGGCAGTTACTCGTGGCAGGGTTGGTGACCACGTCGAGGCCAACAAAGGTTGGTGGTTCGGTGCACTCGCCGGTCGTGATGGCCTCGACGCATGCTGAGGCTGGGGAATTGCAGCCGGCAGCAGCGGATGCCTGCACGGTGTAAGCGTAGGGGACGTCTCCCGATGCCGAGGTGTCAACGTAGTCGGTCACGGATGTCTCACCAATCAGCGTTGCTGGTCCTGGGTTGGAGCAGATTCCTGTGGAGCGAAAGACCCGATATCCAATTCCCTGTCCTTGAGATGACCAGTGCAGGGCAATTCTATTGGCGCCGTCAGGTTGGGCGTCGATCCCGGTTGGCGGAGCGGGAATGGGGGCGACAGGTTGTGCGAGATGAGCCAGGGTGGCGAGATAGGTCCGGATTGCGGCGGCCTCAAAATCCGGCGCCCCCGGGCCGCAGTTTGTGATGGTGTCGGACGATTGGTGATAAAAAGGATAGCTCCCACCCTGGCCACAAAATCCCTCATTGTCGGTGATGCCACAAATTGCCGACCAGCCATGGTCCCAGAATGGTGAATGGTCAGAGTAGGTCATGCTTGGGCACGAGAAAGCGTTGACGGCTATTCCGGTGTTGTACTGGGCAGCAGCATCCACCATGGCGGTTGCCAACCATTGCGAACCTGAGTTGTAGTTGATGTCGAGGTCTTCGAGTGCCGGATTTCCATCACCTTCCCAACCAATCATGTCTCCGTTGAGGACGGCTTGAATATCCTCACCGGCATTAGCGGCAGTGTCGGCGTAGTGGTCGCTGCCGTGGAGCCCCTGCTCTTCGCCGGTCACTGCGAGGAACTTGACGGTCCGATCGAAACAGTAGCCGGACATCACCTCGGCCACGGCAGTGACCATGGCGGTTCCACTGGCATTGTCATCGGCGCCGGGAGCCAACCCGGACGAGGGGAGGTCGTCAAGGTGACCGATAGCAATGACCACTTGGTCGGGCAGAGTGATTCCGGGTAAGGTTCCGATGACATTATCGGCGTAGTTATTGGTGTGATGCTGGTATTCAGTCACCAAACCAAGGTTTGAAAAGAGGTTGTGGACATAGCCCGCTGCATCAACGCAGCCCTGTGAACTCGAGACGCGCGTGGTCCAGTTTGGCGACTCCGACAAAGCCGCCCAATGTGCGAGGGAGAATCCAGTATCGGTCTGGTCGACCATTTCCTGGATCAGCGGAATGGGCGCCATTATTCTTGGTGCTCTTGCCGCCGTTGGCTGAGTGATCGGCTGCAGTGGATCCAGATCAAGCACCCTGAGAAACCACCCTGGAGATTCGCTGCACTGCAGCGTCGCAAAGGACTCGGCCTTGAGGAGTAGCCAGTCGTCACCCCGTGCGATCAACCGTCCGCAGGACTCGAGATCCGACTCGGTCCAACCCGGACGAAGTCCAACGAGGGCAAACGTCCCGGAACCCGCTTCGTCATCGACGACTGAGGTGGGGAGGGCTCGCGTCGCTGCGGCCCGCTCGATCTCGGCGCTAGGTCCGACGGCGAGGAGGGCGTCGTTGGTTTCGGCGATGAGGGTGAGTCCAGACGCGATCATTGCGTTGCGATCGTCATTCGACAGGCGGTCGATTTGAACAACTGAGAAATCGTGTGCGCCAGCGAGTCCAGTAGCAAAAGTCACTCCGAACGCGAGAATCAGAACCAACTGCCGCATCCAGATCCTGTCGATCATCAGCGCCCCCATCGTGACATTTTCGATGCTGGCGCAAAGACTAGCAGAATTTGATCGTTCAGAGGGTGAGAGCTTGGGTCGAAAGATCTACACACCACTTGGACGGTGGGTGGAAAGCCTACGGTCGATTGTCGACACTGCTATCGGAGTACAAACAGCGGGCAACTGGCTTGTGTCCTACAAACTCAAAGTGTGGGAGTACTTCACGATGAAGGTGCGGCCGTTGGAACGCGGCAGCATGACTCCGTCTTGGAGGCGATTGGTGAGAACAGATTCGTTGAGTACGACGTAGAGGTCGGTACCCTCGCGGAAGTTGTAGCGGACGCGAAGATTCGTCGCCACCATTTCACCCTCGCTGCTGAGTTGGGAATAGAGGTCGGCAGAGAGCTTGGAGTTCAGTGACCACCGGAACCTGAGTTGAGCGAGATGAATATCGGCCGACTCCTGTCGTGTCGGAAACCGAAGAGCGTTCAGTTCATAGCGCAGACCAAAAGTGAGGTGGCGTGAGGCCGTCCATTCAGGACCCAATCTGATGGTGAACCTGTTGCCGTCATAAAACTGACCGATATAGCCGTTTCCCCAAAGATGGATATTTCGGCCACGCGGCAGGTTGAAACCTGCAGAGAGTCCGACCCATGAGTAGTTGCCCTCGGGGACCTCAACACCATTAGCCATTTCAAATGAGTCGACAAGATCTTCGGTGTAGCCTCGGAGATCGGCCCACATCCAGGCACTGGCCCGTGTTTGAAAGTTCGTACCGAAGCCGAAATGGCCGGAATCAAGTTGCTTGTCATCAGTTCGCCAATAGGCACCACCGTCAACCCAGCGATTCCACGTCCGGTACCACTTGTTTTCGTCTGCAATAACTCCGTGCCTGAGTTCGCCATAGAGTTGTGTGAATCCGTCACGCGAATTGAAACCGAGCCCTGGGTTGTAGTTTGGACCGCAGTATCCGGTGATTGCTGAGTAACCCCATCCGTTGCGGTTCCTTCGCGTCATGGCAGCGTAGAGGCGGCTACTGTCGATCCCTCCGCTGGTCTCTGCTCCAGGCTCTTGGTCGAAAGTCTGCGCCCAACGAACCGTCAGTTCATCACCGCGTTCGAAACGAACCACGGAGTCGAGGCCGTAGGCGATGTTTGAACTGCCGTCGCGGTCGATACGGGTAGTGGCCATACCGCCGATATATGAGCCGCTATTGAAAGCCTGGCGCCGAACTCGAACGACGCCCATGTTTTCGCTAGACACAGCTTCGGTGCTGTCGGTCTGCATGTTGAGAGCACCGACGTCCCATTCGCCGACCCGACCCACTACTCGAATGCCACCGAGAATTGGCACCAGTGCTCCGTCGTCGTCGATACCGATCCGACGCGAGTAGAACAGACGATTGAAACCACCTGTTCCAAAATCGAAAACTCCAGCGCGTTCCTGAAAAAAGAGTCGCTTTTCGGGTTGAAAGATAGAGAATCGAGACAAGTTCACAACCGCGTCGTCCGCTTCAACCTGTGCGAAGTCTGTGTTGACCGTGAGGTCAAGAGTTAGATCGCTAGTAATTCCCCACTTGAAGTCGGCGCCGATTTGAGAATCTCGGCTTTCGAGGACCTGATAGCCGAGCGA
>JAAESQ010000340.1 GCA_024229275.1 bacterium | reverse complement strand
GATGGACAGACTGTCGGACCGATTCGGTGATTTCTGTCCTCTGCGGTGACGCTTCAGGAAGCTTCGTGAGGAGTTTTGCTCGGGCGAGTTAACTGGTTACAACAGAGAAACCCCCAGGTTTCCCCGGGGGTTTGGATATCGCGTGATCAACAGGCGTCTGTGGCTACAGCGCGCCCATTTCCTTTTCCAACAAAGCTTTGTGTTTCAGTTCGGCGTCACGGAGATTCTCGAGCAAAGAGACCATCTTTGGATCAGTGGCGTATTCGAGTGCCCCAGCATAGTAGTCGTGGGCTTTTATCTCAACGCCGATGGCAATCTCGTAGGCCGCCTTGAGGCTGACATCGGCTGGAATGGCGTCGAAGTCTGGAGTTTCGACTTCCCACGCATGGGCATTCGTCGTTGTCGGCGCCGCCTCTCCGAAGAGTTCAATGCGGACCTTGGTGATCTGCCGACGATGCAGTTCTTCAAGACCGGCCATACGTTTGAAGAAGGACGCTGCCTCTTCGTTGCCTTGCCTCTTCATCCAGGACACGAGCTCCTCGTAGTTGTCCTCGGCCTCGTTCTCGACGTAAATAGCGAGGTCCAGCACGTCCATTGCACTGAGTTTCGAGAAGTCCAGTTCGACTGCCATGACATCCTCCTGGCGGCGCGGAGTCGCTGCCGCTTCTGAGGCGTCACTTTGCCGTGTTCGGGGGTGGTCTGTCAACCGTTTGGGTCCTAAACCGGGCTAGGATAGTGCAAATGAATCAGACGCTTGTCTCACTTGTAGTTCCCGCACGCAACGAAGAGGCACTGCTTCCGCGTCTTCTCGACACTGTGGCCGTGGCGAGGAAGCGATTCCACGGAGGGGTGGAGAAGGTCGAGGTCATCGTTGCCGACAACGTATCGACGGACTCTACTGCGGACATCGCGCTGGCGGCAGGCTGTCGCGTTGCTACAGTCGAGAAACGCTGTATCGCCGCGGTTCGCAACGGCGGCGCTGCGTTAGCGCGAGGCGACATCGTAGCGTTCGTCGATGCGGACACGCAGATTCATCCGGAGACCTTCAATGCCATCGCGGACGTTATGGCCGACGGACGCTTCGTGGCAGCGGCGAGCGGAGTCAAGCTCGAAAGGTGGTCTGTTGGGTTGGCTGTGACCTATGTGTGCCTCCTGCCAATGCTCTGGATCACGAAGCTGGACACGGGAGTCGTGTTCTGTCGACGGGAGGACTTCGAGAGTGTGGGAGGATACGAGGAGCGGCTGCAGTTTGCCGAGGACGTTCGGTTCTTATGGGATCTGAGGAAGCTCGGGAAGACGCGGGGGCAGAGACTGACCCGAGTGCGGCGCGTCAAGGCCGTCGCATCGACCCGTAAGTTCGACAGCTGGGGCGATTGGCATTACTTCAAGATGCTCGCCCGCGTGGGACGCTCCCTACTGCGACGCGACTCCGAGTCGGATCAATTTGCTCTCAAGTACTGGTACAACAGGTAGGATTGCTCCATCGCGGCAACTCTCACCTCGACTCAAATTGCAGAAAAAGCCGCAAGGCGTGTTTCCGCCCTGCGGCCATGGAGACTATTGGTTTTCGTTGAATCGGTTCAGACAG
>JAAESQ010000339.1 GCA_024229275.1 bacterium | reverse complement strand
TGGTAGGAGGGTGGGTAGACGAAGATCTTGATGACCTCTGGGATGATGGTGCGAACCTGACTGGCACCCTGAACCTCGATATCGAGGAAGATATCCTCACCGTGAGCCAGGCGCTGCTCGACCTCGGCACGGGAAGTGCCATAGCGGTTTCCTGCATACTCAGCCCACTCGAGAAACTCGCCGCGGTCGACCATTGTTTCAAATGTGGGGATGTCGACAAAATGATAGTCGATGCCGTCCGTCTCGCCGGGGCGGGGTGTGCGCGTTGTGTGGGAGACCGAGAAGTGGGCTTCGTGACCGTATGCTCCGAGCCGTTTCATGGCCTCACGAATCAGGGTTGTCTTTCCTCCGCCGGAGGGCGAGGAAACGATGTAAAGCAAACCGCGCTCAGTCACGACCAACCTCCCAGTGGGCATATCGTACTACGAGAAACAGGAGGAAATGATGAAAGATGAAATTCGGATCCGCTCAGCCTCATGACCGGGGCCGGGACGGCGGCAGCGTCAGAAAACAGCGACAGAGACAGCGGCAGGTCTCAGCGGCAGTGACAGAATCAGAGGCATTAGTCAGTGGCAGGGATAGCGGACCGGGACCGAGGCCGCGTCCGAGACCGTGGCCGTGGCCGTGGCCGTACTCAGCGGCGGTGCAGCATGGCACTGGCTCCTGTTGCTGTCAGCTGCACTCTGCCGCCACCTCTGAATCCTGCTTCTGAAGCTGCATCTGCCTCTGATATCTGGATCTGCCTTAGCAATCTCAATCTGCTATCGCCACCTCGGGGCCATATTCGATGGCGATGACGATGACGAAGGCGATGCCCGCCGGGAGTGCTCGTATCCATCAGTGTCATTCGAAAGGTGCGGTCTCTGGAACATGAGGCACTTCCGCCTCGGGCTCGGGCTCGGGCTCGGGCTCGGGCTCGGCAACGGTAACAGGCGTGACTTGTACTTCAGGTGAGGTAGCTCCAAGTTTTCCTGCTTCCTGACACCACTAAGAGAACGCGCCCGGCATTCGCCGGGCGCGTTGTTGTTGGTTAACTGATATTGCTTAGCGACTCATACCGAGAGTTAAACCCCTGAGCATTTCAGGCGCAACAGAGGCTGCGGCGCCACTGCCGGCGTTCTTGGCTTCCCAGGCTTCCTCGGTGAGGCGCGTGAGCAGCTCGGCATCACGCTTGGCGAGCAGCGCGTTGATGTCGTCGAGCTTCTCCGCGATCGCGTCGAAGCTCTTCTTGCCATCTTCAAACTGGCCTTCAAGCAACTCGAGTCGCTTGAGCTGCGAGTCGGTCGGCCGGCCGTCGTAGTAG
Organism: bacterium; assembly: GCA_024229275.1. GTDB lineage: Bacteria > Acidobacteriota > Thermoanaerobaculia > Thermoanaerobaculales > Sulfomarinibacteraceae > JAAESQ01. Next base: position 10,258 of record JAAESQ010000339.1, on the reverse strand, counting down.
AGGACGCCGCCGTAAAGATCGCCCAGACGCTCGCGGAGTTCTTCCTTACCGGCGAAGATGCCACCCTTTTCGGTGTAGGCAAGGGTGCCGTTCAGGGCATCCAACTCCTCGGCGTACGCCTCGAGTTTTGCCTTGTCTTTCTTTTTGAGACTCTCCGCCCGGTCCTGTGCTTGATCGCGCAGATCGGTCACAGAATCACTAAGGAACGTCAGCTCTTCAAGGAGCCGATACACATGGTGGGCAGTCTTTTGCTGCGCCAAACGGTCCTCTTTGGAGTGCGGGTTGCGGGGATCGGGGACAAGCTGAACCTCGCCGTCGATCGTCTTCTTGCCCTTGATCAACTTGACCGTATAGGTGCCCTCGAGCACGCGCGGGCCTTGGAATGCCGGTACCAGCGCAGTTGCAGGCGGCACTTTGGGTGGTTTGAGCCGCATCGGCCATTCCACCTTGTTCAGGCCTTTGCGTTTGCGCCCGGGGACTGTGGTGATCAATTCGCCTTCCGCGTCGTAGATCTCGATCTTGAGGTCGCCGAAGAGGTGGCGCTTCTTGAGGTAGTACCCGATCGAGGCCGCGTCAGTCGGATTGGCACCGATGAACTCGTCGTCCGAGGGGAACCAGCTCATGCCGCCGCCGGAGATCATCGGGGCCGGCCGGGATGGCAGGAACGCTACGTCGGATTCGAGAATCTCGGATGTCAGCGCGCGCATCGCGGTCAAGTCATCGATGATGTAGATGCCACGCCCGTGGGTGCCGAGAATAAGGTCATGCTCGGTCGGATGCACAACAAGGTCGTGCACCGCAACCCTGGGAAGGTTCTCGGTGAATCGTGCCCACTGCTCACCGCCGTCGAGACTAATATAGAGTCCTAACTCAGTACCGAGGTAGAGAATCGCCGCGTTCACGGGATCTTGCTTGATTGTCCAGCTGTAACCCTCGATTGCCTCGGTCGCGAGCGATGTCCACGTAGCGCCGAAGTCTGTTGTTCTGTATACGTAGGTCGTCATGTCCCCGCTGCGGTGACCGTCGAAGGTCACGTAGGCTTCGCCCGCATCGAACGCACCGGCCGACACCGACGAGACCCAGGTGCCCGACGGAACGTCCGGGATGTTGCCGGCAACCGCGGCCCAGTTCGCGCCAGCGTCCTGAGTGACGTGCACGAGACCGTCGTCCGTACCCACCCAGACGACGTCCGGATTGACCGGAGACTCGCTGATCGAGTAGATGGTCGCGTTATTCTCGGCAGTGGTGTTGTCAACCGAGATTCCTCCAGAATCCTCCTGTCGCTGTCGCTGGGGATCATCCGTAGTGAGGTCGGCTGAGATCGATTCCCACGATTCGCCGCGATCGCGCGATCGGTGCAGGTACTGAGACCCGAAGTAGAGGGTGCCCGGAGTCGTCGGGCTGAGATGAATCGGTGTGTTCCAGTTGAAGCGCAGCTTTTCCTGGTCTTCGCTCTCGTAGGGCTTGATGCTCTTCGTCTCGCTGGTCTTCAGGTCTACCCGCGAAAGCTGGCCACCCTGGTATTCGACGTAGAGCGTGTCGTTGTCCTGCGGATCGGCGAAGGCCCAGAATCCATCACCACCACCGACGACTTTCCAATCGGAGCCGGAAACGCCGCCGGCCCCGCGTGACGGACCCTTCCACGAACCGTTGTCCTGCAGCCCACCATAGACGTTGTATGGCCACTCGAGATCACAGCTCACATGGTAGAACTGCGATACCGGCAGCGAGCGAACGTGGCGCCAGGTCAGAGCGCGATCGTATGACACGTACGCACCACCGTCGGTTCCCAGGACCACCATATGGGGATTGTTCGGATTGATCCACATGGCATGATGATCGGAATGCACCGATCCCATCGAAAATCCGCCGGTGAAGATTGAGCTAAAGGTGTCGCCGCCATCGGTACTCAAGGTGAGCGTGAAGCCCGGCTTGTAGACCCGAGTGTGATCCGTCGGATCAACCACCAACTCGCTGAAGTAGAACGGCCGCATCTGCACGTTCGAGGAATCATCCATGAACGTCCAGTTCTCGCCCAAATCATCCGAGCGATAGAGAGCCGTGTTTTCAGCCTCTACCGTTGCATATACGGTTGCGGGTCGAGACGGTGCGACCGCCACGGCAATACGTCCAAGCTCCTCGTCGGGAAGACCCTGGGTCAGCTCTTTCCACGTTTCGCCGCCGTCAAGGCTGCGGAAGAGCCCGCTGCCGGGACCACCCGAATAGAAGAAGTCAGGCGAACGCCTGAACTCCCACATCGACGCATACAGGATGCGCGGTTCCTGAGGATCCATGTCCATGTCGGCACAGCCGGTGTCGGCATCGACGGATAGAATCAGTTCCCATGTTTCGCCGCCATCACTGGTCTTGTAGACGCCACGCTCTTCGTTGGCGTTCCACAGATTTCCCAACGCACACGCGTACACCGTGTCTCCATCGTTCGGATCAACGAGAACCTTGCCAATGCGCTCGGTTTCTTTCAGACCGAGGTGCTCCCAGTTGTCGCCACCATCCTTGGTTCGATAGATTCCCTCACCGACCGACACGCTGTTACGCACCCACGTCTCACCGGTCCCGACCCAGACGATGTCGGGTTCCGATGGATCAACGGCAATCGAACCGATCGACATTGTGTGGTCATCAAATACGGACTTGAAGGTCACACCGGCATTCTCCGATTTCCAGAGACCTCCAGTGGCGGTTCCGACCCACAGGGTTACGGGGTCGTCCGCGACTCCGGCCATGGCTGAGATACGACCGCTCATGACAGCCGGACCGATGGCCCGGGCACGCAGTCCGCCGAATGTTGCCGAATCTATCTTCACAGAGGCCATCGCAGGGGCGACCAAACCGATCACCAAAGCGAGGGCCAGCACACGCGTCACAGTGCTTGCCTTCATGACAACTCCCTCCCGGAAACGGACCGAGGCCGCACCTTTGGTGCAGCCTCGGATTCGTTCAATCTCATCATCTGTAGTTGCGAATCATCCCTCGGTCTCGGTTGCTTCTTCCTCCACCTTGGGAGCGGGTTCCGGCATGGTGAAGCGATCATCTGAGATCTCTTTGCCCAACTCGATCTTGTCGATGATGATCTCCTGCGCGGCCGGTTGATCGCCGAAGGCGACCTCAATCGAATGCGCGAAGATGAGCCCTTCGACCTCTTTGTAGTCACCGATGGCGTTGGTGATTTCCACCTCGTTACCCTGAACCTCGCGCTTGGTGACGTTCATGAACTCAAGGCAGTAGTCGGTATCGAGGTAGGTAAAGACCACGTCGCCGTTTTCCTTGGTAACCTTGAGCTTGTAGGCCGGAGTGCCTTCGATCTCTTCCTCACCGACGAGTTCGACTGTGTGCCCTTTTTCTTCATAATTGATCAGCAATCCATCGAATTCTGCCTGTTCCTTGATTTCCTTGAGTTGATCCTCGGCCATTTCCTCGGGATCTGTCTTGCCCATGAACGGCATTACGGACCAACCGGTCTCCCCGTCATAGGCCTGGATTCCAGTCATACCCTGCACCGTGAACTCAAGGCGGACTTTCATCGGACGTTTGAACTCGATCGAGAACGGCGCCTCCATCTGGCCTCCGCCCATTCGCATGGTGCCTGACATGCTGACCGTCTGCACGTCCAGCCACGCTTCTTCTCCACCAATCGTCTCGTGGTGAGTGGCGAGAACTTCTTCGAGTTCGATTGCCATCACATTGCTACATAGGGCCAGCAGAGCTATCACTACACCGACCAACAAAGCCTGTCGTTTCACACGCGCCTCCTTATTTGTTACGTCACACATCAACCCCTATTACGTCTGAACGCCTCGGGTGGTTCCCAATTACACCAAAACTGCTGAACAAGCATCCTACCACTGAGGGAATTTGCGGCAGAGATGGAACTTCAACCACTTGCCGTGCGTATTAGATAGCGAGAGTGGGAAATGGGAGTTCAGGGTCATGAAAACGAACAACCGCGCTAAGGACCACACCAGAAATCAGCCAGCCGAGAGAAATCGACAGTCCGTGACGGTCATTCTCGACACTGGGAAACAGGCTTGGGTACGTAGCTTCAGCGCCAAGGCCGGCCTCGAGACCGGGGTAGTATTCAGCCACGCCGGTACCACGTGGGAAGTCATTGCCTACCGCGAGCACGCACGAGCTTATGTTGCCGTACCTCTTCGCGAGCGACTCAACGCCAAGGCCACCTCAGACGCCGACACTGCACCGCATCTGCAGCTCACTGAGTGCTGTGCCACGCAGCCCGCATGATCAAGCAAGCCTGATTCCTCTCGAGAGTCCGCAGCCTCCTCAGGAGGGGCGGGCGAGTATCTCCAATTGCTGAATCACTGATCAACCACAAACAGCGGCATGAAAGTCCCGTCGTTGGTTCGGTTGTCCGCAACGTTGCGACGCCGTATCCTCGGGTGGGACCCAGTCATGGCCAGCAACAGTGGACGCGTACTCGATCTGACGACGCTTGCCTTTCTGCGAAGCAAAGGGCGAGAGGTGAGGTATGACGCTGAGGCGATGATCGTTCGTCGCGGTGACATTGGACGTGCGCTGTCGATCATCACTGCCGGCGAAGTCGAAGTTCGGTTGCCGTCTGGTGATGGCGGATCCATGACCGTATGCCGCCTCTCACCAGGTGAACCGATCGGCGAGATCTCCCTGCTGCGCGACGCCCCAACTTCGGCCGACGTCGTCGCGCTCGGTCCGGTGACGGTGATCGAGATTCCACGCCAGCAACTGCAGGTTGTACTGGCAGAGTGTGAACCCCTACGGCGCGATCTCATGGCCCGGTTGGCGACCAACCTGCATCGCACGACGATGGAGAGCTGGCACCAGCACGAGCGTGCTGAGACCTTCGCCGCACTGGCGCAGGGATCCGAGACTGTAGAGCCGATAGTTGCGGAGTCGGCTCGAATGAAGGCGGTTGTCAGCCGCATCGCCGAAGCCGCACATTCTTCGGCGCCAGTTCTTATCAGCGGGGAACCCGGCACTGGCAAGAGACTGATCGCGCGACATATTCACAACGAGTCGAGCCGACGTTCTGCGTCAGTGATCATAGTCGACTGCGAAGCACTGTCTGAAGAAGCGATCTCCCGACTGTTTGCGAGTTTTGGCGGCACCACCACCGGCGAGCATTTCGGCGCTCTTCATCTCGCCCACAGCGGCACACTGGCACTGCATCACGCTGAGGCGCTCGGATCAAGGCTCGAGATGCTGCTCGAAAATCAATCCGACCTCGAGCCCGGGCCGGACGTTCGGCTGATCTTGACCTGTGAGCCAGGCCACCTTGAACCAATCGAACCGTCGAATTCGGACGCTCAGCCCTTCCTTGCGATCGAGATTCCCCCGCTGCGCCATCGCCACCGCGACATCGTACCGCTTGCGCACCATCTATTGTCGCGGCACGAGGCGGGTCGTCACGCAAAGCTCGAGAAATCGGCTGAGCACGCTCTGGTTCGGTTGCACTATCGCCGTGCCAACGTCGCAGAACTCAACGATGTCGTTGATTTGGCCGCGCGCTGCGCAGAAGGGGATCTCGTCGGGGCAGAGCACATTTTCGGCGGCATCGAGGACGGCGTCTGCCCGGAGGGCGTCAACCTCGGCCGGCTGTCCCTCGTCGATCAGCTAACTCGCCGCGGTTGGAGCACTCCCCTGCGCGGTGTCACAGCGGCCGGTTTCGCTGTAGCAATCGTGCTGTGCCTGTTCGTGCCGCTGAGCGCTGCCGCGACGATGGCGAACGGCTTCATTTGGGGGCTCTGGGAGCCCGCCGTCTTTGCGCTCTTTCTGCTTGCCGGACCACTGTGGTGCATGGTGTGCCCACTGTCGACGGCTGGACGTGCAGTCAAGCGCATCTCTTCGCCCAAGCGCGCGCCACCGACATGGCTGAGGCAGGCGGCGCCGTACCTTGCCCCACTCGGCTTCTTCGTCATCATCTGGTCGGAGATCATCTTCAGAATGACGCGGAATCCACCGGCATCCGCGATTATGTTGATCGCTCTGGTCGCTGCATCGGTGGCGTGTTGCCTTGTGTACTCGCGTGAGGTGTGGTGTGCCTTTCTCTGCCCACTCGGTCGTCTGGCCAGCACACTGGCGTCAGCCGCGCCCATCACCGTCGCTGCAGATCGTGAGATCTGCACCTCGACCTGTGTCACCCACGAATGCTATCGCGGCTCTGACACGGTGCCGGGATGTACGGTCTACCACCACCCCCAACAGACGCTTGATGCTCACCGCTGCAAACTCTGTCTCGACTGCTTGCGGTCGTGTCCCCACGGCGCAACGACACTGCGCCTGCGAGCCCCGCTGCGCGGTACATGGCGGCTCGGCGCATCGGCATCCGGATTGATGCCGTTCGCGCTTTCGGTCTTCCTTTTGACACCACTTCTACTCGCTACCCAGTCAGGGCTCGGATTAAGTGAGTTTCTAGTGGCCTCGGTTATTGCTTTTGCCATCGGGATCTTCGGAGCGCCAGTGCTCAGCAGTGCGCTGTGTCCATGGAAACGAGACGACGCGCAGACGCCACCTCGTGTCGCGGTGGCTCTGTTGATACTGGGCTGGGGGCCACTGATTGCGTATCAACTTGGGCATGTTCCTGTGCTTGGAACCCTACACCTCACAGGCAATGCGGGAACTTGGTTCGGAACAACACTGCCGTTGGGTGTTTCCGTTCTGACGCTCTGCCAAACCACTGTTATTTTGCTGGCGGCTGCTGCAGCGCAGATTGTCTTGTCACAAACTCGGAGCGCCGCCCGCTTTGTCGTGCGCGGAGCGTGGTGGGCGGTGGAGGTGGCTGCGCTTGGGTACGTCATCGTTTCACTCGTGATCGTGGCGTTGAGGTAAGACGGTAGAGCTGAGGTGAGGGACGGAGGATCGCCCATCCAATCTCACTTCTTACATCTCTCTTCTACTCTTCTCTCGTCTATTATTGCCCCAGGGAGGCCTCATGACCCCTGACGAACTCCGCACACTCATGAACGACCTGGTCTCAAGAGTCACGATGGCCGAGGACGGAAGCGTTTCTTTCGCCGCGCCGACGAGTGAGGAACTCACAGTGGCGGGTCACCCAACGGACGGAATCGCGCAACTGCTCGACGCGCCCTGGTTGGAAGAGATGATCACCGATGTCGTCGAGACGCCTGACTACGCCGATCCTTCAGAGTCTCCAGATCAGATTCTGCAGTACGCCCGTGATGTGATCGTGGAGTACATCCGCAAGCGGTTTACTCTGGAGGGATGACGACCTAGTCGTTCTCCTGTGCGAGCGTGACAACTACCTTGAATCGTTCACCCTCCGGCGACTCGCCATCCTGAATCGTGACGACATCTGCGGCCACATTGCCGGCGCGCAGCACATCGTCGAGCACCGGATTCAGAGCCTCCCGCTGGCGCTCAGGGCCACTGATTTCGAGGCGCTTAACCGGCCATCGCAGGCTTTTCTGTGCGGTCGTCTTGGCGCCTCGGATCTTGCCCAATACCTCGATCCCGGCCTCGAGCACACCCTCGAGCCCGTCCTCGGACACATCCGTGACTTCGTCGACTGTCGGCCACGGCGAGGTGTGGACTGAGCGCTCCGCGCCATCTGTTGCGTAGCGCCACGACCACACCTCTTCGGTGACGTATGGAAGAAATGGTGCGAGCAGACGCAGGAAGGTCCGCAGGGTCCAGGCAAGGGCTGCTATTGCGGAACGACGTCCCGGAGAATCCTCCTCGGCGTAGGAGCGCAGCTTCACCAATTCGAGGTAGTTGTCGCAGAACGACCAAAATGCCTCTTCTATGATCTGCAGCGCGTTGGCGTAGTCAAACGCTTCGAAAGAACGTGTTGCCGAGGCGATGACTGTCCGAAGCTGTGCCACGAGAGCCCGATCGATGGTCTCGGTGATCGATTCTGTTCCAGGTACGTTGCCGCCCTCAGTTGCGCTCTCGAGCTGCATGAAGACGAAACGACTGGCATTAAAAGCCTTCATCGAAAGGCGCTTGCCAACCTTGAACACACCAGGGTCAAAGGTTGTATCGGTGCCGAGCCGCGCTCGTGCCGCCCAATAGCGTACGGCGTCTGACGAGTGCTCCTCGAGCAGGTGCTCAGGAGTGACAACGTTGCCCTTCGACTTCGACATCTTCTTGCGGTCGGGATCGAGTATGAAGCCCGACAGGATTACGTGTCGCCAAGGAATCTCGTTCTCATGCATCCAGGCCTTGGCGATGGTGTAGAAGGCCCAGGTCCGGATGATGTCGTGCGCCTGCGGGCGTATGTCCATCGGGAATAGCTTCTGATGGCGCTCGCCATCTGTCCCCCAGTGGGACTGAATCTGCGGCGTCATCGACGATGTCGCCCAAGTATCCATGACGTCTGGATCTGCGCTAAAACCACCGGACACACCACGTTGTTCCTCGGCATAACCCTGCGGCGTGTCCGAAAGGGGATCCACCGGTAAGTCCTCAACCCGCGCGTAAATCGGGTTGTCGAATTCCATTTCGCCGGCATCATCGAGGCGGTACCAGACAGGAAACGGCACCCCGAAGTGGCGCTGGCGCGAAATGCACCAATCCTGGTTGAGTCCCTCAACCCAGTGGGCGTACCGCGTCTTCATGTGCGCCGGGTGCCACTCGATCTTGTCACCCTGCGCCAGTAGCGCTTCGCGATGCTCCAATACCCGAATGAACCACTGCCTTGTGGTCACGAACTCGAGGGGTCGCTGACCCTTCTCGTAGCACTTGACCATCTGATCCGTGGGCTTTGGCTCGCCAACCAGCGCTGCGCCTTCACGTCCGGGGAGGCTCCCGTCTTCAGCAAGGAGCTCGCCGACCCGCTTCTTGGCCTGTTTGGCGTACAGGCCTGCAATCTCGTCGTATGCGCGTTGGGCCGCGGGAACGTCGATGCTCTCAAACGGCGCTTCGCCATAAGTGATCGATATCAGCCGGCCGTCACGACCAAGGATCTGCTTGATCGGCAAGTCGGAGGTCTTCCACCATTCGACGTCCATAGCATCGCCGAAGGTACAGACCATCAAAATGCCGGTGCCCTTCTCTGGGTCGGCATGTTCGGCAGCGATGATGGGCACTCGTGCGCCAAAGAGCGGCGTGATCGCATACTTGCCGAAGAGCGACTGATAACGCTCGTCGTCGGGGTGGGCGACCACCGCGATGCAGGCCGAGAGCAGCTCAGGTCGGGTCGTCGCGATGAGCAAGTCGTCGCCACCTTCGACAGCGAACCGCAGGTCGTAGAAAAGGCCCTTCTGATCACGATCCTCGACTTCGGCCTGGGCGACAGCGGTTTTGAAGTCGATGTCCCACATGGTCGGCGATTCGACCGAATAGACGAGACCTTTCTCGACAAGGTCAAGGAAGCTGAGCTGGGAGATCTTTCGGCACAGGGGGTCGATTGTCGCGTACGGTTCGTGCCAGTCGATCGACAGCCCGAGACGACGCCACAGATGCTCGAAGACCTGCTCGTCTTCCTCCGTGACAATTCCGCAGGCCTCGATGAAGTTGCGTCGCGAGACCTCTTCGATCTCGATCTTCTTGCCCTTTTTCTTGGTGGGTTGCCATTCGGCGTCGTAGGGCAGATGCGGGTTGCAGCGGATTCCGAGTAGGTTTTGGACCCGACGCTCGGTCGGCAGGCCGTTGTCATCCCAACCCATCGGATAGGCAATGTTCTTGCCGAGCATGCGCTGATAACGGACGATCAGGTCTTGGTGCGTGTAGCTGAAAACGTGGCCAACGTGCAGTGAGCCGGAGACGGTCGGCGGCGGCGTATCCACGACAAAGGTCTCATCGCGGGGTCGATCGGGGTCCCAGCGGTGAATCTTCCATTCATCCCATGTTTGGCGCCATTTTTCCTCGATCTCAAGGTGCTTATACTTCTTCGGAATCTCGGCCATCGGTCCTCCTGCACGGCACGGGGAAACACCCCATGTCACGAGATCCGCGCATGATAGCAGAGGGCATCATCATTCGCGGGAAGGAACTCGGCGACCGAGCACTTCCCTATTCAGAGAAATGACGGTTCTCCGCTCTACCGTTTCGACCTGCTCACTTGAGCCGCATTTCCGAGCGGCCACCCACTACCTGCCTGAGCCGCTTGCAAACTCGCCGGGCATCACTCCCTTGCCCACGTCCACCGAATTTGTCGTCTTGAGCGCAGCGCAGCGGAGTCGAAGGATGACAATTCTGGGGGCGCGTGTCATTGGGAGGAGGAGCGAAGCAACGAAGAGTCTCCAGTCGAGGTTTAGCAATCTGACGATGAATGGTAGCCAGCATA
>JAAESQ010000338.1 GCA_024229275.1 bacterium | reverse complement strand
GAGGATTTTCTGGCCAATCTGGAGGAACTCGCCGACCGTATCCCGGCGATTCTGAAGGCCCGGTTCCGGCTCAATCCACTCCCCAGAGAGCAGGCCAGAAGCGCGATCGTCGAGCCCGCGGAACTGAAGGACGAGGATTTGTCGACGCCTGCGTTCTCATGGTCGGCTGACGCACAGGACAATGTGCTCGACTTTCTCTGTGAGCGCCAGACTGGCGACGGTAAAACCGAAATGGGCGACGACGTCGAGCCGTTTCAGTTGCAACTGGTCTGTCAGCATGTGGAGGACACGGTTCGGGAGCAAAACCTTGATACGGTAACTGTCAGCGATTTGGGAGGGATAGTCAGCTATAGAAATAGATGAGGGGACCCTCTATAGACATAGTAAGAGCCTACTGATTCATTAGCAGGCTTAATCTGTAAACCATGACATGGGAGGTGTCCCCTATGAAGAAGCGTAGATACAAAGCAACGAATGTCAAGCGGGTCAACTGGGAAAGAATCAGTGCACAGACCGAGGGACAACGGATCATCTTTGGAGTGGATGTGGCCAAAGAAGACTTTTTCGCAGTATTGATGAAGGCCGATCAAAGCGTGATCGAGACGCTCAAGTGGGTGCATCCGCAACAGAGCCGGGAACTGGTTGAGCATCTTCTGGATGACCTGAAATGTTCTCACTT
>JAAESQ010000337.1 GCA_024229275.1 bacterium | reverse complement strand
CGCCCATTCTTATCACCGAGCTCGAGGCTCTTGATGTCAGCCGGGCTATCAACATGTTCATCGGCATCCGTCATTCATCTTCAATCCCACGATGGAGATCCATCGCATGTTGCCACGGTCGGGGAATCAGGAATTCGTTTTCTACCTCACGCCAACACTACTTCCGGGGGCGGTGGCGATCCGTCTGGGAGAGGATGGTGTGGGTTCCATGAACTCCCATCGCGCAACATCGCCCAGCAGATGATTAACAACCGCCTCGCTGTCGCCACCACCGCGATCTTCCGTCTCGTCTTGCTCCCACGGCACACCTGGTCGAAGATCGCGCACAGATGTGGGTTATAACGCCGCATCAACCACGACACTTCCACCAGCAAGGTGCGCAGGAGCGTGTTGCCGCGACCGGTGATTCGGCCGGAGCGGCTCATGTTTCCCGATTCGAACTGGCGAGGCACCAGTCCCGCGTACGCTCCGACTTGCTTGGCGTTTTTGAACCGCTTGGGATCGTCGATTGTCGCCACCACCACTTCCGCCAGCCGCGGCCCCACCCCCGGAATCGTCTGCAGGAGTTGGATGCGTTCATCACGTTTGGCGATTGCTTCCAGCTTCGTCTCCACCTGGTCGATCAGTGCCTCGTGTTGGACCAGCGACTGCAGTTCGAAGTGCAACTGGCCACGCCAGAGTTCTTCATCGGCGGTTTCATTCATCGGTCGCGCCTCGTTGTTCAGCGACGCTATCGCCTTGATCGTCCAGCCGGACTTGCCTGAAGGCATCGACAGTCCCTGCCGATCTATGATCGCGCGGATGGTGTTCTTGATCGCGGTGCGCCGGCGCACCAGAGTCCACCGGTATCCAATCAACGAACGCCATTGTCGCACGGCCGTCCCCGGCAGAGTGATGGTCGGCAATTGGTTCATCGCCGAGAGCTGGGCCAGTTTGAGCGCATCGTCCTTGTCCGTCTTGCGTTTGATGTTCTTCCATCGCCAGGCCTCGTGATTCGGGTTGGCGATCTGAATGTCGAGGTCCAATGCTTCGCACAGATCCCTGACCCAGCCCGCCGCCGAGCCGATCTCGATCACCACGCGATCAGGCGATCGTTCGACGAACAGATCGTGCAGGGTTTGTGGCGTGGTCCGGAGCGTGGTGAAGGCATACTCGGCCGTGTTCGTGTCATAATCACAGGCGACGCTCTTGAATTTTCCGAGATCAATGGCGAGAATCTGCATGTCGGGTCTCCTTGGTGGGAAGTGTCTTTTCGACGAGCTGTCGAATGGGGCGTATCGTACGACCCCGCCGACCGCTCACCGGGAGGCCCGGCTTTCATAGTTTCTTACAAGCCGCATGATCTCGGTGCCGGGCGACTCGACGAAGGATCGTGTTCGCGTCGGCGGTCCAGGTGAATGGACGGGCGTCTTCGTTTCTGGCGTCGAGGTACTCCATCGCCGACTGCTCCAATGCCGCGACACTTCGGAACACGCCCCGCCGAAGTTGCTTTTCCGTCAGATCCGCAAAGACACGCTCCACCTGATTCAACCAACTCGCACTGGTCGGCGTGAAGTGAAGGTGATACCGCGGATGACGTTTGAGCCATCGTTGCACCGCCGGCGTCTTATGCGTCGCGTAGTTGTCCAGGACCAGGTGAGCCGCCGTCTGCTCCGGTTCCGTCTCCCGCACCACCGCGTCGATCGTATTCAGGAACTTGATGAACTCCTGGTGACGATGACGCCGATGACACTCTCCGATCACGACGCCCGTCTTGACCATCAACGCCGCGAACAAACTGCTCGTCCCGTGACGCTTGTAGTCATGGGTACGCCGCTCGACCTGCCCCGGCCCCAAAAGGCAACAGAGGTTGCGTTCGATCCAGGGCCTGCATCTGGCTTTTCTCGTCCACGCAGATTACAAGGGCGTTGTTCGGCGGGCTCATGTACAGCCCGATGATGTCGCGCACCTTCTCGACGAAGTTCGGATCGTTTGAGAGTTTGAACGTCTCGGCGCTGTGCGGCTGGAGGTTGAACGCACGCCAGATCTTGTTGACGCTCGAGCGCGAGATACCACTCGCCTCGGCCATCGATCGCAGGCTCCAATGCGTCGCGTCCGGCGGCTTCTCCTGAAGCGTCATCCGCACCACCTCCGCGATCTTCTCGTCGGTGATCGTCCGCCTGGCGCCTGGCCGTGGCTTGTCCCTGAGGCCGGCGATGCGATCGGTGAGGAATCGCTTGCGCCATTTGAGGACGGTCTGTTCGCGCATATCGATCTTCCGGCCGATCTGAGCGTAGGTCAGCCCCTGCTCATCGAGCAGGACGACCTTGCACCGATCGGCGAATGCCCGCGGCGTGCGTGGCCGGCGGACCAGTCTGCGAAGTTCGTTGCGTTCAACATCAGTGAGATTCAACGGTGTACGAGTGGCCATGATTCAACTCCAGAATATCCTGAAGTCGATACGCATGCCGCGTGCAATCGGTTGCGCTTTTTATTGAGTCAGGACACTAGCTGTTGCGTGTAAGTTGTGCCGTCACAATACTTTAGGCGTACCACGGTGGTCTGGTGCGCCGATTGTTTAGCTCAAGGTTGGAGTTCGAACGATTGAGACTTTACCAGAATGGACTACCACATCAGAATCATGCCTTTCTTCCCGAAACTCAGATGGTTGGTAATCCTTCGATGGCGACCCAATCAATCCAATGGCTCGGCCTCGGTATCTGTGTTGATGATGAAGCAATGACGGCTCACAAGCAGAAGACTACCGGATGATCCCAACGTCCAACCTAATCGTGATTAGCGACTTGCATCTCGCTCCGCAGGCAGATCGCTCCCCATTCCAAGCCGGTGATGCACTCTGTCATTTCCTTTCTTGGGTGCTCAACGATCAGGATGAGCATACGCAGTTCGTTGTCGCCGGAGATGCTTTTGAGTTTCTACTTCCTGGACCGGATGGCGCATGTCTCGATGTGCTTGACCACCGGCGATCACCGGAGCACATGCGATCGATCATTGATTCACATGATCCGATCTTCGCCGCTTTGG
>JAAESQ010000336.1 GCA_024229275.1 bacterium | reverse complement strand
GCGGGATTCCCGTGTCCGTCTCGGTGTTCAAAGGTAATACCTCGGACCCGAAAACACTTATGCCCCAGGCACTCAAGGTTCAAAACGACTTCGGCATCGAGCGATTTGTGTTAGTCGGTGACCGCGGGATGATCACCCAGACGCAAATCAACGCCTTGCGGGAGATCGAGGGCATGGACTGGATTACTGCGTTGCGCTCCGAGGCGATTGGCAAGCTGGTCAAGGACGGGACGATCCAGATGGGGCTGTTCGACGAGCGGAATCTGTTTGAGCTGACACACCCGGACTTCCCCAACGAGCGGCTGGTCGCCTGTCGCAACAACGAGCTAGCCAAGCGGCGTGACCAAAAGCGCCAGGACCTGCTGGAGGCGACCTGCAAGGAACTGGAGAAGGTTCGCCGGATGGTCGAACGGGGCCGTTTGGACGACAAGGATGCTATCCGCGCCCGGGTGCGCAAGCTCCTCAAAAACTACAAGGTCGGCAAGTACTACAAGGTCGACATCCGTGACGACGGCTTTGAGTTTGAGTTCGACGAGGTGGCGATGGCAGCTGAAGCAGCGCGCCTCGCCAACGGCAAGCCCGAGCTAGAAAACGAACAGACCGAGCAATGGAAGCGACACAGGGACAAAATCGACCAGCAGTTAGAG
>JAAESQ010000335.1 GCA_024229275.1 bacterium | reverse complement strand
TTTTGATCCTGAGCATTACCGCTGGGCTGACCTCGATGCCGGTGTTCGCGGCCGCCACCGGCGGCACGCAGGAGATCGACTGGTGGATAATGGGCATGACCCTGCTCGGCGGTCTGGCCGTATTCCTGTACGGCATGGAGCAGATGGCCGAGGCCCTGAAGAAGGTAGCCGGGGACAGCATGAAGCTGATCCTGGCCCGCCTGACCAACAGCCGCATCATGGGGCTGATCACCGGCGCGTTCGTCACCGCCGTCATCCAGTCCTCGTCGGTCACCACCGTCATGCTGGTGGGCTTCGTCACCGCCGGGCTCATGTCCCTGTCCCAGGCGATCGGCGTTATCCTGGGTGCGGACATCGGCACCACCATCACGGCGCAGATCGTGGCCTTCAAAGTCACCAAGTATGCGCTTCTGCTGGTGGCTGTCGGCTTCAGCATGATCTTCATGGGGAGCAACAACCGGATCAAGCAATACGGCCAGTTGATCATGGGTCTGGGTCTGATCTTCTTCGGCATGGGCATCATGAGCGACGGTATGAAACCGCTGCGGACTTACGAGCCGTTCATCGGATTGATGCAGAATGTCTCCAATCCGGTGGTGGGCATCCTGGTCGCAGCCCTTTTCACGGGTCTGGTACAATCCTCGTCGGCCACGATGGGTGTTGTCATCGCCCTGGCACTGCAGGGTCTGATCACCCTGGAAGCCGGCATCGCCCTGGCGCTGGGCGCGAACATCGGCACTTGTGTGACAGCCGGTTTGGCAGCCATCGGCAAGCCCCGCGAGGCGGTACGCGTGGCCGTGGCCCATGTGACCTTCAAGATCGTCGGCGTCCTGTTGATTGTGTGGTTCATACCACTTCTCGCCGAGCTGGTGCGCGCCATCTCACCGGTGGCGGAAGCCGGGCTGGTGGGTATGGACAAGCTGGCGGCCGAGACACCGCGACAGATCGCAAACGCCCACACGATATTCAATATCGGTATCGCGACGCTCTTTCTGCCGGCAGCTGGCCTGTTCGCCCGCTTCTGCGAATGGATAGTGCCCGATAAGTCCCTCGCCCAAGCCGAGGCGGAGATTCGGCCTACCTACCTGGACGACGCGCTGATCGGAATACCCTCATTGGCTCTGGCTCGGACGAGATACGAGATCGGCCACATGGGCGAGTATGTCCACGAGATGCTGACCCAGAGCATGCCGGCATTTCTGGCGGGGAACCGGGAACGCATCAAGGAGATCTCCGAGATTGACGACAAGGTAGACTTTCTCTATACCGAGATCGTCAGGTATCTCGGCAAGGTGAGCAAGACGCCGTTGACGGAGACGCAATCCAAGGAGCTGAACAAGCTGCTTTCCGCCGTCAATGACCTCGAGAGTATCGGCGACATCATCGAAACCGATGCCGTGGATCTGGCCGAGCAGTGCTACGCCGCCGATGTCCATATCAGCAAGGCAACTCAGGATGTGTTAAGCGACCTGCATTCATCGATCGTGAACTCCGTAGAGCGTGCGTTGGTCTCGGTGGCCAAGAGCGACGCGGACACGGCACAGGGTGTCATCGCCATGAAGGGCGAAATCAACGGCAAGGTCGAATCCGCTGTGCTGCACGAGGCGCAGAGGCTGGTCGCCGACGAGCCGAACCGCCTGGCCGCCTATTCGGTTGAAATGGACACTATCGAAAAGCTCAAGCGCATCTACTACTTCGCTAAGCGCATGGCCAAGACCGTTTGTTCTCCGGAAGCTGTTGCCCTCAAACCAGCGACCAGCAAAGTTGGAGAAGTCGAGGGGACTGATCAAAATAGGGGTATTTGGGGTTTGAGTCGCAGTGGAACGATTATGCACCGCACAGCATAAGGGGGTTTACAATCAACGGACGCATTATCCAAATCTTTGGATAACCGTTCTTATAGAAGCACTATCGTTATGCAAAGTATCTAGCGAACAAGGCCGGCAAATGCTGGCTTTGTAGCCAGAATCGATTTGCATAAGGATTTTCCTGTACCGTTTTAAGAAAGGATCGGTGCTGCTAATATCGCAGTTTATGCGATGGCGGTTGCTATGAT
>JAAESQ010000334.1 GCA_024229275.1 bacterium | reverse complement strand
TCGGGATTCCCAGACTGGTGGTGGCGCAGATAGAACTGCTCCATGTTTGCCTGATCCTGCACACGCCACACAGCTCCGGAGAATCCTCGTTCCTTCGGAATGGCTACATCAAACTCGATCACACCGTCGAGCATTTCAACGTCTTCGAGTAGGGCCCATCCTCCACGCAAGAAGAGACTCTGCCGGCCAAGGTACTGCTCGACTCTGTTCTCCTGGGCTTCGAATCTCCACCGAGGAGAGTCCATCGGAACGGAATCGGTTACAGCTACCGGTGTTACGGCAGCGTTCGCTAGCATCAGAATCTCAACGAGAAACATGTTCATCCTCCTCCAGCCTCTGCAGAGACTACGCGGAGGGACGGTAGTGGTTGCAGCGATACCCTTCCGCGCCCCAGCAGCCGAACTACCAGCCAGTATTTGGGTTCTCACGAAAGATGCAGTTTATTGGCCTGATGTCGCTTGGTTCTCAAGAAAGGGCGGCCCGATTCGCCAAGAATTCATTGGCTTGCACCACATCCAACGCGCGAGACCTTATGTCAGATCTGAGATAAAGGTTGTCCGGCGTTGGGTATCCAACAGGTATCGTCTTGCGATGACGACAACGATGGCGATGGCGATGGCGATGGCGATGGCGATGGCGATGGCGATGGCGATGGCGATGGCGATGGCGACAAAGTAATAGTCCTGGGGTGGGGGTCAGTGCTACTCCGTATCCGGCGGCCTTTGCGCTGACATCTGAATCGACTTAGCGCCGACGAGGCGAGCCAGGTCGAGGACGTGCACAACGACGCCGTAGTCGGCTTCTTTGTCGCCTTGGAGGATGACTGCTCCTTCCGGAGACTTCTCGACCAAAGCCTTAATCCTCTGTTCAAGTTGTTCTTCAGGCACCAGTTCGTCGTTGATCCACACTGTCCCATCCACCGCGACCTTGACTACCGGGGGTGCGTCCTCGCGCCCCTGACCAGTCGACTCGGCGGTCTGTGCCTCCGGAAGCTTGAGCTTGAGCCTCTCATCCGTCACGAACTGCGTCGTCACCGCGTAGAAGATCAGCAGCAAGAACACCACGTCGATCAGCGGCGACATCTGGATCTCCGGCCGACTCTTTCCTCGCAGCTGAGCAAGTTTCATTGGCCTTCTCCCGGCTCTTCAGCATCAGGCCGGCGCACCAAGTGGAGGAAGTCAACCATCTGGGCCTCGATCTCTGTAAGAATCCCCACCGCCCGCGCTTCAAGAAACGAGTGAAGGAAGAGCAGAGGGATGGCGATGATCAGACCGGTTGCTGTGGTGATCAACGCCTGCGAGATTCCAGCAGCCAACTGGTCAGTGATTCCGGATCCTGCCCCTGCGACCACCCTAAAAATCGAAATCATGCCGAGCACCGTGCCGAGCAGCCCGAGCAGTGGCGCACCGGCAACGATTGTTGCCAACGCCCCTAGGCCTCTCTGAAGCCCGAGAAGCTGACGGCGGCCAGAGTCCTCGAGTATCTCCTTCAGCTCGTCATAGGGAGCAGTCCGATTCTCAATCAACACATAGACGAGTTCTGTGAATGGCCCAGGATGACGGCGACAAAACTTGAGTGCGTCCTTGTACTCCCGAATGGCCAGACGCTGAGAGAGCGCACTCACCTGATCCGACTTGAGGTAGTTCGCGCGTCGTAACACCCAAAGGCGCTCCATAACGATCGCCAGCGCGACTAGCGACAGCATGCCAAGTGGGATCATCACCGGCCCACCCGAGATCAGAATATCGACCATGACTGCTCCTCAGTTCCCTCTGCCACCCCTCCGACGTGGGGCTCGCATGTTGTAGTAGAAAGTAATCGTAACTCCCTCTCTCTCCACTCCGGCGAGATCTCCGGGGAGGGGTTCAAAGGGGGAAGCATGGCTTATCGCGTCACGCGCTGCAAAATCCATCGGCGGCCTGCCCGACTCATTGAGTATCTTTATCCCGGTCACTGTTCCGTCTCGTTCAATAAAGAAACGTACCCGCGCAACGCCCTTAACACCCAGCATTGCAATCTCCGGAATTCTCCAGTTCCGCCGGATCTTCCGCAGCATCTTCGCGGCGTATGGTCCCCAGTCGTACCATTGGGTATCGAAAGAGACACCGCCCTCGTCGACCTCTCCGCCCTGTCGGTCAGGGTTCTCCATGAATCCACCCATGTCCGGTGGTAGCAAGGCTACTCCCGGTGGTGGAAGCTGAATTGTCGGTGGTCTCTGCTCAGTTTGCTCCTGCTCTTCGCCGGCTCCTTCAGGGCTCGGCATTTCAGGCTGTGGTTCGGGTTCAAACGTCCGTTCGGTTTGGTCCGGCTCTGGAGGAGGCATTTGTTGCGTCTGAGGTCCCGGTACAACCGGTGGAGCACCGCGGCCTAAATAGTTCGCACCGTCAGCCTGCACAAGTTGGTAGGTGTTGCCGGTTGTTCCAGGCCGTTGAGCGGCCGCCTCGCCTTCGCCACCATGTGCCCGCCGATCCATGTCGGACAGCGGAACAGGGCGATCATCTGGGGGTTTCTCCTCCTGTTGGTTCGGCAAGTCGACAAGTTCGAACTCAAGTGGCTGTCGCTGTGCGTTCTCTGCAGCTTGGACGAACGCCGGCTTCACATCCGCCGTCGCGATCGTCCATGCCTGATGCAGCTTGGGAGCGATCAAAAAGACCAGCAGGAGGTGCAGGAGAACCGAGATCTCCATCGCTCTGCGAAAAGTGCCGTGCTCTTTGTGCACGGACATCACCCTAGCAAGTTCCCTGCCATCTCGAAAGCGCACATCTCCCCTGAGGGAGGAAAAACAGCGCAAAGGGACACATATTCCGGACTCACGTCACCAGCAGGCCTACACTGATTCTCTGCCAGGGTCTATCTAGACGGTCCTCCCGGTTGATCAAGAGGTCGTCCATTATCTGCTGGGCCAACCGACTTGCCGAGCTGAACACATCTTCGATACGCGGCCCACACTGCGTCTGAGAGGACCGTCCGCATACCGCCCTTTTCGAGCTGATAGGCAGCCTCCGCGGTGGTGCCGCCAGGCGATGTCACCTGGTTTCTCATCTTGGCCAAATGCTCTGGCGCTTCGGCTGCATACTCCACTGCTCCTCGTACTGTCTCAATCACGAGTCGCGAAGCGACGCGCCGGGAGAATCCCAGGTGCACTCCTGAGTCGATCAGCGCTTCCATAAAGAGAAAAGCGTAGGCCGGTCCTGTGCCGCTGAGAGCGGTTGCCATGTCGAGTTCGTTCTCGTGCGATACGTACTCCTCTTCGCCAAGTGCTGACAGCATGGTTCGTGCCTTCTGCCGCCCGTCGTCGTCCACATGGTCGGTTGCCGTCCACACCGACATACCCCGCCCTATCTGTGCCGGCGTGTTGGGCATAATCCGAACGACCGCAGGCGCACCAAGAACATTGGCCAGATCTGCCATACGTGCTCCCGCTACGATGGTCAGGATCAGAGCATCAGGATGAACTTTGCCCTTGAGATCGCTAATGACCTCTTGGAGAGCTTGCGGCTTGACAGTGATCGCGACAACTGTCGCGCCCTCGCACGCATCCGCGTTATCTGTCAGAGCCCTCACTCCATAACGCTGCGCAAGGTCGGCTGCCCTTTCTGGTCGCGGGTTGCTGGTAGTGATCTGGCCCGGTTTTACTAGCGACTGATGTAGCAATCCCTTCACCATCGCCTCGCCCATCATTCCACAACCAACAAACGCCAACCGTTCCTTTCGCAGTGCCATGTCTGTCTCCACGTAAAAAAGTGCGGCGGATCATAGCATCTCGCTGCTAAATAGCAACCGTTTCGCGCACTCCCTGTCCGGTACCAAGCACGGATATAGGACCTCAAGGATTTCTGAAAGTCGAAACGCATTGACAGGTCGAAGAAACAAAGACACACGGGCACCACCAATCGTTCAGTTCCACTACCACCTATCCTTCAACTTCACAGTGGCGCCTCTACCTCTCCTCAATCCCTACAACTGAGTGAATCCCAATTTCATCTTTCATCTCTCTGCTTTCATCATTTCCCCTAACGTCCGCCCCGCAGAGCCGCCTTCATGCCTGTCTGGCAGAGCGACAGGGCCAGGCTGGCGCAGATCCGGCCAGCGATTCACATTTTTCCACATCTAGAAAGAGGAACTAGAGCCCTAGGAAGGAGGGCAGCTGAGCGATCGAGTCAAGCACTCCTGCAGTTTCTTTGGGAAGCAGTTGCTCTCCAGATACAGCAAAAGATCCGGTCCGGACCGCAACCGCTGTGCAGCCACAGGCAACACCTCCGGCAACATCGGTTTCCGGGTTGTCACCGATGACCAGTAGTTCCTCAACAGGTAGTCCTAGTGTCGCTGCTGCGGCTTCAAAGAAGCCAGGATTAGGCTTTCCCATCAGAATTGCCTCGATACCAACGGCGAACTCAAGAGCAACGACGAAGGGTCCCGCATCGAGTTGTTCGCCCGCGCCGGCATTCCAATGTCGGTTCTTGTGTATCGCGACCAGTTTCGCTCCTGTACGAAGTGCTCGGAAGGACTCATTGAGGCGTTCAAACGTCCATTCCTCACCAAGATCACCGACAACTACTGCTTCGACGCGCTCTGGACTCTGGTCGAAGTCTGAAAAGTCTACACACGCTGCAGACGGGAGTTGGAGCATCACCCGACTGAGATTGTTCTGCCGAAGCCACTGGGCAGCAGCGAGCGGTGCAGTCAGGAGTTCTTCTTGAGCTACCTCAATCCCCATTCGCGTAAGGCGGGCGACGAGGTTCTTTCG
This sequence comes from bacterium, assembly GCA_024229275.1. GTDB lineage: Bacteria > Acidobacteriota > Thermoanaerobaculia > Thermoanaerobaculales > Sulfomarinibacteraceae > JAAESQ01. The sequence goes on along the minus strand of JAAESQ010000334.1, from coordinate 23,685 downwards.
CGACATCCGGCTGGTATTCGTCGTCAATCGGAAAGGCAAATCCTTACGCCGGAGCACTTCCAGTGTTTTCACCGCACCCGGAACTACCCGATCTCCCTCGAAGAGAGTTCCGTCGATGTCGATCAAGCAACCTCTGACCGCCATCGCTCAGCCTTTGATCGTGTCGAGGAGACTCTCGGAGAGGACCTTTAGGCGCCAACCCACCAAACCGCATCTCTCGAGTTCGGCGGCCGAGGAGGGCAGATTTTCCTGTGAAACGAGGGCATCGAGCGTTGCTCGAGGGCACAGCAGTCCACGGCTGAGTCCAAGGTCGACACCAACCCCATCGACGATCACGACCATCTTCTTGAGAATCTCCTTGCGCGACGGATCCAACACCGATTTCGGCTTGGACGGTTGGCGGTCCGGGGCCTCAGCCGGCAGATTGAGAACTGCGAGGATCTGTTTTCCAGATCTTCCGGCGATACGAGGCCCCACTCCAGGAACACGCGAAAGCTGAGAGACACTTACTGGAGGTTCTGTCGCTAGCGCCACAAGCGGAGCGTTTCCAAGCACTTTGAACGGAGGGACGTCACGCTGTTGGGCTTCCTGGTCACGCCATAGGAAGAGTGAGTACACTCTGTCACGATCCCTACCTTTGAGCTTGCGGGCGCCTTTGACCCTTTCGAAGGCGAGACCATTGGAGGGCGGTTCGACGAATCTCACGCTTTCCAGTCGTTTGAACTCTTCCTTTGCCCACTCGTCGCGACCGAGACTCTTGAGCCGATCGCACATGCGCCGCACCAAACAATCGAGATGGGCAGTATCCGCAGCCGCATACTCGAGGTGAGAAGGCGAAAGTGGTCGCATCTTCCAGTTGGCGCGCTGATATCGCTTGTCCACCTTGAGCCCGAGTTCCTTGTCCAGCAGAGCGCCCAATCCGGTCTGCGGTTCTCCTAAGAGCTGCGCCATGATCTGAGTGTCTACGAGGCCTTGAATCCTCGCCCCATAATCTCGATCCAGAATCCTCACGTCGTAGTCCGCACCGTGCATCAAGACATCGATCTCGGGGTCTGCGGTCAACTCCCACAGCGGCTTGAAATCAGGGATTTCGATGGCGAGCGGATCGATCACCCAGTGGGTGTTGTCGGCGCTGACCTGGACAAGACACACGCGGTGAAAATATGAGTGAAATGAATCCGCCTCTGTGTCGAGCGCAAACCGGCCAGCTGCCCGGCAGACCGCCGCAACATCGTTGAGGCCGTCCGCAGTGTCAACCCACTGGATCTCTGGAAGCCCCTTCATCGGATGGATGGTATCAGGTTGCGAGATTCAAGATGCAGGAAACAAGATGCAGGCAGGAGAACTGCTGGCTCCTAGCCGGATGGTTGTCAACCTGTTCCCTAGGACCTGAGACCTAAGACACCATGAAACTACCGACGGCTTCGCTCTCTGTTTCAAAAACTTCCATCAGCGGCAGAATCTGAGTCAGGGTCAACGTCTGCTTGACCGAATCTCCCGGCCGAAGGAGTTTGACCTGGGCCTCGAAGCGGCGAGCCAACTTCCAACTCGACACCAGTTCACCGATGCCGGAGCTGTCCATGATGGTTACCTTGTCGAGATTCAGCACGATCTTCTTCCATTCCTCGGCCAAAATCTCGTTGACAACATCACGCAAGAGTTCGTCGCCGACACCAAGTACCAGCCGGCCATCGAGATCAACAATGATCACGTCACCCACATGCCGCACATCGACTTTCATACGCGAAGTGTATCGCGAACCTCACAGGATGTCATCGGGGCAATAGATCAGAGTGAAGCACCGCTGCACAGCTCTTAGTGTTTGAGTCCCAACTCCGTCAACAAATACCCCTGTAAGTCATCGATACCGGATCATCGTTCCTATCAGCCATCTCATAATGAATTGAAGAGAAGGGATCCTTCGAAGAGCTCCAGAAGTGGGAAGAATGAATCCGCTCCTATGCTAGGATTCACCTGCTTATTTTCCTGGTTCGCGACAGGAGGAGGACACAATGCGGCACACTCGTTTTTCTTTGGTATTGGTTCTAGCACTGACCATTGTCTGTGCGCTCCCATCAGCATTGATGGCTGAGCAACTCGGGGCCGTTTCGAATCAGATAGATCATCGACGGGCGCAGCTCGGCGCTCTGCCCAACGTACCGAGTCCGAGCGGTTTCTACATCGTGGAACTCAACGACGCCCCACTTGCCAGCTATGACGGAAGTGTCAAAGGCTATGCAGCCACTCAGCCTCGCCTTCGTGGAGAACACAAACTCCAGGCCAGCAGCCCGGAAAGCCAGGCCTACCTGGGCTATCTAGCCGGCAAGCGCGCTGCATTCCTGATGAAAGCTGAACAGCGTCTTGGCCGTGCGCCAGAGGTACTGTATGAGTACACTGCTGTCACCAATGGCGTCGTGATCCGGCTCGACTTCAACGAACTTGAAAATGTCGCCGCCATTCCCGAAGTTCGACGGATCCTGAGTGACCGAATTCTCCCGTTGCACACCGACCGCGGACCGACCTGGATCGGCGCACCCACGATCTGGGACGGAAGCCAGACCGGTGGCCTCCCAGGAACCTATGGTGAGGGCATCATCGTCGGCGGTATTGACACCGGGATCAACATGGATCACCCCTCCTTCGCTGCTACCGACGGTGAAGGCTACGTTCACACGAATCCTTTCGGTGCCGGCGTTTACGTCGGCTGGTGTGATCCCGCCAATCCCAACTATGATCCCAGCTACCTCTGCAACGACAAGCTGATCGGCGGGTGGGACTATATTGACGCCTACTGTGCTGCCAATCCAGCTACCTGCACCGAGACGGACGGACCCGGAGATGAACACGGACATGGCAGCCATACCGCCAGTACTTCGGCGGGAAACAAGCTTCTCAGTCCAGAGATTTCGGGCGTCGCACCGCGAGCGAACATCATCTCGTACGACGTTTGCTACACCAACGCCGCGGGGAATGGGCTATGCCCCTTTGTAGCGACTTCGGCCGCAGTAGACCAAGCAGTGTTGGACGGAGTTGACGTGACCAACTATTCGATCGGCGGTGGCAGTGGCCCATGGGGAGGCGATATTGACACGTACTTCCTTGAAGCTTTCGCAGCCGGCATCTACTCAACCGCCAGTGCAGGCAACTCTGGACCAGGCGCCGCCACTGTTGCTCACCTCGGACCCTGGATGTCGACGACCGGCGCCAGTACTCACGATCGCGTCAAGGTTGCCAATGAACTCGTATCCATGTCAGGCGGGATTAGCCCGCCAGCCGATATGGAAGGCGCGTCCAGAACCGCCGGCTATGGTCCGGAAACGGTTGTGTACGCCGGTGACTTCTCTAACGGTGATCCCAATCCCGAGCAGTGCCTCAATCCCTTCCCTGCAAGTACTTGGACGAGTGGCGAAATCGTACTTTGCGACCGCGGCGCCATAGACAACATTCTCAAGTGCGCCAATATCCAGGCTGGCGGCGCGGGCGGCTGCATACTTGCCAATGTTACGGGTGGCAACAACTCGACGAGCCCCGATCCCCACGTCATACCGGCAATTCACGTGGACCTCGCCGATGGTGACACCTTACGCACGTGGTTGGCCGGCGGTAGTGGTCACACAGCCACGATTACCGCCGCGTCCGTCGAGATCAATCCGGCTGTGGCTGACATCATGGCCAGCTTCAGCTCGATTGGACCCAATGAAGGCTTCTCAGTACTGAAGCCCGACCTCACAGCGCCAGGTGTAGCCATATTTGCTGCTTTGTCCGATGATCCGGCCTTGCCCCCCAATCCCTTCGGTAAAATGAACGGAACGTCCATGTCCAGCCCCCACAACGCCGGTTCAGGTGCACTGCTCAGTGCGCTGAAACCGAGTTGGTCACCGGCCGAGATCAAATCGACCCTGATGCTCTCAGCCGACACAACGGTGAAGAAACCCAATGGCACTACCGATGCAGATCCATTCGATTTCGGTGGCGGCAGAATTGACCTCACAAAGGCCGCTCGAGTGGGACTCGTGCTCGATGAAACGTACACCAACATGCTCGCCGCGGATCCCCTTCAGGGAGGAAGCCCGGAGACTTTGAACCTGGCGAGCATGCAGGAGAACGCCTGCGTCGAGGATTGCACATTCACTCGAACATTCACGAATCAATTGATTGCCTCAACGGATTGGACGATTTCCTTTACAACGCCACCGGGCGTGACCATGTCAGCGAACCCTACAGGATTCACTCTCGCCACTGTGGGAACCACCCAGGCCGTTGATTTCACCATCGACGTTTCGTCGCAACCTCTCGGCACCTGGGTCTTTGCCGAGGTGACGCTTACACCGAACGACGGATCACCAACGCTTCATATGCCGGTAGCGGTATTGCCGGGAACGGTGAAGATTCCCTCCTTCATGAGCTTTGAAACAAAGAAACCAACTGGAGATGGAACGGTTCCAGGCATTGAGTTTGCCGACCCGGTCACCGATCTCACAGTGGATGTTTCCGGTCTCGTTCGAGGTACTCAGAACGTCAGAAGCATCAACGAGGATCCCACCAACGGAAACGCCTACGATGATCTGAGTCAGGTCTTTTGGACTACATTTTCCGTTCCTGCAGGAGCAACCCGTGCGTCAGTGGTGACGAGTTCCGATGAGTCACCTGATGTTGACCTGTTCGTCGGTACAGGCGCTACCCCGAGCGGGGCCACCCAAGTCTGCGCCTCGGCTACAGCCGGATCTGACGAGCGCTGTGACATCTTGACTCCAGCAACAGGCACCTGGTGGATGTTGGTTCAGAACTACGAAGGATCGTCCAACCAACCGGACGATGTTCTTGTGACGCATGCCGTCGTGCCGAACACTGATGCCGGCAACCTCACCGCGACGGGACCGGCAACAGTCGCAGCCAGCACAGCATTTGATCTGGATCTCGACTGGAACGTAACACCCTTGGTCGGTGATGAGATCTGGTTCGGTACCATCGACGTCGGAACGGATCCAGGCAACCACGGCAACATTGGAGCCATCATGATTGACATAACCACACCCAACGGTTTCATCTTTGCTGATGACTTCGAATCCGGTGATGTCACTTTATGGTCGAGCTCCAAGCCCTAGATTGGGCTCATTCTGACCTGCTCGTTTGGTGCAACTAACTGCATTGAATGACAATGGCGGGACCCGCAATTCGCTCGCAAGAGCAGGCGGGTTCCGCTGCTTTTCATTTGCAGTGAATTGTTGTTCAAACTGAACGGGTTGCTTGGCAAACGTGGCAGGTGTCCTCCTGCCTACGATCCACCCGGTCATCCCAGCGGGGCACCGTGGCCTCACGCCGCGGTAAGCCAAGTGAAGGTGGTGCGGGAGGAGGGAATTGATCACGCCGCAGGGAACGATTCGTGGTCGTAGCAGCGGTCCTGCTGCGTACGACCCACTCGTTCATTTCGGTGGGACACCGTGGCCAACTTGTCACGGCGTAGCTTCCTAGTGAAGCCGGACGGCCGCGAGTAACCATAATGAAGGTGGTGCCGGAGGGGGGAGTTGAACCCCCACGAGGTTGCCCCCGGCGGATTTTGAGTCCGCTGCGTCTGCCATTCCGCCACTCCGGCCCGAACGTGATTGTGCCGTCGTTGACCCGGTTCGGTCAAGTACCATTTAGGTTGCTTCTCAAGGTTCTCGCACAAACCCGCTCGGCCAGTACCACTTCCCGACTCTCTTTGTCATCGTACTCATATCTCCGAAAGGGTTGTTAAGAGTGTACGAACACCACCACAGCCGGGAGAGAATCTGCTAGGAGCATCTTCATCCTGAGATCCGCGATCATCCAGCTTCTAGCAGGCATAATCACGAGATCACCTTGACGGCGTTTCGCAAGAGCGATATATTGCCAATTGGTAATAGGTTAGGTTTCGGCACACCCAGACGACCTACCGGAATGGAGATCTTGTGCAGGCTTCGGATGAGCTTCTACAACGAATTGCAGAAGTATTGAAAGCGATGGCCGATCCCACTCGGCTCAAGATCTTGCACTGCTTGCATCGCGGAGAGCTGTGCGTTTCCGACATTTTGAGCTTCGTTGGCGGAAGCCAGGCGAACGTATCTAAACACCTCTCCGTTTTGAAGCGAGCTGGATTGGTTGACTGTCGGAGGGAAGGTCTCAACGTCTTCTATCGAATCGTAGACGAAGGCGTGTTCACCATCTGTCGCAATGTCTGTGATTCTCTCGAGTTGCGCGTCGACCGGGAACATCAGGCAATCGTCGAAGGTCGTCAGATGATGGAAGAGGCTGAGAAGCTCTAGTCAATTCGCGAGGATAGCCATGCCCGTATACGAATATCGATGTCAGAAATGCGCTGAAACCTTTAGCCGGCTTCAGAACTTGAACTCTGCGGCAAAGGATGTTCGTTGTCCGTCCTGCGAGTCGGCCAGAGTCGAACGAATACTGTCGGTATTCGCAAGCGGCACGTCTTCTACCGCTTCGACAGGTAACCCTGCCACTTGCCCGTCAGCGGCAGCATGCGCTTCCAGTGGTGGCGGATTCACCTGAGCCCAGTAACTCAGCGCGCCCGTGCGGCGCAATAAGAATAAAGGGACAGACGAAAAAGGTGAGAAGACAGACGTTCTTCTATCTTCTTTCCTCTACCCTCTCCCCACTTACGTTCCCTCATCCACATTGAGCAGCTCTCGTCGAATGAGCGCATCGACCATCAGCCGAACTTCGAGCTCTGTCCCTGGCACCAGATTGAGAATCTGACCAAGCTTGGATCGCCCGTCCACTCTCGAAAGCATGAATCCCTCTTGGGGGCTGCACGGAAGACTCATCAGTTGGTCCGGTGGCACAGCTAGCTTGAGGATGGCGTCCTCAGATGGGCTTCTTTTTTCCAGTTCCTGCACGATTTTGCGTTCGATGCCTCGAGCAAGTTCCATCGCTTGGGTGTTGCCAACGAATTTTTCGGCGAGATCAGAGAGGCGCCGATACGCAAGATGCAAATCTCCAGACGCAAGCGCCTTCTCTGCATCCTTCAATATCAGGCGCCATGCGCCTTTCGAAAACCCTGGTATCGCGACCTCTTCCGCGCCGGGCTCTTTGACGACAAACATCTCCCCGGCCAATCCCTGATACACGAACTCCAGCACGAAGAACCCGGGAACGCGGCACGCGAGCGCTATCCTCTCGAGACTGGATTCTCCATTCATCTCTCGGATCATTGCGGTCTCGATCTCTCCGAGCGACTGCATGTCAACCGCGCGGACAACCTTGGGCTTCCAATCCATCGTCGGGATCACGTCTTTTACCCTGGTCCACTCGTCCTGGCGACGCACGCCTTCGAGAATCAACATGTCTGCGGGCAAAGACAAGGGCTGAAACTTCTTGGAAGGAAGGATGTTCTCCAGAAATCGAAACTCACCTTCCTGCTTCAGGAAGAGATCGTAAATCGTTTCTGATGTCTTGACCTGCAGAATGTGAATCAATTCCTCCCTGGCGACCTTCCCGACAATCACCAGTAGCTCACCGAGCAGAGCCCCATGGCGATCCTGCATTTCGAGGAGCTCTTGCAGCTCTTCCTCTCCGACGTAATTCCAACCCACCAGGTAGTAGCTGAGAAACTCTTTCGGATTTTCGGATGCCGAGGCAACTACCAAGCCGTCCTGGAAGTAGACCTTCTTGGCATAGTCTGCGCCATCAATCGCCAGGGTCCCTGTCTTGCGACTCGTCGACACCCATTGCAGAAGGTCTGCAAATGGCATCGTGTTCAAGTTGCCGCTGATTGACACCTAGCTCACCCCTATGGTCACGCCAAGGAACCGCGTAGAACCCGCCTAGAGAGTACACCATAGCAGCGTTGATCCATCACACTTCCCGGAAGAGATCCATGCGATTCACACCTCTGATAGCGGGCCAACAGTGAGACGCCTCACGAATCACCCACGGATATCAGAATGTACGCGGTATCGAAGTGGCCAATCGGCAGCAGAACCGGCATAAGCAACACCGATCCGTCCTGATTTCTCGATGACACTGTCATCAACCATAAAACCGTCATCCACGATGAAGAGTGCCGAATCTATCGCAGTCAAATCGCACCCTTGGTCAGATCTTGTAATCGCCAGGGCCTGGCACAACTTGCCGGGGCCATCTGCGAGCAATCGGTCTGACGCAGGGAAGCCCCTTCGCTCACGAATAGTGTCAATACCAACGATGGGGATCGCACCCCGGATCAAGACTGCCTCAGGCTCACCTACTCCGACAGTCACAATATTGAGGCAATGGTGCAGGCCATAGATAAGATAGACATATGCATGACCGGCTGGACCCCACATTGTCTCGGTGCGCGGAGTCCGGCGTCCACCAAACGTATGGCAGGCTGGATCCTCAGTCCCAAGATAGGCTTCTACCTCAGTAATCCTCATGACTACGGTAGCGCCCTCGGCGTGACGTACGAGTAGTTTGCCAAGCAGTGCTCGTGCCACATCATCGGTCGGGCACTGGTAGAATTCCCGTCCGAGCGCTGGGCCCGTCAAGGACCCGCCATCCGCAAAGGAGACTTCAGTCATGTCACTTTCAATCTGTGTGACCGGGGGCGCAGGTTTCATCGGTAGTCATGTCGCAGACGCCTGCATCGCAGAGGGCCATCGAGTCGTCATTGTCGATGACCTATCGAGCGGAAGCAAGCGTAACGTACCGACACAAGCACAGCTTGAGGTGTGCGACATTCGATCTGACCATGCAGCAACACTCATGGCCGATGGTGGATTCGACCTATTGATTCACCATGCTGCCCAGATGGATGTCAGGCGATCGGTGGCGGATCCCAGTTTCGACGCCGATGTCAACATCTGTGGCTTGATCAATCTCGTTGAGAACGGATGTCGCGGAAAGCTTCAGCAAGTGATCTTTTCATCTACCGGGGGGGCCATCTACGGCGAGCAGGACTATTTTCCCGCCGACGAACAACACCCCACGAGACCGGTCTCTCCGTATGGAGTGTCCAAACTCGCAAGCGAACACTATCTCGAGTACTTCGCCCATCATTACGGAATAGCAGCGACTTGCTTACGCTACGCGAACGTGTACGGCCCTCGTCAAAATCCGCACGGTGAGGCCGGTGTTGTAGCCATCTTCATCAACCGTCTTCTTGCTGGCGAGGTGCCGACTATCAACGGAGACGGCTGCCAAACGCGAGACTATGTGTTTGTCAGGGACATCGTCCGGGCGAATCTCGCGGCCATCGGTCGCTCTGGGTTTCAGACCTTCAACGTCGGAACCGGTGTCGAGACCGACGTCAACGTCCTATATGGGAATATCTTGACGGTCATGAACGGAGGACCGGATGCGCTCCACGGTGAGGCACAACCCGGAGAACAGCTTCGTTCGGTGATCTCCTCCGCGCTCCTCGAATCCGAACTGGGCGTGCGTCCCAACACCGAGTTCATTGACGGTCTAAGAGATACCGTCACATGGTTCCGCCAACAAGCTCATGAACAAATTTGAACTAATGGACTCCCGTCCTGGCCTGCAGTACACCGCATTTCAAGGCCTTCCAAGCAAGAGCTTTCATTGGTTGTGGGAAATGCAGCCCCACTCTTGTGAAAAAAAGTATAATGCCTCGGCCTCGTTCAACTTCGGGGGTATTGGAGTAGGAATCATTCCTATTTTGTTATAGAGGTGTGAAGGAGGAATGATCGTGATGGGAGCACACCATGCGTCAGCCTGACGGCAGCTCAGCCTTGCTCACCACGCGCGTCGACGCGATGTTGGGTTGGGTTCGAAAGAACAGCCTTTGGCCGCTTCCCTTCGGAACTGCGTGCTGCGCGATCGAGTTCATGTCGAGTGTCTCGTCACACTACGATCTGGCCCGTTTCGGCGCTGAAGTCGTGCGTTTCTCGCCTCGTCAATCAGACATGATGATCGTCGCAGGCACTATCACCGATAAAATGGCACCGGTCGTCAAGCGCGTCTACGAACAGATGGCCGAGCCTAAGTACGTGATCTCAATGGGCGCCTGCGCGTGCACCGGGGGATTCTACCGCGCCTATCACGTCGTCCAGGGAGTTGACGAGTTCTTGCCGGTCGATGTGTATGTCCCCGGCTGCCCTCCGACGCCCGAAGCTCTGATGCACGGCATTCTCAAGCTTCAGGACATGATTCAACAGGGGGAGACCCACTATGACCGGTTCAAGTCAGGGCAGCACAGTGAAGCACCGTCTGTCTGAACAGCTGCCAGACGCAATCGAACTCCACGATGCGACCGACGGTCACGTCGAGGTCACCACAGATCGCGGCCACCTCCTTGCCGTAATGCGATCTCTGCGTGACAATCCCGACCTCATGTGTGACTACCTTGTCGATTTGTGTGCGGTTGACTATCCCGACCGTGAACGTCGATTTGAGGTTGTTTATCACTTGGCGAACATGGAAAAGGAAGAGCGTTACCGCGTTAAGGTCTCGGTCGACGAGTCGGCGCCGGAGCTTCCTTCCGTCTATGGTCTCTGGAAAGCGGCAGATTGGTTTGAGCGCGAAGCCTACGACATGATGGGCATACGTTTTGAAGGTCATCCAAACCTTCGACGACTACTCACTCATGAGGCATTCCAGGGTCACCCATTACGCAAGGACTACGATGCCGGCCAGCGATGGATGTTGACCGAAGCTGACACCATGAAGCCGACCTGGGTCGACGACATCGATGATGAAGACAGAGACTACGACACTCAAGTGCTCAACCTTGGCCCATCTCACCCTGCGACTCACGGCACCCTACGCACTGTCGTCCGTCTCGATGGTGAGGTCATCACCAAAGCTGAGTGCGAAATTGGATACCTCCACCGCTGCTTTGAGAAGATGGCTGAGAGTCACGGCTACCAACAGGTGATCCCCTACACCGATCGCTTGAACTACTGCTCGAGCATGATGAACGGCGTTGGCTACGCACTGGCAGTTGAAGATCTTCTTGGTGTTGAGGCACCTCCCAGAGCTCAAGCGATCCGTGTCATCTTGTCCGAGTTTTCCCGGATCATGGACCACTGCGTCTGTCTCGGCGCCAACCTGGTCGACCTCGGCGCGCTGACAAATTTCTGGTACTTCTTTCAGCCGAGAGAAGAGATATACGGCCTGCTCGAAGAGTGTGCTGGAGGACGACTCACCGTTTCATACGCGCGCATCGGTGGTCTGTCTCACGATGTACCTGAGAACTTTGACGAACGCGTTCGTTATCTTCTGGGTTACATCCCAAAGTTTCTGAACGACGTCGACAAGTTAGTCACCGGCAACCAGATCTTCCGCGACCGTACGGAAGACGTCGGCACTCTTACGGCTGAAGAAGCAGTCGCCTGGGGTTGGACCGGCCCGTGCCTGCGCGCATGCGGCGTGCCGTACGATGTCCGCAAAGCACGACCCTACGCAGGTTACGAGCAGTATGACTTCGACGTCGCGGTTGCCACCACCGGCGATACCTACGCCCGGTACCTGGTTCGCATGGAAGAAATGCGGCAAAGCCTGAAGATCATCCAACAGGCGATCGACAATCTACCAGACGGACCCGTGGTCTGTGACAACCACCATGTCAGTCTGCCACCGAAGAACAGAGTATTCACCGAAATGGAATCTCTGATTTGGCACTTCAAGCTCATCTACGAAGGTGTCAAGGTTCCTGCAGGAGATGGTTACCACTGCACCGAGGGCGCCAACGGCGAACTGGGATACTACGTCGTGGCTGATGGAACAGGGAATCCATATCGGCTGAAGTGCCGGCCACCGTGCTTTGCTGTGTTCCAGGCCTATCCTCACATGCTTGAGGGCCATATGGTGGCTGACGCGATTGCCATACTCGGGAGCCTCAACATCATCGCCGGGGAGCTCGACCGATGAGGAACGTGTCGATAGTCAACGTGGATCGAGGCGCTCCGTCGCTCGCCCAGCGCACCTACCTCATACCGATCATCAAAGGGCTTGCCGTGACGCTGCGCCACTTTCTCCGCAATTTATTCGGTCAGCGCGACGTAGCGACGATTCAATATCCCGAGGTCAAGCGCGAGTATTCGGAGCGACTCCGCGGTCGCCACATCCTGACCACGAAGGATGATGGCTCATTGCGCTGTGTCGCGTGCTACATGTGCGAGACAGCTTGCCCAGCAGATTGCATCCACATCGAGGCAGAAGAGGACCCGGACGCGACAGTCGAATGGGAGAAGCGACCGTTAGTCTACGAGATCGACCTTCTTCGCTGCGTTTTCTGCGGCTACTGCGTCGATGCCTGTCCGAAGGAAGCCATCATCATGAGTCGCCAGCACGAGATGGCCTTTGACGCTAGGGATCAAGCGATCGTTGGTATCGAGCAGCTCAAGCAGAAGAAGCCGATCGAAGAAGAGGACATCGGGTACAGACCCTATTTCTAGAAGAGGCTTTACGGGTCGAACGAGACGGACGGGTCGAACGGCATTTTCTCCCTTCAACGTGCTCGTGCTCATCATTAAGTTCTGCAATTACGTTGCCCGTGCGTTGCCAGGCACGCGCCGCCGAACGTGTCCTTCTTCGAACATCTCAGTCCTCCCGCTTGCAAGCATCCTCGCTTCTTCGCCTTGCAGCTCCCAAGCTCAGCAGGCCATTGGCCCATCAGTTCTGTGGGCACCAGTTTCATCATTCCGCATTCATCATTCATCATTTCGATCTTTGTCGGTTGGCACGGTGGGTGATACGATGGAGAAGTGAAACTGAAACCGTGAGGAGGATCGGCATGGCCTCTGGGCAGAACCAGGCTGGGTCCGCCACACCCACCTACGAAGAACTCCAGGCACAGCATCGGGGCCACGAGAAGCGGCTCCAGGAACTCAGCAACAAGGCATGGCTCACACCTGATGAAGAACTTGAGGAAAAGCAGCTCAAGAAGCTCAAGCTTAGCTTGAAGGACCAGATGACCCACCTGCGCCGCGCGGCATCCTAGATCAGGAGTTCCGCACCGTAGATGCTATTTCAAGAGGGCCTCCCTCCCACTCCTATCTCCGTCCGTTCGGCAGTCAGCCGCCTCGTGTTCGATTCGCTTTCACTTGGGCGAATCTCCCGAGTTCGCTTAAGACACTTCCTGATGGGGGCAATACAATGAGACCGCCTCGCATACGAAGGCGCGGCAGCGGAACGAAGCTGCGGCGTGGGATCTACATCATTCCGTCCCTCTTCACCGTGGCCAATATGTTCTGCGGCTTTCTTTCGATGGCATATTCAAGCCGTGGCCGGATGGAAACTGCTGCGCTCTTCATACTGGCGGCGGGATTTGCCGACGTTCTCGACGGACGAATAGCACGCCTCACCGGCACGACCTCGTCATTCGGAGAATCGTACGACTCGTTGGCCGACGTGATCTCGTTCGGTGCAGCACCTGCGCTACTCGCCTTCCACTGGGGTCTGTGGGAAGTTCCAAGAATCGGGATGGCCTGCGCCTTTCTCTTTCTGGCTGCAGGGTCCATTCGGCTCGCTCGGTTCAGCACCAACGGACACGACATGAGCCGATTCCAAGGTCTTCCGATCCCTGCGGGAGCCGGCGCCATTACGATGCTGGTTCTCGTCTCGCCGGAACCGGTCATGCACCCCGCATTCATTCCTGTGGTCGTTTGTTTTGTCGTCGCGGTTGCACTTCTCATGGTGTCAAACTTGCCATATCGCTCGTTCAAAGACATGAATCTCAAAAGGCAGTGGCCGGCGCCGACACTATTTGCCATTGCGGTCGTATTCTCTCTTGTCACTTTGGATCCTCGAATCCTGTCGATATTGCTCGCTGTCTACATCCTCTCTGCGCCGGTTATGGTACTGTCTGGACGTCTTCGAAAATCTAGCCAGCGCACAGCCCCTGTAACCCCACGACAACGTACGGAATTTGAGGAAGACCATGAGTCGAGTACTGACCCTGATTGATCCAGACACACTGATTGGACGCGAGTTCATTCGTCTCGTCGACGAGGCAGGCGACTCGAGCGTCGAGGTGCGCGCTTTTCACACCAGCACAGATGAAGAACACCAAGTCGCCGAGTTGGCCGGAGAGGCTTCCGTAGTGATTCCGATGAAGCAGCCGGAGGATCTTGAAGGTTCCTCCATAGTCATCGTTGCCTCGGACGATCCTGATGCCGACCTCGGAACGGTGAAAGATTTCGCGACACTGAATCCTCAGATTCCGTTGATCTTTGCTGGAAATGTGGAAAATTTCGGCCAGCGGGCCCTTCCGGTTGGAGCAAAGACTCGAGAGTGGCCGGACCCAGCATGGTTGAGAATTGCCCATCCGTGCCTCGTCGCGGCAGAGGTGCTGATCGATGGCCTCACCCACCTCGGTATCGAAAGCGTAGCGATCACCGCGCTTGAACCTGTTTCCGCATTCGGAGGTCCCGCGATCGAGGTTCTTGCCCAACAGGCGATTGCCCGACTGCAGGGCCAAGCCGTTGAGCAACTCATCGAGGGGCATACAGCCGCATTTTCAACCGTCTTAGCCGAAGAGGGCCAGTTGGTCGAAGATGCAGCCATCTTTTGGCCCAACGCTCAAACCACAGTCACTCGGCTCCTATGCGGTTCATTTCACGGGCACCTGACGCAGGTAACCATCACGTGTGAACACGCCGTAGACCGCAACGAACTGTTTGAAACGCTGGAGAGTCAGCCGATGCTGGCCCTAGCAGAAGCGCCGATCGGAACTGATTCTGTAATCGACGCGAACCAGATCATCACCATTCCCGGACCGTCAAGTACCGATGACCGTCATCTCACCTTCACACTGATGGTGGATGGCCTTCGCATAGGAGGCGCCCTAACGGCACTCCAACTCGTTGATTCCCTGACCTAAGGAGGAATGTAATGCCCAGTCCCCTCGAATCCCTACAGCCATCCCATCTGTGGCACCACTTTGATGATTTCCGGAATATTCCACGGCCCTCCAAACATGAGGAAAAGATCGCAGAGCATCTTGTGGCTTGGGCTCGGGAACGCAACCTCGAAACGGCTCGAGATGAAGTAGGGAATGTTGTCATCCGTGTTCCTGCAACTGAGGGACTGGAGAATCGCCCAACAGTGGTCCTTCAGAACCACATGGACATGGTGTGCGAGAAGAACGCTGATACGGACAAGGACTTTCTCACTCAAGGAATCGATGTGATTGTCGATGGTGACTGGGTCATGGCCGACGGCACGACACTCGGGGCGGACAACGGTATCGGTCTTGCCGCTGCGCTAGCTGTCGTAGATGATCCCGAGATCTCGCACGGCCCTCTAGAACTCCTCTGCACGACCGACGAAGAGACCGGTCTCACCGGTGCTAAACAGCTCGACCCGACCCTTGTTTCGGGCAAAATCCTGCTCAACCTCGATACCGAAGAGGACGGTGCGTTTTACATCGGGTGCGCTGGTGGTGCAGACACTAACGCCGAACTCAAATTGTCTCGGCGACGCGGTTTGCTTGGATCTGTTCCGGTTCGGCTCACCGTCCGCGGACTGCGAGGCGGACACTCCGGACTCAACATTATTGAGAACCGCGGCAACGCCATCAAGCTTGCCGTTCGTGTTTTGCTTGCAGCGCTCAAGGAAGGCATCGAGATCGATCTTGTCGGTTTGGACGCAGGCTCAAAACATAACGCGATTCCTCGAGAAGGTTTTGCCGACTGCCGTTTGCACAAAGCTGAGATCGATGGGTTTCGAAAGATCGCCGAGCGCCTGACGGTAGACTTCAATGAGGAGTTCAAGGCCTCAGACCCGGGGCTAGAAGTGACCATCGAAGAGGTAGACGACAGCGCAGAATTGGGCAACGTCCTCAATGTCCATGCTCGTGACCGTCTGTTCAACATGCTCAATGCTCTCCCTCACGGAGTGATCTCGATGTCGCGTGACGTTCCCGGTTTAGTCGAGACGTCGAATAATCTTGCAGTTGTCAAATGCACTGAGGACAAGGCAACCATCCAGGTGTCCTATCGGTCTTCAGTCATGCCTGCGTTGTTTGCAGTCCAGAGCCAAGTCCGATCGATTTTTCTACAGGCAGGCGCAGCTGTATTCGAGGACGAGGCATACCCTGGCTGGAAACCCAACCCAGACTCGCCCATCCTAGCTGCGGCCAGCAGAGTGTATGAGCGAATCTTCGATCAGACTCCTGACGTCAAGGCTATTCACGCCGGCTTGGAATGCGGCCTGCTGCTGGAGAAAGTTCCCGGAATGGATGCCGTCTCGATGGGCCCTGAGATCCACAATGCGCACTCTCCTGAAGAAAAGGTGCAGATCTCGTCGGTCCAGCGGTTCTATCGCCATCTGGGTGAGCTTCTCGCTACTCTCGAGTAGCCACTCCCCTGTTTCGTGATTTCTCTCAGCCTGCCGCTTTCGGCATGCTGTGGAAGGCATGTGTCAGGTTGGTTGTTGAAAGGTAAGTGATGCTCTGTATTTACGTGACGGCCATCCTATGAAGTGGGTCTCAGCGATCTCTGAGGCCGATGATCTGAGGTGTGCAGTAGAGGAAGTGCGAGAAGCTACCCACGTCGCCCTCGACTCGTATCCCGCTGACCTCGTTCTGGCGTTCGTCTCCGCGACGCATCGCCAGACCTGGGATGTGCTGCCGAAACTGCTTCACGAGGCATTCCCGGCAGCTGAGATCGTTGGTTGCTCTGGCGGTGGGACTATCGGCTCAGGCCAGGAGGTTGAGGACAGACCGAGCTTGGCTCTCATGTCCGCCACGCTTCCAGACATTTCAGTCAGGCGATTCGTCGCAGATCCACGCGAACTCAGCGACCGCTATGCCGAGACCGATTTTTGGGAGGAACGCACCGGAGTCACATCCCTGGATACTGCGACGATGATCATTTTCCCAGACCCTTTCAGTTGTGACGCTGAATCGTTGGTTCATGGGCTGAACGCAGCCTACCCCAGGGCAACTGTCGTTGGTGGCCTAGCTTCAGGAGGGCAACAAGCCGGTGACAACGTCCTAATCAGTGGTGGCGAAGCGCGGTCTTCCGGCGTTGTCGGCCTCGCTCTCAGTGGAAGCTTCGCAGTGGACACCATCGTCGCCCAAGGATGTCGACCAATTGGTAACCCAATGTTTGTTACCTCCTGTGACGGTCACCTTCTGTTCGAGATCGACGGGCAGCGTCCAACCGAAGTACTCAACGAGTTGTTCACGTCTCTGCCCGAGCGAGATCAGGATCTGCTTCGCTATTCTCTCTTCCTCGGACTGGTCATGGAAGAGGGGTGCACCCAGTACAATCACGGTGACTTCCTCGTCCGAAACGTGCTCGGCCTGGATTCAGATACCAATGCTCTCATTGTAGGCGCCGAACTCCGACAAGGTCAGGTGATCCAGTTCCATCTTCGCGACGAACAGACATCGCGGGACGATCTACAGCAGATGCTCGACTCATACTCGGCATCACACTCGACACCTCCCGACGGGGCGGTACTCTTTTCATGCTTAGGGCGAGGTAAGCACCTCTATGGGATTTCCAATCACGACTCAACAGCTCTTCTCAATGCAGTCGGCAAAATCCCTCTTGCTGGCTTTTTCTGCAACGGCGAGATTGGACCGGTTCAGGGCGTGTCCTTTGTTCACGGGTATACGAGTGTCGTTGCCCTTTTCCGTTCACTGTGATTCTCGGCGCTTTGCTACACTCCAGCGGGCGGAAGTAACACTATGGGACGAGTGAAAGTTCGCAAAGCCACGCGTGAAGAACTCCCCGGCATTGTCGTGATCAGAGACGCTGCAGCACAGTCTGACGGGAGCTTTCTGTCTCGACCTCCGGTTCTAGATCTCGACATGGATGTTGATCCGGAGTTGTTGCACCTGCTCACACACGACCCGAATGGATTCTTCACCGCAGTCGAATCTTCGGAAACACTTGGCTTTGCAGCCGCCCATATCCGCTCACGCCAATGGATTCTGTCCGAACTCTGGGTCCTTCCGCAGCATCGCAATCGAGGAGCCGGAGAAGCTCTGTTGAGTCGCGCTCTAAGTTATGGCAATCGCTCAGGCGCCCGAGAATACCTGGCGATAGTTCCAGTCAGCGGAAGTATGCAGAGCCTACTTATTCGGCATGACTTTGTGCCCTTGATGCCTGTATATCACGTTTCAATCCCATGCCCGGAAGCAGCAACGCTGAGTCAGAGTCTTGTGCGACTCCTTCCTGGCCAAGAGGTCACATCTGAACTGCTGCAGCGTCGGGGCCAAGCCGATCTTGATCGCCTCGACAAACTGGGGCGCGGCATCACGCGTGAAGCCGATCACATGTTTTGGTTACGCAACTGCGGGCTTCGCGCTGCTTTCGTCCGCGAGGGCAAACGAGTGGCAGCCTACGCCTATGGCGGTGCCGGAGTTGCTGGTCCGCTGACTGCCAGTACTCCAGACGCCGCATTGGCTGGACTCGGATGGAGCCTCCATCTTGCTGATAAGAGAAAGAACACGTCGGCTATCGACATCCGCATGCCGGCAAGCTTCGATATTGGGCTGCAAGCTGTGCTCGAAGCCGGGGGTCGGATAGACACCACATATATGCTCTTCGGTCGTGGAGTCAGCACCTCACTCGAACGCTTGAGCTTCGGCCCTATCAACCTCCCGTGACCCGAAAGTACACGGTCGACTACGAAGCAGAGCTGAACAAGGAGCAGCTGCGCGTCGTCAGTCATCCGGGAGGTCCCATGCTCGCACTTGCGGGCGCAGGATCAGGCAAGACACGAACCCTGGTCTACCGTGTGTGTCGTTTGATCGAAGACGGTATCAGCCCCAATCGAATTCTCCTCCTGACATTTACCAACAAAGCCGCTAAGGAGATGCTAGATCGCGTTCAGCGGCTCATTCCACATGGACGAGGTCGCGTATCTGGTGGCACCTTTCATTCCACCGGCCACCGAATCCTGCGGCGATACGCTGATGTCCTCGGCTACAGTTCGAGGTTCTCAATCCTCGACCGCGAAGACGCCTCAGATCTCATGGGTCAGGCTCTGGCCGACCTCAGCAAAGAGGTCACGCAACGCAGAACACCCAAGCCCCGCCTACTCGTGGATCTCTACAGTTTCGTCATCAATACCGGACGAGACCTCGAGAAAGTCATCGTCGATCGAGCACCGCAGTATCTCGACCAGGCTGAGATCATCGCGGCCGTTTTTCGGCGCTACCTTGAACGTAAGCGCAAAGCCGACATGATGGACTTCGACGACCTGCTGCTGAACTGGCTTCTGTTGCTCCAGCGCCATGCGTCTGTGCGCAGCGAATTGAAGAAGCAATTCGACCACGTTCTTGTTGACGAGTTCCAGGACACCAACCGCCTCCAATCCGACATTATCGACTCGATGCTCGGACCAGACCGCAACCTCATGGTCGTAGGCGATGATGCTCAATCTATTTATGCTTTTCGGGGTGCGGACTTCGACAACATCCTCGGCTTCCCGGATCGCTATTCTGATTGTGAGGTCTTCCACCTCACTCTCAACTACCGATCCATCCCCCCTATCCTTGAACTCGCCAACGCATCGATTGAGCACAACACCCGCCAGTTTCCGAAGATGCTTGAGCCCGTCCGCAAGGGCACGGATCTGCCTCGCTGCGTCACGACCGACTCACCCGAGGCACAAGGTCGCTTCATTGCTGAGAAGATCCTGGAACTCAGGGAAGAGGGAATCCCACTCGAGGACATGGCAGTGTTGTACCGCAACCACTCCCATTCACTAGAGATTCAGGTCGAGTTGACGCGGCGCAACATTCCTTTTCGCGTGCGATCCGGTCTGAGGTTTTTCGAACAGCGACATGTCAAGGACACCGTGGCTCATCTCCGATTCATCGAGAACTCTCGCGACGAACTCTCATTCTCTCGAATGCTTCGGCTTCGACGAGGCTTTGGCCTTCGACTCGTGGCAAAGGTCTGGAATCGCATCAGTGGCGCCGATTCCCTACAGACTCTCCGAGAAACCCCTCCCAGAACCCACGATTTGCCCCAGGGGGCTCGAGATTCACTCACCGGAGTCATCAAACTCCTCGACGAAATGTTGGCGCCAGCGTTCCAGACTCAACCGGGTGAGATGATTCGCAAAGTTCTGACTGAGTTTTACCGTCAATGGGCGCTCGATAATCTCGAGAATGCAAGATCGCGCATCGACGATCTCGATCAGCTCGCATTGTTTGCGGACGGCTACAAGGATCTGACAAGCTTTCTCTCCGAAATCAGTCTGCTCAACGAGCTCTCCGGCGAGGAAACGACTGGTGGAACTACAGATGAAATGCTTGTGCTTTCAACCACCCACCAGGCGAAAGGTCTCGAGTGGAGCGCCGTGTTTCTGGCTTGGCTCGCCGAGGGTCGATTCCCGTCATCTAGGGCGGAGGACGAAGAGGAGGAACGACGTCTCTTCTACGTCGCAGTCACCCGCGCGCGCGATTTCCTATTTCTCGTCCGCCCACTTATTGCTCGCGACCGGTACAGAGTGGACGTGCTCCTCGACCCTTCCCGTTTTCTTCTCGAACTTCCAGACGAAGCCTGCGACCGAGTAGTTGTCAGAGAACAACAGGAAGACGACACTGAAGCGCAACCAGAAGTCACCGGGCGGTACTCGATGCCGAGCTTCTTCGACGAACCTTCAGACACACCCTCTTCAGACGATGACGTGAACTGAGTTTTATGGAATATCATATATAACGATATAGTTATATAATGACATCGGGAACCACCCCGATCGAAAGGAAGGAACAGCCAATGCCAGTTCAAGAACTGACACAGGACAACATCGACAGCATCATCACTGAGAATCCTATCGTCATCATTGATTTCTGGGCCTCCTGGTGCGGACCCTGCCAAACATTTAAGCCAATTTTCGAGGAGGCGTCAGACCGCCACTCCGACATCACTTTCGTCGCCTGCAACACAGAGGAACAACGAGAGCTCGCTGAGACGTTTCAAGTTCGCTCGATTCCCACAACAGTCGTCTTCAAAGAGCAGGTCGCTGTCTTTGGCCAACCCGGAATGATGACCGGGGAAATCCTCGACGATCTTCTCGGCAAGGTCCGAGAACTCAACATGGAAGAGGTTCGGGCCGAGATTTCCAAACAAGAAGTGGAGAAGGATGGTTCGAAAGAGGCCTAGCCTGCATCGGAGCGAGGAGATTTTCGTCGAACCTTTGTCAACTATCGTCTATCTTCTCCTATTGGCTGCGCTAGAATCCCCAGATGCCCAACACAATCACCCGAGCAAGGATCGAACTTGCCATCAACTGGCTGGCTGTGGTGTTGGCGTTTTGCCTGCCTCTGTTTCGCCGAGGGGTAACGATCACCGCTTCCCTCATCATCCTCTTGTGGCTCCTGCACGCACCGTGGCCCGACATACGCCGCACGTTCACTCGACTCACGCCGTTACTCGCCCTTGCAATCTTCATCTTCGTAAACCTTATCTCCCTGCTGTGGTCAGACAATATCGCCGATGGTTTCGCTTATGTCCTCAAGTATCGCTATTTCCTTGTTTTAGTGGCCCTCGCTACGACTCTGAGACCGAAATTCAGAGAACGTACAGTCGTCTCTTTCCTCTCCGGGTATGCCATCAGTCTTGGTTGGTCGTACGGACTCGCATTCGGATTCTTTCACTTTGGCAAGGGCAGCATCGACAATCCGTCACCCACAATGCTTCACCTTGACTACAGCGTCTTCCTGGCTTTCACATCGCTGCTCATTTTCAACCACATCGTGAGCCGCTCGATGAACTGGAAAACAAGAAGCGGTTGGATCCTCTTTCTCGCCATATCGATTGGTGGTCTCTTCATCAACATAGGGCGCAGCGGTCAGCTGGCATTTGCCGGCACTCTGCTGTTTCTCACAACAATGCTCCTGTGCTCTCGCCCCGTGTTGCTGGTTCTCGCCTCTCTGCTGGGAGTCGTCTTTTTTCTAGTCACTGTCTACTGGACAGTTCCAAGCTTCAAGGCTCGGTTCGATACCGGAGTCCAAGAGATTTCTGGCGCGTTGACCCGGCAGGAGTTCAATACCAACCAGGGCAAGCGAGTCGCCGGCATTCTCGTAGCATCGGGAATTGTCCGTGAGCACCCGATTCTCGGAACTGGCGTCGGTGATGAAATGGTAGAGTTCCGCCACCGCATCGACACCCACCATCCTGAACTCCATGAGGCTGTCTACTGGTTTCCGCATCTGCACAACCAGTACCTTCAGATCGCCGTTCAACTGGGGGCCGTAGGTCTGATTGCTCTGGTGAACATCTTCGTACAGCTCTTTCGCTTCCGTTCTTCCCGTCCAGAGTGGAAGCGTCTAGCGACTATCCTTGGCTGCGTGTTCCTAATCGCGTTCGTGGGCGATCCGTTCTTTCACAAGCAACTGACGCTCGTTCTGTTCTCACTCATAGGCGGGCTCATTCTGGCCGAGAAGGGAAATCCATCGTGGAGCGAATCGGCGCCGGCTGGCGACTCCCTGGACTGATTGCCCTCATCCTGGCACTCACGTTCGGTACCGCCGGCCTATTCAAGCTGGCCATCGAGCAGGCACTGCCCGGTCCAATCTGGCTTCAAGAAGCCGTAAGATGGCAAGCACCCGATCCAACGTCTGATCATTCAGACTCACCGACCTATGACCTTGGGCGCGCTGTGCGGCGCTACCTGCTCGTGGTGGCAATTTCTTTGTTCATTGCCTTCAGGCATGCTGTACCTTGGGCGGCTCACCTCCGGCGGGGCTTTCGATTACCCAATCGGTGGTATCACCTGGGCTGGGCGTTTGGGGTAGCTTCGATCGTCGTGTGCGCCTACTTCATTGCCCTCGGCCGCTTAGGTTTCGTATCGTGGACACCACCTCCCCTACCTCAACTCCTTGCTCAGGTCGCCGAGTACACACTTGGTGCCTTTTTCGCCGCAGCCCTGGAAGAGACGCTGTTTCGCGGCGCGGTCTTTCGCTCTATGCTGACCACCTGGCAACCCTGTAAGGCGATCATCGGTTCGAGCGCTCTTTTCGCTGTATTGCATTGCATTTCCGGCGGATATCGAGTCGAACTCGGATGGGAGCCATTCATCGGCATCAGGCTGGTATATGCCTACTTCAGCGATCGTACTGGAGCACTCTTTCCAGAGTCCCGCCTGATGATCGGCTTCTTCCTGCTCGCGGCTCTGCTGGCCTATCTCTATCTGAAGTCAGGAACGCTATGGACTCCGATCGGTGCGCACGCGGGGCTGGTACTGATTTCGCGTCTGACAAAGACAATGACCACACGTGCAACCGATGTTCCCGAGTGGTTCTTCGGAGATCGTCTGTTTATCGTTTCGGGTGTACTAGTATGGGGCACATTGGTACTACTCTTCGTAGCCACCGCTCGATGGGCGCCATCGGGGCCGTTGTACCAGCGTCTTCGGAGGCACTCATCGTCCTAGGTTGAACCAAGGTGCTCGTACGCGAACTCTACTTCAAATAGTAGAGCGTCTACTCTCCGTTGCTGTTGATCCGAGACAGACTGCGAAACTCAGAGCAATCTCGAAGGAGCTCCTCGTAGGTGCCAGAGCAGACGATCCGGCCCTGTCGCATGACATGGATCATATCTGCAAGCTCAACAGTGGTGAGCCGATGGGCGATCACAAAGGTGATTGTCGACTGCGACACGGTATTGAGTGCGGACTGAATAGCCGCTTCACTCAAGTTGTCCAATGCACTGGTCGCTTCATCCAGCACAAGAACGTCGGGCTGCTTGTAGATGGCTCTCGCGATGGCAAGTCGCTGACGCTGGCCTCCCG
>JAAESQ010000333.1 GCA_024229275.1 bacterium | reverse complement strand
TACCCTGCAGCAGTGGGGCCAGACCATGCCTGCGAAGAAGTCGGCTGGGAAGCCCAACAGCGCTAGCAACGCGAGTAGCGCGATCCGCAACCGAGCCAAAAAGCTTGCCGAAGAGCTTGGCGTCCGTTACAGCGAAGGCGACACGTTGACTGTCGTCCGACAGCGTGGCGACAAGCAAAATGCCAACAAGGGAGCCAAGGCTGCCCCCACCGGCAAACACGCAAACCCCGCACCCTCCGGCACACGTCATGCAACCATCATCAACCAGCAGAAGCAACAAGTGCAGCTGATCCAGGCGCCCGTTGAACAAGCAGAGCCGACTGCTCAACGTGAGTTCGACTCCCTGATCCTCACCGACTACATGCGCAGCTCAGTTGGCCTTGAGTGCGACCGTATTGACTTCCTTCGTGGTAAGGCTCTCGGTCAACCTCTCGGCCCCGACAACGTCTACGCGATCCGATGCAACGAACAGTACGTCGACGGCGAAGCCGCGATTGAGGGCGAACGCACACACGCACGTGCCGCGATGCTGAAGGCTGGGTCCATCCATCTCTTCTTCCCTCACGGCAAGCGCCCGATCATCATTCTGAGCAAGTTCGAGCAATCCAACATCAAGTCCGCAACCGAACGCGCGACCGACGCCGCGAAGAAGCGTATCCGCTGCATGAAGCGGTCCGCTTCGACTAAGCTGGAGGTCAAGAAGCGCGACATCCCTGGCCAACTCCGCATCATCGGCAAGAACGCTGACCTCGAGGAAATTGCACGCAAGGTGCCGGCCGAATCGTTTTGGGCGGTTCGCAGCCACCACATCGACGGCCTGTCCACCGCACACGTGTATCTGACCGACGAAGTCGCCAAGCAAGTTCTCGACTCCTTCAACGTCACCATCGAACGCGTCTCGAACATCGTGAGCTCCGTGAACTCCAGCAAACAGCTGACGATCCGCAAGGACAACACGACGTTCGACAACATGACCGACCTCATCGGCAAGCTCCAACGCGGACAAGCCGTCCCGAGCTCCAAGGCCGCTTCGACCACCTACCGCACGCATGGCACGCTCCGCGTCACCCTTGATGTAGACGTGACCTCCGCAGTCGTCAATGAGCTTCGCCGCGCATTCCCCGGGTACTCGGTGTTCTCCGACACGCCGCTCAACGCATGGGCCCCAGGCTCCAACGACAAGCCCGCCGCTCCACGCAAGCCCGTCCAGGATGGCACCAAGCTCATCAACATCTCCGCCAACTACCAGCCGCACCCGTCTACGTTCGACGCCATCGCCGAGGCCTGGGGAGGCCAAGT
>JAAESQ010000332.1 GCA_024229275.1 bacterium | reverse complement strand
GCACTGGTCTCTGACCACACTGCGGGAGAAGTTGGTGAAAATCGGTGCGAAAGTGGTCCGCCATGGACGGTACGTCACGTTCCAATTGGCCGAGGTGGCGGTGCCGAGAGACTTGTTCCGGAAGATCCTGGGGCTGATCGATGATCTTCGACCAAGACCCGCCCCGGCGTAGACCGAGGAAATCGACGGCAACGTGAAAAGGACGTGAGAGGTGCACCTGGATGACGGAAAATATGGGGAAATGACCTTCCGGACACAGGGAAACCGAGAAACCAGCTCGTGGGATGGCTGCGGGGAGAATCCTGTTCCCTCGAACATGGTACAGGAGTATGATTTCCACAAACCTGGGGATTATCTGGGAAATGTCGCGTTGGGCGGCTCGGTGAATCTCGAACACCGCCAGGAAGTCCGCATAGGGCGAGGAAGCAGTGGCAAGGGGCATACGTGAACTGCCGAGGGACATCCAGCGGTTGTTGCAGCCTGCGATAGACGGGTTCTCTCGGGGCGAATTGAACCAAGCGGCTTTCTCTTTGATGCAAGGCGGCAACGATGCACAGATCTACAAGGCCGACGTCGGTAGCCGATCGTATGTCTGTCGGGCCGTTAGGGACGCCAACGAACTACGCTGCTGGCGCTTGGCTGCCGACTGCAACGCAGGACCTCCGGTTGCGTTCCCATCTGAAGAAGAAGAGGGCTCCGTTGTCGTCTTGGAGTACCTGATTGGTAGGCACCTGCCGTTCGAAGTTCCAGAGCGTCGCCTAGACCTGATTCCTCAGACCCTCAAGGCGGTACACGCGACCAACGCGCCCGGAATCCCTGCGGCGAATAGTCGGTTCGACGTGATCAGGTGGTACCTGGACCAATCCAGGACTCGCGTCGATCTCGAGGTTGCACGGTCCCAGTTGCAGCGAATCGAACGAGCGGTACGCACAAGGGAACTCGAGCCGCGTTTCACTCACAACGACCTGCATCGGGGCAACGTCTTGGTGACCGAAGAATCAGTGTACTTCATTGATTGGTCCACAGCTGGTATGGGAGACCCGCTTGCAGATCTTGCGTTTCTAGTCAGGAATCTGGGGCTCGACAACGACCAAAGTGATGCGTTTCTTCATCGATACCTGTTTCCTCGTCGGCCGACGCTCCAAGACACGGCCCACTTCCACCTGATGGATCACGTTAGCCATCTGAACATGGCTGCGTTCGCGCTGTTCATGGGCCGGAAACGCGGGTACGAGGTCGTTCCGACCAAGAGCGCCATGCGGCACAGGACCCTTCTTGCCGATGACCTCGCTGGACGGTGGCCGTCACGGACTATCGACTACTGGAACACGGTAGCAAGCGTAGGGCTTGGCGAATTCCATCGAGGCCCAGACCACGTCCAGGAGTTGGTCAATCAATGCCAATCGTAGATCCGTTCGTGCCTGCAAATGAAGTTCGTCCACAAGGGCACGCGCCTCTTCACGATTCCATCGGGCGGACGCCGCCCAAAGCGTTGCAGCGGACCACCAACAGCTCGCTTGGATTGACCTTGGTTGCAGTCTGGCGTCATATTGTCGCGAGAGGGTCGGGACCGGTCAGCGCTGTTGCTGGCCGCTGAACGCCGGTCCGTTAGCCGGCTTCTCCCAGGAGACCCTCGAATGGCAGCAGCCAGACCGGCAAGGCCCAGCCCCAGCAGCATCAGTGCTCCGGGCTCGGGCGTGTAATAGACACTTATGACCTGGAGGAATAGATCGCCCGAAATTGAGCCAGATGTCTTGGTTTATGGCAGGTAAAGAGCAGAGGGACTCCCATCGTTAGAAGATTCGGCTGTTTGCGGCCCCTTCTTCTTCTTGCCTACAGCCCTCGAGGTTGAGGCCGATCCTCGGGATGCACAGTCTG
>JAAESQ010000331.1 GCA_024229275.1 bacterium | reverse complement strand
CTGCCGGCGTATAGGCCAACTCCAGCGAACTTTCGCACTGGAACCATTCGTCAAATACTGTGACCTCGATAGGAGGACTCAGCCTCTCATCGGTGCCGTTGAACTCGCGGATTCGGAACCACAGCGAGGCGCTCGGATCCCAGGAGTCGGTGGGGATATTCACCGCCGCATGTACGTTCGCGACGTACCCTTCGTCCATTTCCAGGCCGCCTTTGATAGGTTGAGTCAATGCGATGTACTCCCCGGTTCCGGTACACTTGACTGCATAGGAAAGAGAGTTTACGGTCTCCCACTCCAGATCGTTAAAGTCGACCGGATTGCCGATGACTTCCCAGCCCAGCAGGCCTCCCCACTCGAATGTCTCGTTGGTCAGATAGAGATTCTCTAAACGAATCCAGTCGAATTCCACTGTTCGCTCCACTCCAAGACCGTCGGCCAAATCGAAACGAATTTGATTGATAGTCCCTGTCCACTCCGCTTCACCCAGAAGGTCGACAAAAACCACCTGCCAATCATTGGAATCGCTCACTTCATATCCTTTGCTTTTTGCGGCGGGATT
>JAAESQ010000330.1 GCA_024229275.1 bacterium | reverse complement strand
TTCACTTGGCGTATCGCCATCTAGCGCGCTGTGGACGCGAGATCGGTTGAAGTAGACCCGGAATTCGGCCAGCTTCCTCTCGAGGTCCATGTCGTTCCAGAACAAAACATGGTCAAGATACTCCCGACGTAGTGTGCCGATCAGACGTTCCACGAACGGGTGTGATAGAGGCGCGTACGGGACGGTCTTGATCTCCTCGATATCCAGGATGCGAAGGTTTGCCTTCCATCGGTGATATTCGAACAATGGGTCATGGTCCGAGCTGAGGTAACGCGGCGAGCCCATGCGCGAGATCGCTCTGTTGAACATACAGCACAGCGCCACACCATCGACATCGCCGGCATGCACCCCGAAGCCGATGATCCGGCGAGTGAACTGGTCCATAACGACGAGCACCCAATGGGTGTGCAGCAGAATGGACTCGCAGCGAAACAGATCAACGCTCCACAGGCTGTCTTTCGTGTGCCCAAGGAAGGTCAGCCAGGAAGGACCACCATCGCCAGGTGCTGGGCGGTAGTACTTGGCGAGGACACGCCTCACGACGTCCTTGTCGATGTCCACACCGAAGGTCTTGGATACGATCAGGGCGATCCGCGGGCACCCGAACCGGGGATTGCGCTGCTTGAGCTCGATGATCGCCCGGATGAGTTCTTGCGAGGGACCTTTGGGGCCGGGCGTGCCCTTCCTGCGCGATGAGAAGAGCAAGCGATACTTGCGTTTCTTCAGCGCCTCGTGAAATCTCAGCAGCGTGGATGGCCGGATGATGACGGCGGCTCGCTGGATACGGTGTGGCGACAGAAACAGCGACCAGAAGCCCAGCAGCATCCGGTCAAGGACAGAGAGATTGGGTCCGCGTCGCCGAGAGCGGTTGATGACCAGGAGTTGCTGCTTCATCAGGAGGCTGTCGGCGACAATGGCCCTCGCGCCGCCAGGCCCGAGAAGTTTAGCGATGGTCCTCAAGAGATGTGCGAGGAGTATCACTGCATCCTTCATGATAGAGCAGGATAAGGCAGGCTGAGGGCAGCCACAAGACTGCCTTAAATAGCTGGTGTCGCGAGGAAATTAGGAATTCGCCACCCACACCCTGCTGACGGTTCTGGGTCGGCGGACCTCCGCCCCGGGCCGACTTTTCCGGGGTGGGTCACCACCTGTGAGCCGGTGGAGAGGCAAGAAATTCTTGGAAGTTCGTGGCGAACTACTGTTGGAAACGACAGCCACTCGCGCGCTCTGATGCACATGAATGCGAGCTGTCCCTGTCTCTCGTCGTCAATGCTCGATTCCCTCTCAGAGGCTGCGCAGACGTCTTCCAGCTCCTCCTGCTGC
>JAAESQ010000329.1 GCA_024229275.1 bacterium | reverse complement strand
CCGAAACTGGGTCGCTTTGTCCGGGCGCACGCGATCCTCGTGACCCTGGCCTGCACTATCGCCCTGATCTACCTATGGAGCTACGACATCATCGGACTCAAGACCTGGGCATACTGACAAACGGGCGCACGAGGGCACTCAGGCTGTGCAGTAGACTTGAATCCACAGATTGTATGAACAAGGCTGAGCCTTCTTTGCGCAGTGAGGTGGAGATTCCTCAGGTTGGCGAAAGCTGAGGGCGTGAATACGTCGATGCTCAAGATCGCCGCGAGAGGGTAGTTTGAGTGCTAGGGGGAGAGAAGTGAATAGCTAATAGTTAATAGTGGAGGAGGAGTGGGAATGAAATGAGAGATGATTAAGATTGAAAGCGGTTCAAAGAACCGCGCTTTTGTTCAAGCCGTCCGTCCCGTGGTCCCGTATTGCCGTCCTGCTTTTGGAGAAACGATGCATCACATCACGATCCACGAAATCAACGATAGGCTTGATCGCCTGCGCAAGGTCCTGAGGACGAAGGGGCTCGACGGCGCTCTGCTGCACGGCGTCACCAATCTCTTCTATTTTTCTGGGACTGCGCAGCAGGCTCATCTGTGGGTGCCGTCCGAGAGCGAAGCTCAGCTTCTTGTGCGAAGGGTCCTCGAGCGAGCACGAGCTGAATCGCCACTTTCACAGATTGAGGCCCTGACCAGCTTGAAAGCACTTCCGGAAGTGCTCCGCGGAGCAAGCCGGGTCGGTCTTGAGCTGGACCTGATGCCCGTGAGTCATTTTCGTCGCTACGAGAATGTCTTGGAGCACTGCGAGCTGTGCGACGTCGGCCCAGCAACACGGGTCATCCGCGCGGTCAAGAGTGAACACGAGATCGCCCTCATTCGAGCCGCTGCCGAGACCGCTGAAGCCACTTTCAACGCAGTCCGTGACGGCCTTCGCGAGGGCATTTCGGAGCTCGAACTCGCCATCGTGGCCGAGTCCGCAGAGCGTCGCCATGGCTTCCAGGGCACCCTACGCTGGCGCGCTACCACCGGTTTTGAATGCCCGTGGGTTCACATTCTCTCGGGACCCAGTGCGCTTGAATTCAGCTTCGCTGACACCCCTTTCGGCGGCCCGGGGCTGACCCCGGCAGTACCCTATGGCGCCAGCCAGCGGATCATCGGCCGTGGCGAGCCTGTGTGCGTGGACATCGCCATCGCTCGCGACGGCTATATTCACGACATGACCCGAACGTTCAGCGTGGGTGAGCTGCCGCAACGTCTTGTAGATGCCTATGAGGTTTGCCGGCAGATGCACCAGATGTTCCGCGAAGAAGCACGTCCCGGCGTCACCGGTGAAGGATTCTGGCAGCGCTGTGTGGCCATCGCCGACGAGACCAGCCTCGGTGAGCACTTCATGGGTTTCGGTGCGCAGCGTGTCCATTTCGTTGGACACGGCCTCGGCCTGGAGCTAGACGAGTTGCCGGTGCTCGCGCCTCGGCAGGCGATGCCGCTGGCGGCGGGTAATGTGATCGCCCTCGAGCCAAAGTTCTTCTTCCCCGGGCTGGGTGCAGTGGGACTCGAAAACACCTACGCGATCCATGCTGACCGGGTAGAGACCATAACCCTGGGTGGAGAAGAGATCACGGTGGTTGAGTAGCCATCGGTACCAGTCTCAGCAGCATCTGAGCCTGGCGCCTTCAAGGAGGTTCCTGTCCCTCAGTGATATCCTTCTATAATGCAACTCCAAGCGCCATCGTTGTTCTCGCCGTTGTGGAATCGACGCTTCGGTTCCGTGACAATCGCAGGCATTGCGTTTGCAGCCCTCATGATCGGTTTTGTGTCCGCTCCGGTGGCGGCCGAGGACGAACTCCCTTTCATTCATTACAGCTCGGCCGGCTCTCAACCTCGACTCCCGTCCAACAGCGTCCAGCATATCCACCAGGACCGACTCGGTTACATCTGGTTGGCCTATTTCTCTACCGGTCTGTCCCGCTGGGACGGTCACCGTCTGGAGAACTTCGGCCTCCGCGACGGTGTATTTGATCCCACGGTACGCGAGATCGTGGAGGACGCGGATGGCTATCTGTGGTTGGGTACCGAAGCGGGCGTCGCGGTTAGCGCCGAACCCCTCGACGATGGACGGCCCAAGTTTCTGACCCAAGTGGGTGACCAGAACCTGCCGCGGACGAGGGTCCGGCACCATTGGCTCGAGGCAGCTCAAGGCGGCGGCGTCTGGCTCGGCACGGCGGGAGAAGGAGTGATTCATCTCAAACGGGTCGATGGTGGGCTGGTGCGCAGGACTGTGGTGTTCGACGAGGGCGTTGATCTTCAGCCCGACGTCACAGCCCTTGTGGCACGTGCTGACGGCAGCCTGTGGGTGGGCCTCGGCACCGGCGACGTGGTCGTGCTCGACGCTGGCGCCGAGACAATCAGGACCCTCGACTATGACGCCGTTCCGGAAGCATCGATCACTGCCTTCGACGAGGGACCTAACGGCGATTTGTGGGCCGGCGCCGAGGACGGCTCGTTCTGGAGATGGCGCCAGGAGGGTCCGACACCGCGCTTCGAGGTTTTACCTTTTGCTCTGAAGGAACTGGTCAAGGCAATCCTCGAAACGTCCACCGGCGAGCTGTGGGCTGCCAGCGTGGGGGACGGCCTGGTGATCTACAATTCGGACGAAAATGATTTCGAATTGGTGAATAGACGTCGTGGCCTGCCCAGCCAATCGGTGTGGGACCTGACCGAAGATCGAGAGGGCTCGCTGTGGATCGGCCACAATGCCGGGCTCTCCAAGCTTCTGGCCAACCAGCGAGCCTTCCGCCACATCACCGGTCGGGCGTACGGGAACGAGGCACCGGTGCTGCCCGAGCCCTCAGTCTTTTCCGTGATTCCTCCATCCGAGCGTCATGAAGGACTGCTTTGGGTTGGCACCGGCGGCGGTTTGAGCGCCCTCGATGCCACTGGTCGGGGCGAAGACCTGGACACCGACGACGGGCTCACCAGCACCTCGATCTACAGCATGGCGCGCAGTAACGACGGCCTGATCTGGCTCGGTACAGCCAAAGGTCTCGATGTACTCAGTTTGGGCGCACCTTTGCCGCCCCCGGTCATCCCTGGCTCTGCGCGAAGCACGAGGAGTCTGAGAATACTCGGGCGTCCCGCCCGCCTGGCCAACTATGGTCTGTGGAATACCTACACGCTTCGAATGCTGGAGCTGCCTGATATTGGCGAGGCAAGTTGCATGGCTGGAACAGGAGGGCTGGCGTGCCATATCAATGGCAGCTGGTTCCTCTTTGGTCCGCCGTCGGGGCTGCCGGCGTCGGGCGCCACGGCAGTCGATGTCGACGCAGAGGGGTATCTCTGGGTCGGGTCCAAGGACTCGGGCCTGTTTCGCAGCATCCAGCCAGCCACTCTCGATCAACTGGAGAGCTGGCTCGGTCAATCTAACACCCATCGTTCTTCGGTCTTTCCGGTGGTCATGTCTCCAGTCTTTCAGCCGGTCTGGAATCGCTCGGCCGGAGCAGCATCCGACAGCATCCGCAGCCTGTGGACGGATCGGAGTCCCTC
Organism: bacterium; assembly: GCA_024229275.1. Classification (GTDB taxonomy): domain Bacteria; phylum Acidobacteriota; class Thermoanaerobaculia; order Thermoanaerobaculales; family Sulfomarinibacteraceae; genus JAAESQ01. The sequence goes on along the minus strand of JAAESQ010000329.1, from coordinate 3,124 downwards.
CGGATCGAACCATATCTGGGTCGCCCATGCGGCAGGACTTACCGCCTTGACGACGGACGCCGAGCCCAGCATCATCCATCAATTCGACAGCGAGTCGGGCCTTGGTACCGATCACGTAGTGTCGTTGGCGGCGTCACCAGATGGCGAGACTCTGTGGCTTGCCGACAACGCTGGGCTCACCCAGCTGCGGCTTGAGGACGCGAGTGTGGTTCGCCGAGTCACTCGCGACGATGGTCTGATCGATGACGAGACTTGGGTCAGTCACTCCCTGCAGGTTGGTGAATTCGGCGCCGTCTACCACGGAACGCCCCGGGGGCTGACCATCTACCGACCCGACCTCGATGTGTCGGGTGACTCCTGGCCTAGACCGCGTATGCGCGAGGTCGAGGTGCAGCAAGCTGCGAACGGCAACAATCGCGTCCGATTGGCTTGGGCGCCGCTCACCTTCGTCGATCCGGACAGAGTGCGATTCTCCGTCCGGCTTCGCGGCATTGACAACGACTGGAGCGAACCCAGCGTCGACGTTTCCACTGTCTACACGCACCTGCCGGCCTTTGTGTGGCCGCGCAAATACCTTTTTGAAGTCCGTACCAGCCCGAGCCCCGGAGTATGGTCGAACGAGATCATGTCCCAGGAGGTGACGATACAACCCGCATGGTGGCTACGATGGTGGATGTTGCTGGTGCTGGCCGTCGCCGGAGTTTTGCTCGCGAGGTGGCGCCGAGCCTGAGGTGCAGTCTTGCCAAGACGACAAATAGGGAGAGACTTGGCAAAAGCGCTCAAGAAGATGAGGTTTGGCCGGCATGGGCGGCTTATGCGTGGCGGTAGGATGCAATAGCCACATCAGGGGTTTAAGGCTTCATTTCGTATTTGTCGATGTTGGCCATGACGTAGTTCTGCCACACCCATTCGAAGCGGTCGGAGTTGTTGGTGGGTCGGTGGACCAGCTCCATGCAATGTTTCGCCTGCTCGGGCGTAGCCGACGTCGTCGAATAGAGATCGAGCGCGTATCTAGAGAAGTCACGCACCATGACATCGAAGATCTGATCGATGAGATGGTCGTCGACCCTTTGCAGTTTGGCGCTTTCGAGAATGAGCTGACCGTAGGCCACGAGAGTGAAGAGTTCGCCCAGCGGTAACAGGAAATCCATGTCGCGGGCCTGTCTAGCTTCGGGTTGGTTGGCGACGAGAAGTTCCTTGAATCCCGCGATCTGTTTCTTGAAGATCTCGACGTTCGGCAGATGGCAGGGGCCGTAGGCCAGCATCGGGTCGTGGAAATGGATATCGCTCAGACCCTTGGTGGGTCCTTGGTTGAAGAGAAATGCGTCATGGCGCGCCTCGGTCTGCGAGGGAACCTCAGGGTAATCCTTCGGATGGAAGAGGAAGTTGGCCATGAATTTCACGATCAATGCCATGTTGACGTGAACGGTTCCCTCAAGCTTCGGCAGGGCGCGAATATGATTCGCCGCCATCTCGAAGTAGGTGTCCTTTTCGAATCCCTTCGCGGCAATCACGTCCCAAAGGTGGTCGATGACCTCCTCACCCTGTGTGGTGACCTTCATTTTGACCATCGGGTTGTAGAGAAGGTAGCGGCGGTCCTGCAGGGAAGCGGCGCGCATATAGTCGCTGGCACGGGTTGCAAAGAGGCGCATGGCAATGAGGCGCGTGGTGGCATCAGTCAGCAGGTGTTGCACGTGGGGGAAGTCGGTGACCTTCTTGCCGTAGAGTTCGCGGTGTGCCGCGTGGTTCATGGCTTCATAGAGGGCATGGGTACAGATGCCTATTGAGGCCCAGCCGAGATTGAATTTGCCGATGTTGACTGTGTTGAGGGCCGCATCCCAGGCATCGGAGCCGGTCGAGAGTACCTCTTCTTCGAGTACAGGATAGGCGCGTAGGGCGAACTCGGCCACATACATTTGGGACTGGACGGTGTTTTTGACGCACTCGTAGTCCGGGTGATCCGTTTTGGCGGCAAAGAAGACGTATTCACCGGTGTCGGAATTCTTGCCGAAGACACTGAGCAATGCGGCTTCGTTGCCGTTGCCGATGTAGTATTTGCCGCCGTCGGCCTTGAAGGTGCCGTTGGGCATTGGCGTGAGCATCATTTCGCTTGAGTAGAGGTCGGCGCCATGTTCCTTCTCCGAGAGGCCGAAGCCGAAGATGCCGCCATCCCGCAAGAGTCGCGCAGTGCGCTCCTTGATTGTTGTTCCATCGGCCATCCACAGCGGGCCAAGGCCAAGGATTGAGACTTGCCAGGCGTACCAGTAGGAGAGTCCGTAGAAGCCCAGTATCTCGTTGAAGTGGCAATTGCGGTGGGTGTCCCAGCGCGCGTCGGCGTCGTCGATGGCAAATTGCGGGGGCGTCAGCATGGTCGAGAAGATGTGATTCTCTTTGATGAAATCGAGGAAGTCCCGGTACCAGCGGCGTTGGTGGTAGTCGTCTTTGAGACGTTCCTTGCCCATTGCTTCAAAGAAAGCGATGGTCTGAGTCATGATCTCCCGAGATCTCGGGTCGAGACTGTCGAAACTGGTGGTTGCTGGATTGAGCAGCATTCTTGGTGCTTCCTTATCGTTCGCACACGAACTAACTATTAACACTGATAAGACCTTGGTTCGTGCAACGGTCAATCCTTCATGAGGGCCATCAGAAGTCGTTTGAGCAGCAGTTGTTCCTCAAGGCTGAAGCGACTCAGAATCTCCTTGTCGGAGGTTTCTCTGACGGCGATGAGTTTGTCCTTGATGTCGTTCGCCCGTGGGCTAGCGAAGACTCGTGTGACTCGTCCGTCGGTGGGATCAGCCTTGCGTTCCACCCATCCCGACTCTTGCATCCGAGCGAGCACGCCCGATAGGGTCGCTTTGTCGAGCTGCAGCAACTCGCCCAGCTCGGTTGCGGTTTGACCATCTTCATACCAGAGGCCCTCGAGCACCGCGTGCTGAATGTTGGTGAGGCCGAAGGGTTCGAGAGATTTTCGGAAGTGACCGTGAGCCCGCTGGTAGGCCTTGGCCAGCATGAAGGTGAAGCAGTCGGGTAGCCTTTTCGTGCCTATGGACATGAGGGTATCCTTCGTATACGAACTAATATGCTTTCTGCTCGCCGATGTCAAGGGTCGAGAGATAACGGTGTT
>JAAESQ010000328.1 GCA_024229275.1 bacterium | reverse complement strand
GTACCTTTGGGACGAGAGTGCGGGGAAGTTGAAACTGAAGGTCAGCCAGGTCCAAGATACGTCTCTAGGAATCCCGGTCTATCGCATGCCGGTTGCCGTAGGTCTACATACAGCCTCTGGTGTGACGTCCAAGACGGTCTGGTTGAACGAAGCGGTAGAGGTATTCGAGTTTGACCTCGGCGAGCCACCACTGCTGGTGCGGTTTGACGAGGGCAATCATCTACTCAAGGAGTGGACCTTTGCCAAATCGGTTGATGAGCTGGTCTACCAACTCCACAACGACGACGCAATTGGACGGGCGTGGGCCGCAATGCAACTGGGCAGTTCCATTGGCAATGCCAGTGCCTCCGAAGCTCTCTTCACAGCCGCCAAACAGGATCCGTTCTGGGATGTCAGGAGATCGGCAGTGCTCGCACTCGCTGGCTTCGCCGGGAACGATCATGTTGTGGTACTCAAGGAATGCGCCGAAGATTCCAACTCCAAGGTTAGAGCCGCCGCCCTGGAAGTGATGGGAGAGACCGGAGATCCAGGCCATGCGGAGTACCTCAAGAAACGCTTTGTGGAGGATGACAGCTACTCTGCACAAGCTGAAGCGCTGCGATCTCTCGGCAAGATCGGCGACCGCACGGCGATTGACCTTCTGCGGAGTGCCACCGAACAGGAGTCTCCGCGGAACACTCTTGCGGAAGCGGCTCAGTGGGCTTTAGATCAGATGGGTGTTGAGAAATGAAGGAATGCTCGGTTCTGAGAACGAAGCCAATATCCAGAGACGCATAATCGTTCGGAATCCAGATTGTGAGTGTTCTAAGTTGTCGGAGTCAGCCCCAGCGCTGACTCTCGGCTTCGAGCGCTGACTTGATCCAGCCGACGATAGTCTCTTCTGGATCGTCGAACGGTTCCTCTGTGACCATCGTGAAAGCTACGGTCACGCCGTCATCGTCCGTCGCTTCGATGTCGCGTGTGATGTGGAGGAACGGCGCGCAGCCCCGCCACTCCTCGATCATCGCGTCGAGGGTGTCCAGCTCTCGGTGTGTCAGCTGAATTGTGAATGTCGTATACGCGCCTGGAGTCACGTTCTCCTTCCTGTCTTGAAGCAACGTTTCCTGCTTGACCGTACGAGTGCATTGCTGCAGCCAGTGGCAGATCGAATAGGAAGCATCACCCTCGTCACCCATCAATGATAGCTGGATTTTGTTCGGATATCCCGTAACTAGTAAATGACACCAGTCCCCCATCTAGGCTCTAGGGTCATCTTGTCGGTGCAAACTGCTGCAGCGGCATCGTACAATCGTTGAGATCCTGAACGAGTAGTTGACCGACTCAGCGACGTTGTAGGAGGCAAGAATGCCAGGAGATCTCCCGTCAGGGTCCGATCGGAAAACGGCGCGGGTTCTCGCGCAAGGCATCGTTCGCGCTCAGACAAACGTCTTCATCAAAGAGCTACTGCGCAAGAACGGCATCAAGATCGGGGCGACCAAGGCACAATTCGAGGCCAACATGTTGGACGCCATCGATGCCGGTGTGCTGCGGCTCGAGCACTTCGGTGAGTGGCTCAATGAGGTCGAGGGGTGGGGCAATCAACACATCTACCTCTACAACGTCCCAACCGGAATAGCGCGCAGTTTTGCATCGTCGCGTAGCGCTCGACGGCGCGTTGAAGAGGCCGGATTGGAACAAATGTGGGATGCACCGAATACTCTGGTGTTTCCAGAAACTGTCGAGCTGACCGGCATTTCCTACGACGAGTCTTTACTCATGGAGTGGCATAAGGGAACCCAATACTGGATTCGGGCAGAGAAGCTCGACAAAGACAACGAGACCATCGATGGCGATGAGTACCAATTTCGCGCGTATCGGGGACGGTCAGTGCGTGAGGTGATGCGTTTTGAGCTGCGACCCCGACTCAAGCTCGCAGGGCTCTTCGTTCCGAAGGCAGCCAACTCAAAAGAGCATAAAGAGGCGGTCACACAGGCGAAACAAGAAATATCTTCGATCCTCGATTTCGAGGCCATGGAGAGGCGACCGGTGCGCTTGAACAATGTGATCAAGAAACTCGACCAGGCGATTGCGTTTCCGAGTGGAAGTAACGTTCCGGCGGTGAGCCCACAATCCACCCGGCTCAAAAGCGGTGACGCGTACGTTGAGTTTGCCTCTGTGTCGGATGACAGCACTTATCTCGATTCGGGCGATGTGCGCGAGGTTCGTATGGCGATTCGCGAAAGCCAGCTGGGTAACTTCGACGGCTCGAGTGGGTCGTTCAAGTTTGCAACCGCGCACCAGGCGCGTGTGCAGCTCTTTGCCGCCGAACGTCGAATTCGAGTGTGGACGAGTCTCACCGCCTCGGATGTGTGGGCAATCCTCGAGACCCTGGCGAGGCATCAGTGACACCGATTCCGCAGCCGAACTGGATTCGGTTGGAAGGGTCGTACGCGAAGCCGTTGGTAGTCGCGTTGCGCAGAGCATTCATGAGCGGATCGGTGTCATTCACCGCGGCGGAACTCGCCAACCAGGTCGAGATGGACGATGGGACGCTACCAACCGACGACGAGGCGCTGGCTCTGCTCGAAGCCGCCGGTTCTTGGTTGGAGCCGCTAGAGATTTGGCAGTGTCCGCACTGTCACCATGAGGTTAAACGGGCGGACATTGACGGCGATCTCTGCCCAGCATGCGACTTGGCCCTCTCGGAGTTCGATGAATGGGATCCGGAGGATCAGCCGCAGTTGCGATTCGTGTATCGGGGCGTCCGCGGTCGTGATGCTCACTGGATTCTGGTATTGCACGGCATGAACACTGACGGGGCGTGGCAGGAGCGATTCAACTGGTTGGTGGCCCGCACCTACGGTCGCTCGGTGCCTGTGGCGATCTACAAATATGGCAAGGTGCGACCGGGTGCATTGATCCCTGCGCTCCAGCGCCGCCATAGAGATCGACTCGCCGAGCGTATCCGTCGCTTTGCATTTGAAGTAGAGGAAATCGGGCTGCCGTCGAAACCGGATGTCATTGCCCATAGCTTCGGCACGTGGCTACTGGGTCATGCTTTACAGAAACACCCTGACCTCAGAGTGGGGCGCGTGATTCTGACAGGGTGCATTCTGAAGCCTGACTTCGATTGGGGTGGGTTAGAGAAGCGGAATCAGGTCGAAGCCATACTCAATCACTATGGCACCGAGGATGGCTGGGCGCGCTTTGCTCGTTACGCGATTCCCGACTCAGGGCCGTCCGGATATCGGGGGATGCGCTTTGATCCACAGCAGTGGCGGCCGGAGCGGCAGGCAGCGGAGAAGCGTGTGGCGTTCAATATTCCCCAGGTGGGATTTGAGCACAGCGACTTTTTCAAGGTGGACGAGAGACCGGTAGATGAGCGTCGTTGTCAACCAATGCCGGAACTCGATGTGCTGGGACGTGTATTCGAGGAAGCATGGCGCCCGTTTCTGACAAATTCGCTGGAAAAATTCCGCAAAAGGCATGACCTTGGCTGATATATGTAGTTATCGGCGGAGTTCTGCTATACTCCGTCGCTCGTAGGCTCGCTGCCGGTTCACTGGGTGTGCACAAACGCAGCTCGCCTTTTCGTTTGTGTGTCCCGGTGTGGAGAAGAAACCGGAGTCCGGTGGTCACCAGGTTTCGGTAGGGCAACGCAGAGGGTTCTGCGTGTGGTCTGCGCTCCAGGCAAAGATGTCTGTCAGTCGTAGAGCGCCCTCCTGAACAGCAACACAGTTGTGATCATCCCCTCTTGAGGGTCGGCGCCTGTCCTTCCTCGCCCGCGACGGAACCTGAATGGACTGGTGTAATGACTGACTCGATATTCTCAGAGGTCCCTGCTGGCCTCGGCCCGGTGCTTGAGCAACGTGGCTTCCAATCCCTCACTGAAATCCAGAACGCCGTGCTCGCTCCTGAGTACGCCGATCGTGACTTACGCATGATGTCGCAGACTGGCTCGGGCAAGACCGTTGCTCTCGGTCTGGTCGTTGCGGAACGCTTGCAAGAGGTTGTCGCTGAAGGCCGGCCGAATGATGGCACAGCCCGTCCCGAGATTCTACTTGTTGCGCCAACCCGAGAGCTTGCAGTGCAGATTGCCGATGAGCTGACCTGGCTGTTTCGCCCGCTCGGCGCGAAAGTGGGCTCACTCACTGGGGGCACCTCTCTCGGGGGTGACTTCCGCATGTTGAAGAGCAACCCTCCGGTGATGGTGGGAACCCCAGGTCGTCTGATCGACCATGTGAACCGTGGCTCGTTGTCTCTCGGTCAGGTTTCGTCTGTTGTATTGGACGAAGCCGACGAAATGCTCGCGATGGGATTCATCGAAGAGATCACAGCAATTTTGGATGAAACGCCCGACACGCGACGAACTCATCTCGTGTCCGCGACCATTCCTTATCAAGTGCGAAGAATGGCCGAGCGATACCAGACCGATGCCGTCATGGTTACGGGTGCTGCACCCGGAGAGGCCAACGGTGACATTTCTCATCAGGCGATGGTCGTCGGTCAAGATGATCGCCTCGGCGCGCTGATCAACCTTCTGTTACTAGATCCAAGCCGAAAGACTCTGGTCTTTGTGCGGACACGCGTTGATGCGACCGGTCTTGCAGAAGCTCTGGTCGACAATGGATTTGGTGCCAGAGCGCTGTCCGGGGATCTTAACCAGCGGGAGCGAACCGCGACGCTGGCGGCGTTCAAAAAGGGTTCGACGAAGATTGTGGTTGCCACGGATGTTGCCGCTCGAGGGCTCGACGTGCAGGACATCGC
>JAAESQ010000327.1 GCA_024229275.1 bacterium | reverse complement strand
TTCACGTCATGACCCATCAGTGACGGATTGGCCACGAGAATCGTGTACGACAGGGCTTCGCGAAGGTTTACCCTCCACTTGGCCAGGATTCCCCGAGGTTCGGACATCGTGAGCCGAATGCCTTCAAATCCAACCTGGCGGTAGCAGGCGTACGCTTTTCCAGAGTAGCCTGGGGACGCTACCATTTCGGTGGGAGGCGATTTCGGATCGCTCACGTGGAGATATACCATCTCCGCTCCCTCGGGACACTCTGCAACGCTACTGCTCGTCGCGTTGATTATCGAGAGTTTTCTCGCCTCGCAGACCGAGCACTGTTCACTGGGTACTAGCACCTCGTGTTCGGGGCACAAGATGTGCCCACTCGGGTCCTTGTCCAATCCCAGGTGCTCTAGCTCCACTAGAGAGCATGGAGTTGCGCGGGCCGGGAAGGGATCGTGCGCCACGTTTGGCGCGTCGGGCACGACCGAAGGAGTGTACTCCTCCCACTCTCGGACCCTAATGTCCCAGTTGGTCATGATGGCGGAAGCAGTGTTGTCGAACTGCTTGCTGATCTCGAGCGCGCGCTTCCTGAGCGCGGTCGTCGACGAGGGGCACGTGTCGTAGACCGCCATGGGGTCGATCATCTCCTTGATCAAGAAGATGGTATCGTTCCTGATCTTCCTGAGCGGCCGATTGTGCACGATGTACCGGCAGCTGATGATCGTCGTCTTCAACCAGTGGTACATCTTCGTCGGGGTGTTGTGGAGACTGAGCTCCTCGATCAGACGCAGCCTGTCCCCGAGCGTGGGGACGAACCTGGCAGAGTTGATCGAAGTCTCCTGAACTGTGTCGGATCTTCTGACAGTACTGTCTCCGACCGTAGGGTCGGCAGTAGTGCCTCCTGTGTTGCCAGCATTATCGCCGTCGCCCGAATTGAGTGCCAAAGTTACAGCGTCCGCCCTAGACGCTGAACTTCCCGATGTCCGAGGCGCCTGCAGCTGCCGACGGCCCCGCTTGGAATCCTTGCCGGCATCCCTCATCGAGGCTTTGATCGACGGCCACCCGCCGCCCTGGTCGTCAGGTATCATGGCACCGCCACGCTGACTCTCACCAAAGAGGCTGGGCTTGGCCTTGCAAATGGCTGCGAGGGCTACACTTTTTCCGCGCGCACAACACACAGGATTAGAACGATTAACATCACGCGCAAAGCATTCATGTACAATGCGAGCGATGTCAGGTGTGTAACACTCAGTTTCAGACGTATTTCGTCC
>JAAESQ010000326.1 GCA_024229275.1 bacterium | reverse complement strand
GGCGACGTATTTCCTTGTTGAGGCGTTCCTGAGGATTGTTCGACCGGATCTTGGTCCAGATATCCGGTGAGAAGTGAGCAAACGCAAAGATGTCATGAACGGCGTCTTCGAGAAACTCCCCAGCTTCGGCGAAGCGTGATTCCAGTTGCTCTCCAACCACCTAAAACGCGGCACTGGCACCCAGCGGCCGTCAGGCGCCCTACCCCACGGTTGGCCAAAGCATGGATGTAGGGCGAGAGGCCAAGGTCCGATCGCGCAATCTGGTTGACTGACACCATTCCCGGTCGCACCGGCTCGTTGCCACCTGCCGCTGCATCGGCCATCTCTGCAATCGTCTGCCACGCCGTCTGGCTGAGCTTGCCGAGAAGCTCGCGATGGTGGAGGAAGTACGGGCGCAGGAGCTTGGGATCGAATCCATGAATAGTGCCGAATCGGTGCCGGACACTCAAGCGCCCGTGTTTCTCTCCGGCATGATCCTTCATCTTCGGAGTTAGTTCATTCCTTCATTACTGATCGCGCGGAAAGACGATGGAATCCTTTTCTTGTGCGCCAGGTACCGAATCGAGACCTTTCGCGTGTGATGATATCGCTCCGGCGGGGAGTCGGATATGTCTGTTAACATCAAACAGGGGAGGGCAAATGCACTCGGATAAACTCCGCATCGTTCTTCTTGTTATGTTGTGTTCTGCTTCCGTCGTTTCTGCTTCAGTAATTGGCTCGGAAAAGCCTACTGTAGTTATCCTCGCTACTGGCGGGACTATTGCGGGAATTGGCGAATCAGATACCGTGGGTAGTTATGATGCAGGTGAAGTGTCAGTTGAAGACCTTATAAAGGCAGTACCTGCGATTAAGGCCATTGCGAATATTCGCGGTGAGCAGGTTGTCAATATAAGTAGCGAGAAGATGAACAATCAGATCTGGATGAAGTTGGCAAAACGAGTGAATACACTTCTCAATTCCGATGAAGTGGACGGCATTGTCATAACTCACGGAACTGATACCATGGAAGAAACCTCCTATTTCTTGAATCTGGTCATCAATAGCAAAAAGCCAATTGTCTTTGTTGGAGCAGCTAGAGCAGCGACTTCGATGAGTCCTGATGGTCCTCTTAATCTATATAATGCGGTTGCAGTAGCTGCCAGTAAAGAGGCCAAAGGCAAAGGTGTTCTGGTCGTGCTTAGTGACGTGATTCAAGGTGCCAGAGCAACGACAAAGGCGAACACAAGGAGTGTCTTGTCATTCAAATCTCCTGATGTTGGAATTCTGGGATATGTCTACTACGGTGAGATCTCTTTCTACAGGATGACGACTCGGGCACATACCTATCAAAGTGAGTTCGATATTGCTGATATCGATTCGCTTCCTACTGTCTATATCCTGTACGGATATGCCAATCAGCATCCTCAGTTAGCCGAGGCCGCCGTGAGAGCTGAACCTGACGGAATCGTGCATGCTGGAGTTGGTTCCGGAGGTATGTACCCCACGACAGAGACTGTTCTCGATCAGGCTCTCGAGAAAGGCATCGCTGTGGTGAAGTGTGCCCATGTGGGGAGCGGGCGGGTAAAGATCAGCCCAGACGAATCCGAACAAGGTTATGTTTCCGCAGACAATCTCAACCCGAAGAAGAGCAGGATTCTGTTGATGGTAGCTCTTACCAAGACTAAGGACCCCAAGGAGCTTCAACGAATTTTCTTCGAGTATTGATTGCGACTAGTTCTTTCTGATCTCATCGAGATAGCTGTAAACTGTGACGGTAGAGATATTCAGTTGTCTCGCGACCTTTTCTATTGATCCCTTTATCTGGAAGATGCCTTTTTGGTCCATAAACCTGATGAGAGCAATCCTGTCTTGCTTCTTGAGTTTGAGATCTCCAGCATTGCCTATGATCTTGGTGATAAGATCGTCAACGATATCAATCACGTTTTCAAAGGGCTCGAAGTCTGACTGAGTTTCTTCGATTTGGATATCAAGAAACTCATCTAGGATTGATTTTGCGTGCTCGATTGCTTCGACATCATAGTTGATACACAGTGCACCAATGACGGATCCCTCAGAATCTCTGATGAGGGCCGTCGAGGACTTGATGTTTCGTCCTTGAACTGATGTACTCAAGTAGTTCGCGGCGTAGTCACCTGAGAAGTCTTTTGAAAGCAAAACTTGTTTCACAAGGTGATCAAACGGTTGGCCGATCTGTCTTCCAGTCACATGATTATTCACCGCGAAAACTACGGAGTTTTGTGGAATAGACAGGTCGTGGAGCACGACTTCGCAATTCTTGCCAAACATCTTGGCGATCATTTTGGCGATCGGTATGTATCTGGCAAGTCCTTCGTTGTTGATTCTGGGCACTGTGTCTCCAGATAGATGCTGGCTTTCGGCTCTCGCCATTGTTCGGTGCTCCTCGATTCGCATTGCTGCTGGACTTTGGCGTGGCCATGCGCTCTGCTGCTGAGGACCAGATAAGCTCCAGACCAGGTTAACTCAGCGCCACCATGAAATTACCCCCAGAGCAAGAGGGTGCGCCACCACTCCTAGACGCGCAAGATCGTATCGCGCCAGGCGGCACAATGACCTTATCAGGGAAATCATGGAACGCCTGGGTAGTCAGCTCTTTCTTGTCGAGTCCAAGTTGGTGGAGCGACGTCTGACGATGCATCCATGGGAGTAGACAGGGCTGTCGTCACTATCTTGGGGTGTGTCTTCCGGAATGAGAACCGATGGGTGCGAGCTCTTCAGTGGCTTGGAGAAAGAGTTCTATTTCTTCGGGTGAGTTGTAGTGGCCTGCGGATAGCCTTATGAAGCTCTGTAGTCCGATCTGTTTCAACATCGCCGCGAAGAAGGGGTCATGTCCCGGCGCATGCAGTCGAAGCATCTTTTCTTTGTACATCTCACATGCTTCTGTTGAATCGATTGCCTCCAGATTGAAACCGACGAGGCAGGATTGATGCGAGAGATCTTCACCGATTCCATAGTGCGTAACGTGACTCATTTCCCGAAACCCGGGGACTCTATCGGTACCCTCGAGCAAGGTGGCGAGAAGGCCCACCATATGGGCGTTCACCGCGGTCATAGCCGTGATGATCAGTTCGCGCCTGTCCGTTGAGTTGGTCAGTTTGCCTCCCAGCCAGCAGAGGTAGTCGACGACGGCAGACCAGGCCGCGTAGGACTGGTGCTCGACCCCGCCGATATCCCAGCTGGTGGCGGGTTTGTAGGTGTACTTCCAATGGGGCAGGTTGGCCAGTCTATCCGAGGCATGTGCATATCCGCAGCCTTTCACGCCAAGGTTCTTATATGGCGCGATCACATAGGCGTCGGCCCCAATATCCTCGACATCGACGAGGCAGGACGGCGAGTACTGCACTCCGTCAACCATGATGTACAGATCGGGTTTGATCTGTCGCGCCTCATTGACGATGGTCTTGACGTCGAACACCTCGCCGGTCACGTTGGATGTATGAATGACAGCAAGGAAACAGGTGTCCTGGTCAATCAAGCTGAGGATGGAATCCTTTTCAACCGAGGCTGTTTCGCGATTGGGTTCGGCGATGCGCTCTTGTTTTCCGTACTGTTCTGCAAACTGTGTGACCGCGCTTCGAACGGACGCGTGATCAAGTCCGGTCGTCACTACGTTTGTTCCCGGCACAGACGCGAGGACCGCGTTAGTGATGCGGTAGATGACATGGCTGCTGCTCCAGCCAGGTATGGTCTGCCCTGACGTGGCTCCGAAAAAGACCATCAGGTCTTCTATTCCCTTTGCAGTTATCTCATTGGCGTGATCAGAACCGGGATTGGCTCTTCCCTGCTGGTCGGGGAGGCACGTCTCAAAGCCCATCGCCCCGATGACCTTCTTGGGCCTGCATGATCCTGACGCAGCATCAAAGAAGATCCGCCTACCCGAATAGGGATCCTGATCCACATACAAGAACTGCCTTCGGATTTCGTCCATCAACTCAGAACGGAACAGCCCTCGCTTATAGTCTGTGGTCATCATCTCTCCGTCTTCTCGTGCGTCCGTTGCTCGATGGCTGTCTTCTTCACAACCCCACATTGGAGGGGGTCGCTGCATCTCGCGATCGTGTGAAGGAGTTCATCTGAGGGATCGCTGGGTTTCGGCCTAAAGTAGAATACTTTCTTCATTTCGTGGAATAATATAGTGAAGAGTTGGAAATCTCAAGAAAATATTCTATGCCGAGCCTATTCTCATCTAGCCATCGCCTATGGATTCAGCGTCAGTCAACTGATCTCGCCTCAGAACGATCTGGCGCACGTGTTGGGTCCACCAAAACGGTTCTGTTATTCAGTGCGCGTCTTAGGGTTTCTCGGGCCAAGCACGGTCCGCCATGTCCTGTGAGTTTGGAGTTATTTTATCCAATCCCAACCTCTTCAGCTCTTTGTTGAATTGCGGTATCGCAGCCTCTAAAACCTCATTCAGCTCGTTCAGATGATCATCCAGCTCGGCCGAGAGTTCCCCGTATACACGGTACATTGCCTTCGTTGGTGCGCCATCTCCTCGTTCGACTACGCTGCGTAAACCGGTGAGTCGGTCGTTGAGTTTGATCGGGAAGGCTATCTTGTCCTTCGGACTCTGGTTCTTTAGCTGGTAGAGCTTGCCTGCTACCGCGTCGATAGACGTAAGGAGGTCATGCGCAGTCGCGCGCAGTCTCGCGTCACCTGACCGCCCGAGCCTATCTCCGACTTGAGTTGTCAGTCGACGTGAGAGGAGTACTGCCTCGTTGGCGGCACTTTCATCGTTTCTGATTCTCAGAGCAAGATCAAATTGAGCATGCAGGCCCTCGTCTGTCACATCTTTGAGTCTCGGATCCTTCTTGACAGCGAACGTCTGTATCCGTTCCTCGCCTCCTGCAACGAGCCTCGCCTGATAGCGCCCTGGAGGAGCCCAGGGGCCTTTCGTTGGATCTCCACCTTCCAGGATGATGCCTCGGAAAACGGTCGCTCCCTCATAGCGAAGGTCCCAGGAAAGGCGATGCATACCCGATTCAGTCACCTCGTCATGTGAGAGCGTGCGCACGACTTGACCTCCCGAGTCCAAGATATCCACTGTGATGCCGCTCGATTCCTTCAAGTAGAGGTCGAGAGTGGCTGGACGAATTCGTCGGACTGCATCAGCCGGCCTGAACAGATGGACCTCGGCACTTGCGGTGTTGGAATCGACCTGCCGCAACAAATGAATGCCGTCAAGTACATAGAAAGATCTGCCATGAGTGGCGATTACGAGATCATCTTCCTTGACGGCAACGCCCATGACAGGAACATCTGGCAGATTGTGTGAGAGGCTCTGCCAGCCAGCTCCATCGTCGAAGGACACGTAGACGCCGTGTTCGGTTCCGAGGTAAAGAAGTCCTTTGCGTTCTGGATCCTCACAGATGGAATGGCCGAAGTCGTCTGTCCCGATCCCGGTGACGATTCTGCTCCACGAAGTTCCGTAGTCCTTGGTCTTCCAGACGTAAGGTGCACGATCATTCATTTCGTATCTTCGGGCGGTCAGATACGCAGTGCCTGGACCATGGGGTGAAGACTCTATGGCCGTGACCTTGCTGTCCTTGGGAAGGTCTGTCGGTGTTACGTTCAGCCACGTGCGTCCGCCGTTGCGGGTAAGGTGCACCATTCCGTCATCAGACCCCGTCCAGATTGTGTTCGCATCGTGACGAGAGGGTGTGATCGCATACAGCGTCGCGTAGATCTCGGGACCGTCCTGGTCAAGAGTGATTGGACCACCCGAATCACGCATTGTTCGTGGATCTGCTGAAGTCAAGTCCGGACTGATCTTTTCCCAAATCCTGCCTTCGTCTGATGTTTGCCAGACATGCTGCGAGCCGACAAGAAGAAGATCTGGATCGACTGGGGAAATAGCAATGGGGTAGTTCCAATTCCAGCGTTCTGGCATCGCCTTTGCGGGCTCGCCCATGACAATCCGGGGATGGGGTTGAACGTCTGTGACGAGGCCGGTGTCTCGGTCATATCGGTGCAGCGCATTGGTTGCTCCGGAATAGAAAATGTTTGTCCTGAGGGGGTGCTGCACGACATACCCATTCTCGCTTCCGCCGACGGCATATAGCCACTCGGCGGGCTCAGCTCGTGGATTGTGGAAGTGTCGTCCGTAGTCTGAGGGGACGCAGGCCGTAGAGTTGTCTTGCTGAGCGCCGCATGCGTGGTATGGGAAGTCGTTTGTCACCGCAAGACGATAGATCTGAGCCGTGGCGTATCTCATGTGGGTCCAGGTCCGACCTCCGTTCACAGAGACGACGCCACCACCGTCATTTCCGTTGACCATGCGTAGTGGGTTCACAGGATCGATCCACAGGTCGTGATGATCGCTGTGGCTTTCTGGCAGGTATTCAAATGTTCTGCCTCCATCCGTAGACTTGAGCAGCTTGAAGTTCAGAACGTAAACAGTATCCCTGTCTATGGGATCGGCCTGGATGCGTAGGAAGTAGAAAGCCCGCTGCCACAGGTCTCTGTGGCTGTTGACGAGAGCCCATGTTTCGCCGCCGTCGTCCGATCGATACAGGCCACCCTCTTCTGCTTCGAAGTTTGCGTAGACTCGATTGGAATCTGCTCCAGACACAGTGATGGTGATCTTGCCGAGGACGCCTTGCGGCAGGCCTGAATTCGAGGTCAACTCCTTCCAGGTCTCGCCGCCATCTTTTGACTTGAAAACTCCGGAGCCCTCACCACCGCTCCAAAGGATGAACGGCTTGCGGTAGACCTGCCACAGGGATGCGTACATGACGTCTGGATTGTTGGGGTCTAGCACGAGATCGATCGCGCCTGTCTTTTCGTTCCTGTACAGGATCTTCTGCCAGGTGCGCCCACCATCCAGAGTTCGGAATATGCCTCTTTCGGGACTCGCGCCAAAGGGGTTGCCAAGGGCCGCAACGTAGACCCGGTCTGGATCTTCTGGATGGATTCGAATTCGGCTGATCGCTCGTGTTTTATCTAGTCCGAGATGT
>JAAESQ010000325.1 GCA_024229275.1 bacterium | reverse complement strand
GTGTCTGTAGAAAGCGGCGTTGGGGTGGTCCGGACGCTTTGGACGCGGTGCGGGAGCGACACACTCTCGGCGCAAGTCGAGGTCCTTGCCTAGTCTGATTCTTCGGCGTCATTGTCCGACGATGGGAGGGAGATGCCCGCCGTTCTTGCCAGATCCTCCATGGCCTCCAATATAGCTTCCTTGGGTACTGTCAAGTTGAGGTCCTGATTGGCAGACTAAGCCGATGAACGCCAAAGCACCGAGCTACCACGGACACCGGTTCCCGCCCGAGATCATCAGCCACGCCGTCTGGCTCTACTACCGATTCTGTCTGAGCTTCCGAGATGTCGAAGACCTCCTCGCCATGCGGGGTGTGATCGTGTCCTACGAGACCATCCGACAGTGGTCTCGGAAGTTTGGTGCGGAGTACGCCCGAAAGCTCAAGCGCCGAGAAGGTCGCCTGGGCGACACTTGGCACCTGGACGAACTCTTCTTGACGATCCACGGTGAGCGGCAGTATCTCTGGCGCGCTGTTGACCAGGACGGAGATGTCATCGATATCCTCGTCCAGCCTCGGCGCAATCGGCGAGCGGCCGAACGCTTCTTCCGCAAGCTACTGAAAGGCCAGGGAAGCGAACCGCGGCGGCTGGTCACCGACAAGCTGAGGAGCTATAGCGCGGCACACCGGGCCATCATGCCTTCGGTCATTCACGTCACTGAACGTTACGCCAACAATCGGGCCGAAGTCTCGCACGAGCCGACCCGACAGCGTGAGCGACAGATGCGACGATTCAAATCCACGGCTCAAACGCAGCGATTCTTGTCAGCCCATGGAGTCATCCAGAATCTCTTTCGAGTCGGGCGACACCTAGTGCGAGCACCCAACCACCGGACACTACGAGCTCGCGCTTTCCGTGTTTGGGTCGAGGTGACGTGTGCCTACTGAGACCGGAGGCCGCCACGACGGGCTGAACTCGCTTTGTTGACGGTAAGTTGACAGTACCTCTCAATACAGTCTGGTCTCGACGTACTGGTCCACGGTGATGTCCAGCTTCGCGGCCTCGGCAAGGTAATAGGCACGCTCTTCCGCCTCCAGTACTTCGGGCGGGAACACTCCCCGCTGGGTTATCTTGCCGTGCACGAACATCTTGGAAAAGAGGAAGGCCGCCTGACCGGTGAAGTACGACTCGTGGGTGATCCCCGCCTTTTCGAATGACTCAGTAAGGCCCGGGGCCCCGGCGTAACTGTCGATCCGCACATTGCGGCCCTCCCGGGTCCCCTCGACACGGACGAGGAACGCTCCCTCTTCGGAAAACATCCCCTCTTTCAGGACGGCGGAAATCTCCTCTGGATACTTCGGCGCCGGCGGGGTGAGAGCGGAAATCAGGTCCATTGGTACGATCTCTGTTCCCTTGACGTCAATAGGTTCTTCCGAGAGGAGTCCCATCTTGTAGAAATCCTCGGCCAATTCGAGACCGGGACCACCGTAGCGGAAGTTGACCTCTTTGACCCCTTTGAGAACCCTGTCCGCCAGGAGACCCATGGTGACCGGTTCCTCGTGCTCGTGGTCCACCATTCTTCGAAGCCCCAGGCCCCTGAACTCGGTCATCTCGGGGTTGTTGAACGGTTTGACGCGGATGAACTCACCGTCCTTGTAGACCACCGGTTCGGCTGCCATGTCCCCGAAAGCGGTTTCCGGGGACCACCAGAAGGGGATGAACTTGTTCGACCAGATGCCGTCGTAGACGAAAATGTCGATCCTGCTGCAGCTCTCCAGGAGATCCACGGCCTCTCTGGTCAGAACGTTGGCGATTCCCGGAGCGGACCCTGTGTTGGTGAGGCAAGCGAGTCCCGCATCTTTG
>JAAESQ010000324.1 GCA_024229275.1 bacterium | reverse complement strand
GGGAACGGAGAAGGGGTTTCAGTTGAGTTGTCACACTTATCTCGGGCCTGGTACCTATACGTTTTTGTTGGCTGTGCCGCCGGCTGCCTATCGCTCGTCGAATTTGACCTCGTTACGAAAAGTCTCCAGCGCGTAGATAGCCTCAGGTCTAATGACGATTCCCGGGCGTGCTGCTCGGAGGTGGGCCAGGACGTTGTCAACGGAAGAACACTGCCCATTCGTCAACAGGTAAGCGCCGACCGCAGTCGCGGTTCGTGAATACCCGATTTTGCAGTGTACATAGACGATACCGCCCGTGGCGATTCGCTTGCGAATGAAGCTGACGGCCTCCTGGAGCTGGGAGGTTGTCGGTGCGGTGAGATCGAGAAGTCGCACATTGAGATAGTCGAGCGAGAGTAGAGGGGCTGGCTCGCTGAACTCCGCCGTCAGATCGAGCACTGCAGTTGCGCCATTCTTAACCAGCTGGTGGCACTCCGATTCAGTCAGGATACCGCCCATCAGCAGCCCCGGAACCGCTTCGTTCCAGGGAGGCGCTTTACGCCGGTAGTACTGCAGCGACAGCTGTTGGCCGAGTAGGGTCGGCGCCATGATGAGACGCGTGTGGCGCGGGAGGACTCCAAGACGTTTGCCATATATGCCGGGACCCAGACCGAGGTACGCGACAACCAGGATTGCCATCGACAGGACCGGCCATACCAAAAGGCTGGCCCACGGCCAGCCGAACGCAACCAGCAGGCTCACTAGGAGGGCACCGGCGGCGTAGTACGCGGCGACACGGGGATTCGTGCCGGGGTTTCCCACACTCATTTGCCGGCTTCGTGAGGGGTTGGTCGGGTTGCGTTCAAATCGGGTAACCCAGGCGATCGAAGATGCATTTCCAGCGTTTGGAAACCGCATCTTTCTCGCCCTCAGCCAACGTCAGGTGGTTTTTCCTGTAATCGCGCTGGCTGTCGAGGTACTCCTCGAAATGCGGGACTGCCTCGTCAAAGCCACCGATACCGATCCCGCGGTAGATGCTCGCGAGGGTTCCGATCGGGTCTTCCTGGAGTGATCGGAAGCCGACGTTGACGAGCTCATCATCCTTAAGCTCGCCACGGTCGGCGAAGAACGCATTCATCAACTTGGGGTATGAGTCGAGAATGTGTTCGACAACCCGGCCCCGGTCGGTTTCCTGGAGTCTCCATGCCTCCTGCGCCTTCAGATAGAGGTGGACGGAAGACGCGAAGACCTTATAAGGGTCGCGGTGGATGTGGATGAACCGGCACCCCGGAAACAGCTCTTTAAGTAGCGGAATCCTTGCCGTGTTGGCCGGATTCTTGAGCAGCAACGGCATTCCCGGCTGTTGAAACTGCACCTTCTGCAGAAAATGGAAGTACTGACGCCGCCAGGTGTCGATGAGCTTGGCGTTGCCATTAGAAAACAGAACGGCTTCGTCGAAGATCCGGCTCATCTGTTTGGGGAAGAAGGAAACATGGTAGAAAGAGAGACGACCGACGGAGGTCAGGGCCAGTTCCTCCTCCCACGGCACATCCGCGGCAACTGGCACGTTGTCCATCAGCCGGGTTGGTGGCAACATTCCCCCGATGCGCCGTTTCATAGCCTCCGGGAGGATCAGGAATTCGTGTGGCATCGCCGCCTGGAGCAGAGTCACCCGCGCGAACCGGGGATCCCGGCTCATTAGATTCTGGAGGTGGGTCGTGCCGCTCCGCCAGTGGCCGATAATGAAGATCGGAGGCGGCTCGATGAGCTGGCGTCGAACACGGGCCGAGTACATGGCGGTGGCCGCCAATCTCGTGGGTAGCCTGAGGACCGTCAGAGACAGTAGGGTGAGCGTGCGGCCCACGAATGCCGGTTCGAATCCATAGGTCGAGAACAGTTTCAACAGGTTGCCGGTGCTGCTCGATACCAGTGGGTGGACGAGGTCCTGAATCACGCCTTGCTCGCGATCGATACGGTGAAAATGCCGAAGTCGTCTACCAGCATATCCTGTTTAGCAAGACCTACCGACCGCACAAGCTCGTCCATTTCGGCCTGGGTACGTCGCCGCATGATCCACGGATCTCCGTCGCGATTGGTGAGTGTGCGCGCGATCATTTCGACCTGGGGGTGCCACGGTTGGCAGGTGTAGATGAAGCACCCGCCATCCTGGAGAACTTCTGAGATCCCCTCGAGCGAGGCGATCAGCATTCGGTTGCCGGGGAAGAGCTCGTAGAGGCCGGAGACGATGACGATGTTCGGCCGCTGCGTGATCGCGACGATCGACTCTTTGTCAAAAGCGTCCCCCTGCTCGAAGACGACGTTTTCCAGATCAAGCGATTTCGCCAGCTCGCGGCCTTGCTCCAGGTTGCGTGGTTCCCAGTCTCTGAGCACCGCGTTGATGTCGTGCTCGCGCAACTCGTCGAGCACGTCCAACACGTACCGCCCGCAGCCGGTCGCGAGGTCCAGGATTCGGACGGGTGTGCCCTCCGCTGCGATGCGTTTCGCCGTCTCCTTCACCATCGCGGCCAGATGTATGCGGCGGATTCGGATGCCCTTCCAACCCACGGCATCGAGATAACCGCGGTCGACCAGGCGACCTAGTGGCGACCAGCCCCTCGCAGTGTCTTCGTACACGTAGTCGAGTGACCTACCGGAATCGAATCCAGTTTCGCACCCGATGCGAATGCCCTTGCTCAACCGCCCCCCCGTGGTCATAGCCAGCCGTTGCAACTTGAATCCAAGACTCCGGGAGAACGGGGCCGGCTGGCAGAGCAAGTCGTACTCGGTGCGTGTATGGCCTCCCTGGTCTGCGCGCAGTAGCGCTGAGCGGTCGCTATCGTGCGTGAAGCTTTCAAGCACGAAGGCGCGCGCGGCGGCGATGGGTTTCTCCCGCTCCGTCTCATAGAGCAATGCGTGGAAGAATCCGGGGTAGAACACCATTTGCTTCGTACGGGAGGAGAGTCCTTCATAGAAGCGCTGCTGCGCCGAGTTTTTCACTACCCAATCCGAGCCTGCTGAGAGGACCAGCGTCGGCGTTTCAATGGCGCCGGCATCGTCCATGATGCGAGTAGAAGTATCGTGCAGGCCGAGTAGGATGTTGACCGAGATGTCGCGTGTGATCAGCGGATCTTCGTCGTACGCCCGCGATTGCTCCGGATCGTGCGTCAGCATCTTCGATTTGACGTAGCTGCTGATCGTCGCCTTGGGTCTTGCGCGTAGCAGCAGACGAAGACCAGGAACGGCGAAGGGCACGTAGAGCTTGATGCGGAAGGCCGGCGCGGCCAACACCATCGAGCGAATGGGCGGCGCATAGTCGTGGACCCACGCCGCTGCGGTCACGGCGCCGACGCTGTTGGCGACGACGGCGACGTTTTCGATCGGGATCCTCTGTTTTGCGCACACGTGGCGGACAAAGGTGTCCAGATCACGGACCAGGGCCGAATAGCTCGGCGCGTGTCCCCTGGCGCCCGGCGACCTCCCGTGTCCGCGGTTATCCCAGGAGAACGCCCAGAAGTCGGGCATATCCAGGAGGTCCAACAGCTCCTGGAGTCGCCCGGAGTGTTCGTGCCCCCGGTGGATCAGGATCAGGGCCTTGTCACTCGGGGCGGCCGGCGCCCACGTTCGGCAGAAGAGCTCGGTCCCGTCCCAGGTCGTGATCATGCCCTCTTCACACGTTCGTGCCATCGTCCACGACCTCCTTTTGCCGATCTAACGGTTCGACATGCCTCCCCTTCATGGTACCGGACGAAGGCAGGATGCGGCCAAGGAAATGGTGGAATTGCGACTGCCCGGGGTGTCGACCTAATGTGCAGGAAAACGAGGCTGCCGACCCGCTAACGAGGATGACAATCGTCGGCCAGGAGCCGGACCGCCTCTTCAAGATCGCGGCAGATCTCGTGCACTGTTTCCCGGGTGTCAGGCAAAGATTTGTACGAGCGTGGAGTGCCGATGGTGACCCGCACCTTTTTCGGCATCGGGATCGTTCTCCCCTTGGGCCAGGCGGCCGATGCGCCCAAGAGGTGGCACGGGACGGCCGAGAAATCGGTGCCTGCTAGCAATCGACCGACGCCGGACCGGAATCGATTCAATTCTCCGTTCGTCGACCGCGTTCCTTCGGGGAAGATCATCAGCACGTTACCGGGGTTTTCAAGCAGTGTGGAACACACCGAGAGGCTCTGTTCGGCGTTGACCTCACGGTGAAATGGCAGGGCGTTGATGAAGACGGCCGAGAAAGCGGTCTTCGCCATGTTGGAGAAAAAATAGTCCGCAGCAGCTGCCGGAAAGACTCGATGCAGCCTGGCGAGCGAAAAGGCCGAGACCAGGCTCAGCGCGTCGAGGTGGCTACTGTGATTCGCGACGAGAACGAACGACCCTTCCGCAGGCAGGTTCTCCCGGCCGACGATTTCCAGGCGGTGGTAGATCCTGAGCCAGGCGCGAAGCAGAAGTGCGCCAGCGGATCGCAATGCGTAGACGAGGGGCTCCGGTTCGCGTGGAAAACTGCCCAGTCGTTGAAGCAGGTTCTGGTCGAGACCGGGAGATGGCCGATATTCCCACTCTTCGGTGCTGGTCCCCGCGGAACCGTGGTCTTC
The DNA here is from genome assembly GCA_024229275.1 of bacterium. GTDB lineage: Bacteria > Acidobacteriota > Thermoanaerobaculia > Thermoanaerobaculales > Sulfomarinibacteraceae > JAAESQ01. The sequence goes on along the minus strand of JAAESQ010000324.1, from coordinate 11,236 downwards.
AGGCGATGCCATGGAAGAAACGAACCATGTGGAAGAACAGGGGCGCGACAAAGATCAGGCTGTCGATCCGGTCGAGGATACCGCCATGACCCGGAATGACTGCCCCCATGTCTTTGACACCGATGTCCCGTTTGATGAAGCTGATCGTGAGATCGCCCAGTTGGCCCCCGATACCCACGATTAGCCCGGTCAGCACGAGCTGCAAGGTCCCTAAATGGGGGAACGAAAAACTCAACAGCCACGGCAGTGCGAGCGAAACCGCCAGGGCACCGAGTGATCCTTCCACCGTTTTATTCGGGCTGACCTCGCTCCGCAGCTTGTGACGACCGAAGAGTTTGCCGAAGATGAAAGCGGCAATGTCGTTGACCTCGACCGCGAACACGAGGTACAGGATGTACCCATAGGGATGATCGGCATTGGCCAGGAAACCGAGGTGGGCAAACATCCACCCGAAGTAGACGAAACCGAGCACCGCGAGAGCGGTAGACTGGAGTTGGCCGCGGGTGCGGTTCCGAATCACTGGAATCACTAACAGAAGCCCGACGACATAGACCGGCAGGGCCATAAAGAATCCGTACCAACCATGAGCCCCGGTACCGGGATCGGAGACGAGACTGACAGCCGCGACGCCGACGATCGCCAACATCACCCCAAGGGTCATCCACCAGTCCCGATAGAGTCCGGTTGCACGGGCAAATTCCCGGAAGCCGAAGAGCGCGAGCAGGCACACGCCGACGATAACGGCTGTCCGGCCCGCGATGAGGAAACCGAACGCTAGCGGCGCCATGATGAGCCAGCCGCGATAGGTTTGCCAGATCGGCCGGATGTCCTTGCTGGATATTGCGGTCACCGCCAGAAGGGCTAGACCGCCCAGTATGATCAGAGAACCGACCAACACCGCATAGAATTGAACGATCTCGCTGCTCAGGGCGGCGTCAACTGTCATGCACCGATCTCCCGATTGCGGAGATCGTCGACGACCCTGTGGATTCTCCGGAACGCAGTAATGACGGAACCCACCGAAATGACTGCAAGGGCAACGGCAGCCGCCCCCCACCCGGATTCCGTGTGCAGCGGCTGCCAACTTGAAGGAGCAACAGCGCCATAGAGGCTCACAACCGTAACGAGAAACATGCGGTGTGGTTTGGCCGCCGGTCCGGTGAAACTCTGGCGAGCTCCGGCAACCCCTCCCATCGCTCTGACGTACGCCACGAAAACCGCGAGCACAGCGGCGCCATAGCCCATGGTCGGTGCGCCACCCGCCGCATATCCGAGTCCGATCAGAATCAACACGTCTTCGATGCGATCAGGAATCTCGTTGTAGAGTTCCCCCACTGGGGACGCCTCATCCGACGCGAGGGCAACCATCCCGTCCATCAGGTTTGCGAGTAGTCGGAGCTGAACCATGACTGCGGCGAGAAGCCACAGCACACGGACTGCTGCCTCCGATTCGATGCGGTTCGTTGCGATCAGGGCGACGCACGCGACTACTGCGAAGACGATGCCCAGAACCGAAATGGCATTGGCGCTGATCCCTGTTCGACAAAGCCAACCAGCGAGCTTCTGCATGACTCCAAGCTCGCGGCTGGCAATCGGACGCCTTTCGGCAGGGGTTCCCAATGGCGCCTCCCTCTTTTTAAGGCTACCTCAACGTAAGGAGTTGATTCTACACCAGAAAGAGAGAGTGTTCGCGGGTGCCAAGTGTGCGTCAGGCGAAGCCTGGGAAGATTGCGGTGCCAGCCTTGAGCGGGTGATCAGCGAGTAAGTAACTGGGTGCAGCGGGCGAGATGTCGCGAGATGCAATCGCAATCAGAGGTGGGTCACCACGCGCCTCCTTTACTGCGCTTCTACTCGGGATCGTGATCCCCCTCGGTAGCCATCTTGCTGCGGTTTGAAATCCGGTTGATTAAGTGCCCCAGAAGATACCCCACCGCAAAATAGAACGCACCACCAATCAAAAAGAAGACGACGATATCTGCACGCAACATCACGTAACCGATACCGAGAGAGTAGGTTTCCACAATCCAACCCCACAGAGGACCAAGGCTCCTAAGTACTGAAATGACCAAACGCCATACCGGTAGCTCAATCAACTGAAATATATGAAACATCAGATAGCTGGCATCGCTTTCGATAGTCATGCTCGGAATTAGCAGAAACAACACAGCAAGTGTGTGGAGGACAAACATCACAATTCCAAGTTTGACTGGTCTGACTTTCATATCAATAACCAATTGTCCCATGCTCTTTTCGCTCCCCTTGGGTACCGCGTATCCCCAAATGCCATTGTGAAGAAAACCTATTTGTTTTGTTGGGGAAGGGTGTAGTTGAACGCCTGGGTTGTATGGGGCACAACCGCCTCTGCCTCTGTTTCAGGATCCGGGTCCGGGACGGGGACAGGGGCGGGGACGGCGACTGGGTCCGGGGCTGCCGCAGTGCCAGGGGGCCTTGCTCTCCTTCTTGGGTGCACCAGGAGGGCAAACCCGCCAGGAGAAGTCACTTGGATTGTTCTATGCTAGCCTTCGCTGAACGCAGGCTGCTTCTCAAGATCAGGCGTGTCCGCGATGTGTATCTAGGAGGAACAGTGGGAGATTCCCAGAATCACAGAATCAATGGTCTGAGCAGACGATCGAAGTCCACCCTCGTGTCGGCAGTCGGCATAGTTTTCGTCTCGTTCTTCGCGGCCGCCGATCCGCCTTCTACCGGCGTCGGTAGCGAAGAGTGGGCGGGCATTCAGCAAAGAATTGAGGCTGAGAGACACAGCATCACGAACTCAGATCGCCCGGGGCGACTCTGGCAGGCCGGCAATCCCGGCCAGGGCTTTACGACCCACTTCGGCGACGAGGATATCTTGCTTGTTCCCCGTGGGCGTGGCGAACCTGCTTGGGAACTTGGTTTGCAGCTCGCTGCCTGGGGCGCCGAATACGAATTGCAGCAGGTCAATCCCGCCCTGGTCACACACGACGGGAACCGTGTCGAGTACCGGCGAGGTCTCCTCAGCGAGTGGTATATCAATACACCTGAGGGCCTCGAGCAGGGATTCACCATCGATGGCCCACCGACAGGGGGCGTCGAAGACCTGGTGCTCGAGTTTAGCCTTGTCGGCGAACTCACGACGCGACTGGCAAGGGATGGAATGGCAGTGACCTTTCAGCCTGAAACCGCCTCAGCAACCGTGCTGTGCTCGGGTCTGACTGCCCGAGATTCAGAGGGTACCGAGCTCGAACTGTGGATGGATCTCGATGCCGAGGGCAAGAGGCTGCGGATCACTGTTGCGGTAGAAGGTGTCGATTGGCCCATCACGGCGACATGGAACATCACTCAAGAGGTCAAGCTCGTTCCGACCATAGATCAGAACACCTCCTCGGCCCACTTCGGCCACAGTTTGGCCGTCGATGGCGACATCATGGCTGTGGGAGTCGATGACCGCGAGTTTGGAGAACTCTCCGGGGCCGTACACATCTACCAGCGAGACCACGGTGGGGCTGGTTCCTGGGGGCATGTCACAAAGCTCGTCCGCACGGATGCCGCATGGTACGACCACTTTGGCTACTCGGTCGCAGTCAGTGGTGACACCGTGATCGTAGGTGCGCCTTGGGGTGGCGATGAAGGCGGCTCGAAAAGGAGATCGGCTGCGTACGTGTTCAGACGCGATGAGGGTGGCGCCAATGCCTGGGGCCAGGTGGCCGAAATCAAGCCCGAGCGTGGCGACGGTAGCTTCGGCAAGTCGGTGTCTATAAGCGGTGACGTGGCCATCGTTGGCTCTCGAAGTTTTGCATATGTTTTCTATCGAGGGATTGATGATGCTTGGGATCAAGTCGCAAGACTCACGGCCACAGATCCTGAAAGTTATTTCTCTGGATGCTCGGTCGCTGTCAGCGGTGACACCGCAATCGTCGGTGACCACGGTTCGGGGGCGGCGTACATATTTCACCGCGACGAGGGTGGCGCCGATGCCTGGGGCCTGGTGGACAGAATCGTCGCCGGTGATTCCAAATCCCATGGTTCCTTCGGTCGTCGGGTCGCAGTAAGTGGTGAGGTCGCCATCATCCGCGGCGGAGGAGTCTATATCTTCTATCGGGGGGTTGACGGCACCTGGGATCAGGTCGCCAAACTTTCTTCCCCTGGTGGCCCGGTCGCGATCAGCGGTGATACCGCCATAGTTGGCGACAGCCGGGACTCCGAAAAAGCTGAGTTCTACTCGGGGGCGGCGCGCATATATCGTCGTAATCAGGGTGGCGCCGATGCCTGGGGGCAGGTGGCCAAGATCCTTGCCGAAGACGGTGACAGCTATGACTACTTCGGTAGCTCGGTCGCCATCAGCGGTGACACCGCTGTCGCAGGTGCTACCGGGGATGAAGAAAACGGCTATAGCTCGGGATCTGTGTATGTCTTCCAGCGCGACCATGGCGATGCCAATGCCTGGGGACAGACGGTCAAGCATCCGTGTCCGCCGGTCCTTGGTGCCAGTTGGGATTACTTCGGGTACTCGGTGGCGGTTAGCGGCGATACTGCAGTCGTCGGCGCCTATGGTGACGACGAGATGGGCGCCAACTCGGGGGCTGCCTACATTTTTCAGCGCGACCATGGCGGCGCCGGGAACTGGGGACGCGTCGCGAAGCTCACGCTCGGCGAGGGTAATGTCCGTCGCCAGTTCGGCCAAGTGGTGGCCATCTGTGGCGACACGGTTATCGTCGGTACCATCTACGCGGGAGCGTACATCTTCCAGCGCAACCACGGCGGTCCCAACGCCTGGGGACGGGTGGTGAAGCTGGATCCGGTCGGCGTTCAGGGTTTGGCCTACTTTGGTCACGCTGTGGCCATCAGCGGCGACACCGCCATCGTCGGCGCTCCTGGCGGGTATATGCCAGGAGCGGCCTATGTGTTTCAGCGCGACGAGGGTGGCGCCGACCTCTGGGGACAAGTCGCCAGACTCACCCCATCAGAGGGAGAGGGATACGGCCTCTTCGAGTACTTTGGCGATTCAGTCGCCATCAGCGGCGACACTGCCGTGGTTGGGAAAACAAAAAACCCGGGAGTGACCACACCCGCCGCCTATGTATTCGAGCGCAATCTCGGAGGCGCCAACAACTGGGGAGAAGTCACCAGGCTTGGTGTGGCGCCGTACTCGGGTGGAGGCCCGACTTTTGCTGAATCCGTAGGTGTCAGTGGTGATACGGCCGTTGTTTCTGATAGGGCTGGCGGTGAGCATGGCTTGGTATACGTCTACTCTCGTGACGAGGGTGGCCCAAACGCCTGGGGACAAGTCACCGAACTCGCTCCGGAACCTTCCACTAGCTTCCGAGACCCGGTGGCCATCGACGGCGATCACGTGGTTGTCGGTGCGGGGGGGCCGGTTGTTTTCCGCGGTAGTGCATTCGTCTTTCGCCGCGAGCAGTCCGGCGATTCAGAGGTGTGGGTTCGAGCTGCCAGGAGATCCTCCACGATCTTTAGCGGAATCTATGACCGTTTTGGTGCCTCTGTGGCGGTTTCCGAAGGCACTGCCATCATAGGAGCCTGGGGAGACGCGGGTCTCGGCGAGGACTCGGGCTCGGCCTTTGTCTACAGAATCCAGGCAACCGCCCCCTGTACAGCGCCTTCTTCGGCGCCCACCGTCACCGCGTTTCCGGATTCGCCATCGAGCATCGCATTGAGTTGGATATTGGATGCCGATGCCACAGGATACAAGCTCTACCGCGATTCAACACTCATCTATGAAGGACCCAACGGGTACCATATTGATACTGAGCTCGATCCAAGCACGCGGTACTGCTACACGGCAGTGGCATACAACAGTTGTGGAAATGGCCCGCAATCGCAGTCGTCATGCGCGACAACTGAGTCCTGTACAGCGCCACCTTCGGCACCTGCTGTCACCGCAGTTCCAGCTTCGCCAACGAGCATCGAGTTGAGTTGGATGTCGGATGCCAATGCCACGGGATACAAGCTCTACCGCGATTCGACACTTCTTTATGAAGGACCCGCCCGTTCCTACACCGACACTGGGCTCTCTTTCAGCACGCGGTACTGCTACACGGTGGTGGCCAACAATAGTTGTGGGATTGATGGCCCACAATCGCAGTCCTCATGCGCCACAACGGATGTCTGTGTTGCGCCGTCTTCGGCATCCACCATCAAGCTTTCTGGAGCTTCGCAATCGAGGATCTCGATGTACTGGCTTGAAGTAGCCGACGCCACAGGCTACAAACTCTACCGCGATTCGACGATCATCTACGACGGCCCCGACCGTAATTACTCCGACACTGGCCTCACGTCGGATACGCAGTATTGCTACACGGTAGTGGCCAACAACATGTGTGGAGATGGTCCGCAATCGCAGTCCTTCTGCGCGACAACTCATCCCTGTACAGCGCCACCTTCGACACCCACCCTCACGGCATATTCAGTTTCGTCATCGAGTGTGGCAGTGAGATGGACGAAAGCAGCTGATGCCAAGGGGTACAAGCTCTACCGCGATTCGACACTCATCTATGACGGTCCCGGTCGCTTTTACACCGAGTCTGGACTCGATTCCGACATTGAATATTGCTACACGGTTTTGGCGTACAATAATTGCGGAGATGGTGCACCATCGCAATCTTCGTGCGCAACAACGGGTGTAAGTGGGCCGGCAAAGCTCAGCATCGCGTCAGTAGCGCGCACCCGAGGCGAGCTGGACAGTTATTGGAGCACTCAACTGAGGATGGTCAATCCGGAAGACCACGAATTGCCTGTGCTCCTTCGCCTGGTGATTCTTGATCTCGACGCGGTCGGTCTGACCCGCAAATTCGAGATCCCCCTCAATCTGCAGCCTTACAGGACCTACTTCTACCCGGATATCGTTGCTGAGGTCGCTGGTGCAATGGAGAACGTCAAGGGAGCGCTTCAGATCGAGGTTACGGGTGACGTGCAGGGGCGTCCCGTGATCACATCTCGGACATCGACGAGGGCACTCGAAGGAAGCTACGGTCAGTTCATTCCAGCCGAACCGATGGTGAACAATGGCGTTTCCGACCTGGTCCTGGCCGGGCTGGCCGACAACAGCGAGTACCGCACCAACATCGGTGTGACCAATTTGGCGGACCAGTTGGTCACCGTAGATCTCGCCGCGATCGATCCCGAGGGAGAGGAGATCGGGCGAGCAGGAATCGGCGTTCCCGGTCTGGCGAACAACCAGCAGTCGATACGACATCTCTTTCCGGCCTTCACCGATACAGTGGGCTTCTCGGTTCGGGTCGACACTCGTGGTGCCGCTGTGACCGCCTATGCGACCACGATGCATGCTGTGACGAGCGATCCAGTGTTTATCACCACCAAACCCAACCTTTCCAAGGTGCAGATCGTCCCGAATCTGGCCCATATCGATGGGAAGTACAACTCCGTCTGGCGCAGCGAGCTCGGCGTGCACAATCCGAACCTGGCGGGGATCGGAGTCCATCTCACGTACTTCCCCGATCCGGGGGATGGCTTCGATTGGCAATCGAAGCGCATCACTCATCAGCTCGAAGGCCACCAGACAATGCTGTTGTCCGACGTCGTCAATGATTTCTTGAACGACGGCGAAGAACAGTCGAAGGGTTATCTCAAGATGGAGCTGGTCCAGGATGGAGAGCTCCCGCCGGTCGTGGTCGGCAGAACCTACACCATCGACGGCGAGAAGATCTATGGTCAGGGCCTGCAAATGATCAACGAGCATGATCTGCTCGGACCAGGGGAAACCGCGTGGATCGCTGGGGTAGAGGACTCGACTGACTACAGGACGAACTTCTCAGTCCTCAACGTGGGTGATTCCCAGGCTCGGATCGAGCTGCGCTTTGTGGATGAAAACGGAATCATCCGGGACGGCGCGAAGACGCTGGCGCTGCCTGGCCCGGGAGAGTTTTCACAGTTCGATCTCTTTGACGCTCTTCCTGCGCTGGAGCCTGGACTTATGCGCGGATCGTTGCAGATCATCGTGCTTGAAGGGACAGATCTCTACCCCTACGTGACAATCATGGACAACTTTACGAACGATCCGATCTTCGTACCTGCAGCCCGTGTATCTACGAACTAGCTTCGGTACCATGTTTTCGCTAGCGCTTTTGATTAGCGCCGCGTTTACATCAACTCCCCTGTGCGCGATCTCCGGTTCGTAAAGGAACCAGACACTTGCAGAACCCAATGACTACCTGAGAAATCAGATCCTATCGGTCTGAGAATCTTGAGTGCCACGTATCACTTTGTCACATTGTGAGATAAGTTGTTGGATTTGAAGAGAATATGCGTTCAATTTGGCATCCAAACGAGAAATCACAAGCAGCGCACCCGGACGAGTGCGCTGGATCAAGCCGATGTAGAGGTGGTCATTCCTTGGGGTGAATGAGGCGCCAGGTCATGGCGCGAACGCTGTCGAAGAGATCGAGTGCGGTCTTTGTAGTGGACTCGTTGAGAACGCCGGCTCCGAGGAGCAAACGAAGATGGACGTCGACTTCTTTGGCTGAACCGTACGCGATGCTGTAGTGATATCTGCGATCTTTGCCGAACCTGCCATGACCTTCTGAGAGGTTTGCAGGAACAGACGATGCAGAGCGAATGACTTGATCGGCGATGGATTTGAGTGGAGTTGGGACCTGTCGCACGAGGTGAATGGCGATCCCGGCGGCTTCGAGGGCGATGGACTGAACTTCGAACGGTTGATGCATGGCTACCTCCTGGTCGTTGATGAACCCTTCCAAGCCGGCAGGCCAAACGGTGTCAAGGATCGCGTGGCGACCTTTGGATTGCCTTGACACCGTTTGGGCTGCCGGCTACCCGTGGTTCAAAACTCAACGACCAGAGGTAGCCATGTTTGAGCGCCGTACGGTCGTCAGCCCCAGGATTCGCGGCTGAGAAGGACGCCGGGGCAGATTCAGATTCAGAGCCAGAGGCAGAGGCAGATACAGAAATCAAATACAGACACAGACACAGACACAGATGCAGATGCAGAGGGTGGCGCTCCCGTCCCCGTCCCAGACCCAGACCCCGAGAACGGGTCAGCGAGGATGCTCTGAGCATCGGATCGTTTTGGCTTCGAAGCATGGTCACTCCGTGTCTTTCATGAGGGCGAGTGAGTAGCCGGTGAGTCATGAAAGACACGGAGGTAACCATGCACGACTCGCAGCCCAACAACAATCTGATTGCGTATTCAACAGCACTCGAAGCAGCTGGAATCACTCTGGCGTTAGTGAGAAGAGTCCAAGCGCCGTTCAAGTCGCTGGCTGACCAGGTGATCCGCGCCTCAAGTTCAGTCGCAGCAAATCTGAGTGAAGGCAACGGAAGGTTTGGTCGTGATCGATTCAATCACTGGCGAATTGCCTATGCTTCTGCGAAGGAAGTGGAGACATTCCTTCATCTCCTCAGCGGTGCAGGCGTCATTGATAGAACCCAAGCAAAGCGAGCCGCAGACTTGTTCGACGAAGTCCGAGCAATGACGTGGCGACTTCTTCATCCGAAGGAGTGATCATCAAGCATCGATCTAACACCCAAGGCTGCGGCTCACCGTCGCGGTCTTCGGACCCGGTCACGGTCGCGGCCACTGTGTGGATCCCAACCCCAACCCCAATCCCAGAATCAGATTCAGAGCCAGAGGCAGAGGCAGATACAGAAATCAGATACAGAGGCAGATGACAGCGGCAGATGCAGAGAGTGGCACTCTCGTCCCTGCCCCCGACTCGGCCCCTGTCCCTGTCCCTGCCCCCGTCCCAGACCCAGACCCGGCCCCGGCCCCAACACCTACGAACCGCCCAACCCAATACCCCTCCCACCTTGACCCACCGCCCCCGACATCCCAAACTAAACAGACCATGAGTAATGAACTCGTACTAATCGTTGACGACGAGGAAGGCATCCTCACCACTCTGGCCCAAATCCTCGAGGACGAGGGCTATCGGACGCTGACTACAACCAGGGGTGAGGAGTCTCTCTCGCTGTACGAGAGCAATCGCCCAGACGTGGTTTTCCTCGATATCTGGCTTCCCGATAGGGATGGGCTCGAGATTCTGAAGGCACTCCGTGAAATGGATCCTTCGGCAGCTGTAGTGATGATGTCGGGTCACGGGACCGCACGAACGGCCGTCAAGGCAATCAAGATGGGTGCTCATGACTATCTTGAGAAGCCTCTCTCCTACGATCAGGCAGTTGGCGCCATCGAAGGGGCACTCGAGGCGAAGCGGGCGAGCGTGGGCGAGATCGAGGGCTTGGTACTCGAACTGCATCAGAGTACGACTGATGTGGCGCTCGACTTGATGCCTCTGCCGGATTTTCCGCTCTTGGAGTCTACGGGTGATCCGCAACGTACGATCAGCGAGTCGCGGGTTGTATACGGCCTCGGCCTGCACTCCGGAAGTCGCACCGGAATGGTAATTCAACCGTTGCCTCCTGACAGCGGTATCCACTTGCTGACCTTGCCGGAAGGCATACTGATTCCGGCTCGGGTCGAAGCCGTAGCAGAGACCGACTTTGCGACCACCCTGGTGAAGAGGGGAGAGAGCATCCGCACGGTAGAGCATCTGCTGTCAGCTCTGCACGCTTATGGCATCACTAACCTACTCATCAAAGTTCACGGCGAAATTCCGGTCCTCGATGGATCGGCGCTCGAGTTCTGTCAGCACCTTGAAGACATCGGTATCGTGGAGCAGGACAGGCCGAGGCGAGAGGTCGTGATCGATCGCTTGTATGAGGTGGGCGGCGGACGTGAAAAGAGCCTGACGATAGAACCGGCAGACAATCTCTCTGTCTCCTATCAGCTACGGTATCCAGAACCTGTGGGAGAGCAGTTCTATGAGTATCAGCACGTTGGAGCGGAGAGCTTCAAGGAGCAGATAGCGCCGGCGCGCACGTTTGGTTTCATGCGCGACCTGAAGATGATCAATGAACTCGGCCTTGGCTCAGGCGGTAGATTCGACAACTTCATCCTTGTTGGAGAGGACAACGTCATCAACACGGAACTGAGGTTCCCCGACGAGTTTGTGCGCCACAAGGTGCTCGATATCATCGGCGATCTCTACCTGATGGGTTTCCCGATTCGAGGCAAGGTTACGGCGAAACTAACCGGGCACAGGGACAATATCGCCCTCCAGAGAGAGATCCTGGCTCAATTCGCCTAACCCGGAGTATTCACCATGAATCTGCTGCGAGACCACATATGCAGCGCCTCTCGGTGTCTTCTCGTCTCGCTCGTTTGACGTACCGCAAGTCATGAGTGTCCGGGGATTAGTCG
>JAAESQ010000323.1 GCA_024229275.1 bacterium | reverse complement strand
TGAGTCGCTCAGCTGTGGATCCTGCCGTGGCTGTGGAAATCGCTTCGCGATTACCACAACCACTTGGAAAACCCTCCGGGTTTCCCACAGTCTCCACAGCTACGACTACGACGGGCTATTCTTGGTCTCCACTATTCGGGCCAGGTCCACGTTGCCCCTTTGCGTCTCTGCGTCTCTGCGCCTCTGCGTTTTCTTCCCCTGCTCTTATCTTTCCCCGTTCGCATGACGCCGGCTTGACTCCGAATAGCCTCTCTCCTTCCTGTCAACTTCTTCCCTTCTTCGCTTCCTCTTAGCGTTCTTGGCGTACTTAGCGGTTCAAAATCCTCCTCCCGTTCTACCGTATGGCCGTTCGTCCCGTTCGTCCCACATAGCCGTCTAGCGAAGGGGACAGGTGTAGAACTGGTTTGATTCACACCGCCCCTCGTCCGGTCGCCATCTTCTTAGGAGAGGGAGGCGATCGTGCACAGGGGAGCAACCGCAAGACAATCCGACGCGCAGCAGGATCACACGTCCAGGCTCGTCGAGTTGTGTCGCCGGCTCACAATCCTCACCAACCGGATCGGCGCAATGGAGGAGATGGCCGACGGCATCCTCGCCGATTTGACCGATCTCGTCGCCGACCTTGAGGACACTGCGCTGACAACCGCGCCCCCCCGTCGCGTCAAACGTCGGATCAAGGCGGAAGCGGCACGCGTGCTGAGCCGCGCCGCGGAGGGGGGCGCATATTCGTTGAAGATCGTGCCGCGCACGAATGGCGAAGCCGATGTCCGCATCGACGAGGGCACATGGTTCACGCTTCCCTCCACGTTGACCGAGCTCCTCCGGATCCTGGCGCAGGACTTCGGTAGCGCCGCGGATGAATTCGTCGGTTGGAAGACCAAGGACGAGGTCGCCATTCTTCTCGGCAAGAACCTCAGCAAGCAGTTCAACACCCATGCGGTAACACAGCTCGTGCATCGCCTCCGAAAAGAGCTACTCGACCAGGGCGGAGTCAACTCATACCTGGTACAGACCAACCGCCAGCACGGGCTTCGATTCGCGCTACGCCAACCCGGCCGTGAGCACACGTGATTGGAGGTGATCTTCACGGCATTTGCGCCGGGACGATCCATCGTCTTTGCGTTGCCGCGAGAGACAAGAGGTGACGCAGGTGCAACTCGCTCTTTGCGTTGAAAAGCGCTTCACGCTGGTAATAGAACACACCAGGGACCGGGAGGAACACGATGGCTCATCTTTGGATCGACAACCCACCCACCGGCTGGGAGGAGCTTCAGCTGGATGGCGACCAGCAGGTGCAGCTGAACCACAATCCTCCTTTGCTCACGAAGTCCGACAGAACAGGAGGGAGGCTCACTCCCACAATCCGGACGGCTGCGACATCGACAGCTTCAGAGTCCATTTGGGTGCTGTTGGCAGGACAGGCAGACGGAGTCTGGGTCAACGACGCACCACTCGTGCTTGGGATCAGGCGGCTTGTCGACCGGGACGAGATTCGAGTGCCTGGGGCCGGCACGATCTTCTTCTCCACCGAGAGCCTGGCCCAGGTCAAGGCCCATGAGGGCTCCCCGGTCACCTGTCCTCGCTGCCGCACAGTCATCGAATCCGGCTCCCCTTCCGTGAGATGCCCAAGCTGCGGCGTATCGCACCACCAGTCAGAAGAGTTCCCGTGCTGGACCTACGCCCATTCGTGCGTCCTTTGCCCCCAAGCGACAAATCTCGAAGTCGACGACCGCTTCTGCCCGGAGGACCTGTGATCTCGCAAACCCGATCCGGGTCCGGTATCACCGTCGCTGTCGTCGGGGCTGGCGGGAACATCGGATCACACTTGGTCCCTCACCTCGGTCGATGCGACGGTCTGAGCGGTGTGATCTTGGTCGATCCGGATCACTACACCGTTGCTAATCTCCGGACGCAGGCATTTCCCGGCGTTGACGTAGGTCAAACCAAGGCCGATGTCCAAGCTCGGCGGCTTCGAAACATCAATCCCCACCTCGATGTGACATCAATTCCGGAGGAGATCGAGCGTCTTCCATGGGGTCGCCTTTCGGCCGACATCCTGCTGTCATGCGTCGACTCTCGAGCGACGCGTCTCTACATGAATCTGGTGGCATGCCGCCTCAACCTCCCTTGGATCGATGCCGGTGTTGGAGGGAACGCCAACCTAGCTCGCGTGACCGTGCTGGCGCCCGGGGCCGGCCGCCCATGCTTCGAGTGCTCATGGGACGAGCGCGACTACGCAGCCGTCGAGTCACGGTACTCCTGCAACCACGCCAACGAGGACGGTTCGACGGCCGCGGTATCGACCTCAAGCCTCGGTGCTGCCGTCGCAGCACTCCAGATCTTCGAACTCGAACGATGGCTCGGCGGGGGTGATGCTCTGGGAACTGAGCTGGTAATCGACCTCAAATCGCGGAACTTCTTCCCGAGCAGACTCGACTTCAATCCGAGCTGCCGAATGAGCCACGAGTCGATAGAGATCGAGAGGATTGAGCACTCACCGGAGGAGCTATCGGTCAATGCGGCCCTGGTCAAACTTGGCGATGACATTGACGCGCCTCTAAATGAAACGTGGCTCCGTGTCACTCGATCGTGGTTCGCGACTCAGCTGACGTGCGTCGAGTGTGGACACGTGAGACAGGAATTACTTCTCGCTGCGTCGCTCACCGACGATGACCTGCGGTGCCAGGTCTGCGGTGAGCGCACCGTACCGGCCGGGATAGATCGCATCGACACCTCCCACCCAGACCCTGTCTTGAACAGCTCCCTCGCCGACGCCGGCCTGCGCTCGGGAGACGTTGTGACAGTTGGTACCCAAGCCAAAGAAAAACACTATGAGCTTGCGTGAGTGACGGTGATTCTGAGCAGGGCATTGGAGACCAAATGGCACAAAATAAGAGACTTATGAACGCCCCAAGAAGTGATCGACCCACGGAGCCTCCGCACGCCCCTCTCGGGTGTTCAGATAGAGCCGAAGAAAGGAGGAACGACGGTGACTGACAGAGTCCTGAACGCATTCCTCGACCGCCAGCAGGAAGATGGAGCGACGCTCGCCCGGCAGAGCGATTTGCTTAACCTGCTGCCGCTCGCCGGCTCACCGACTCAGCGCTACGTCGCGACTTTCAACTGTCGAGGATTGGTGCGCGACTCCGGCGGAGAGGTCCGCGAGTCGGACCACTTCGAGGTCGGCATCTGGTTCCCGCCGGACTACCTGCGCCGTGCGGAGCCGTTTCAGGTACTCACGTGGTGCGGACCGCGCCATGTGTTCCATCCGAATATCAGCGCCACGGCGCCCTTCATCTGCATTGGTCGACTCACGCCCGGAACCTCTCTTGTCGACATCCTCTACCAGAGCTACGAGGTCATCACTTACCAGAAAGTCACCATGCGTGAGGACGACGCCCTCAACAAAGAAGCCTGCGCCTGGGCGCGCAGAAATCAGCATCGACTGCCCATCGACCGGAGGTCGCTGAAGCGCAGGACTGGGCGCATTCATGTCGATCACGCAACCGAAACAGAGCAGGAGGACGAGTCATGACGCAGCGAACAACACTCAGCGAGAGCGCCATCGAATCGCAACTGCAGAGACTCGAAAACTGTGACCTCCAGCACGATGACAACGGCCACTGGACGCTCGTCATCGGTGAGCACGACGAGATCGAAGTCGACCTGAGAGTCGATGATGGGTGGCTGCGTCTCGACACGGCGCCTCCCGGGCCGACCCAGGGCCACGATCCCTGGCGACTGGTCTGCCTGAATCGCCAACTCCATGGCACAGCAAAACTCGCCTATCCGTCACAGTGCGCCCAAGTGAGGCTCCGATCGGAGATCCCACTCGACGACGACGTCGATGTAGCTCATCTACTGATTGATGCTCTCCTCGGCATCGAAGCCGGCTACAACGCGCTCAGCGGAGCCACTGGGGCCGCACCTGCTGGAGCAGACAGCGACCACACCATTCCTGACTCACGAGAAGACGTCGCCCAACTCTGCGTCACCGCCGGGTGGCCAGTGCGAGCCAAAGGCGATCGCACATGGTCGACAACCCTCGCGTGCACTCGAACCTATCAGCAGGCAACGCTGTTCGACGAGGGCAACAGCGGCGTTCTGGTGCGGACTGATCTCCTGCACTGCGGTGAGCTCTCCGAGTTGTGCCGGCACGCACTGGGTTCAGTGCTTCTGTCCGCCTCTGGCTCTCTTCGCATGGTCCGGGCGAGTGTTGCCTCGGGTGAAGAGGAGTCGGTCGTAGGTTTTGAAGTCCGCATCCCCGAATCGTGCTCAGGTGCCGAGCTCATCCACGCCCTGGCCGCTCTTTCAGTAGCCGGGGATCTATGCAGCGCCGAGGTGGCACTGCTTGCCCAGAGCGAAACCATCGCACATGAGTACCTCGATCTTAGAGGTCAACTCCGAGAAAACTCAGCAGTACAAGGAGGTTGAACAATGACAAACGAAGCCACTCAGAATGCGATCGCCGATGACCTGGAGATGAAGCTGCGAGTCAGCGACGTCTCGGGCCAGAAGACTGCATATGTGCCCAAGATCCCTGCCGACGCAACGGTCGGCGAATTGATCGAGGGGCTCCTACCGCAGATGAAGCTGCCGCAGAACGACCCGGCGGGGCGGAGCCTCGTGTATCACGCAAGGCTCGAGCGTGAAGGCCGTCACCTGAATGCGTCCGAGGTCGTGGGCGAGGTGGTCCAGCTCGGAGATCGCATCACGCTCCAGCCCAACATCGACGCGGGAATGCCGAGCTGACACCGGCTGAGCAGGAGGAAGCGATGGAGACTCACACCAACCAGCACGAGGCCGAGCACGAGTATCGCTACGTTCTCGAACTCTATCGAGAGGACGGCGAACAGATCGGCCAGGCGATCATCGACGCCGACTGGGAGCCTGCGATCGAATGGACTCGGTTCGAACGTCTGCGGCACCACGATCCACAGACGAACGGCGCTCACCCCGGCGCCGTGATTCGTCCTGTTTGGCACACCGACGTCGGCGAGCCCTACCTCCACGGATTCTCCGTCACCCTGCCAGAAACAGGGCAGACCGGTACGACGGCGCAGTTCCCAATCCACTACTTCGCTCGAGCCGCTCAGTTCGCCTCGTCGAAACTCGTCGAAATGGGCAAGCTGGCTGATGGCGAGCTATTCCGCTATTTGGCGATGGCCTTCCGATGTCAGAACGCCAACGAAACCTCAAAGAACAGGTTCGCTGCCGAGGACAGGTCTGCAGCGACCGCGGTTCTCACGACTCAAGCACACATCGACGAACTCCGGCAGGCCAGCGACCATCGCGGGTCGCCCCATTCGGGCGACATGCCGGTGCTCGTTCCACAGAGCATCCTCGACGAGGTCTCTACTCTGACGAACGAAACCAGCGATCGCGAGGTCGGTGGAATCCTTATCGGTCACTTGTGCCGAAACACTGAAGAAAGCCAGCTCTTCGCGGTCGTGACGGAGTTGATCCAGGCGCGCCACACGGTATCGGAATCAACTCGCCTCACTTTCACCTCCGACACCTGGACCGATGTTCGCGCGGCGGTGGATCTGCGCAAGCGGAATGAACTCATCCTCGGCTGGTACCACTCCCATCCGATCGCACAGTGGCGTCAAAGCACCGAGTCTGACGAAGGCGAGCAACACAAAACCCTCGACTTCTTCAGCGAGTACGACAGGGCACTCCATCGCACGGTCTTTGCCCCGGCCTACTGCATCGCTCTGGTGGCCAGCCACCTCGGCGAGAACAAGTTGAGCCACGCCCTCTACGGATGGCGCCACGGATTGATCCAGGCCAGGGGCTACCACGTGCCACCTGAGGATCTCGACACCCAGTGGATCGAAGACGTCCCACATGAAGGGGGATAGACATGTCCAGAATACGCTCTTTCGAAACAACGATTCCCTCCCTACTGCAGCACTTCAAACGCATCGGCGACGACGCTCCTCCGCTGGAGGAAAAGGTCAAGCTGGCGCGCTCGATTCGCGAGCACGCGTCGCGAGAAGGCTTCGAGTTGGACGAGTTCTTCATCAAGGAGATCGAAACGCTGGCAGCAGGCCTGTCCGAAGCCGGAGCGGACCTCGAAGAGGTGCGCGCCCTAGTCGACAAACTCTGCCGGCCGCCGCTCCACTTTGCCGTGTTCCTGGAATCTGTCGACGGCCCGTCTGAAACTCCCGAGGCTGTGATCTCCGAGGGCGGTTCGAGGCGCCTGGTGACGCTCGGCGAGAACGTCGACCCGGAAACCTTGGCTTGCGGGGACGAGGTCATGATCAGCTCGGAACACAACTTCATTGTCGGCCGGTCGCAGTACCCAATCACCCCCGGCGGAGAGACGGCTCAGTACGATCGATCGACATCAGACGGTCGCCTGGTACTTCGCTGTCGGGACGAAGAGGTCGTGGTGACGCCTGCCGATGCTCTCAACACCGACAATCTGGACAGCGGCGACCTGGTGCGCTGGGAGCGCCAGATCCCGATGGCCTTCGAGAAGGTCGAACGCTCCCGGGGATCGCACATGATGCTCGAGGACACACCCGAACAGAGCTTCGCCCAAGTGGGTGGCTGCGATGCTCAGATCAGTGCTCTGAAGCGCTTCATAGAGCTTCATCTCCACCATCGCGAGGTCGCACAGAGATACGGCCTTCGACGCAAAGGTGGCGTGCTGCTCGTTGGACCTCCAGGGACTGGCAAGACAATGCTCGTGCGTTCGCTGGCGAATTGGCTGGCCCAGGTCTCGCCGTCCGGCCGCTCACGATTCATGAATATCAAACCATCCGGATTACTCAGCATGTGGTACGGGCAAACCGAGGCCAACTACCGTGAGGCCTTCCGTGTCGCTCGCCAGGCCGGCGAAGAACAACCCGACGTCCCTGTCGTGATGTTCTTCGACGAGATCGACTCGATCGGTGCCGCACGAAGTAATAGCCTCTCTCGGGTCCATGACAGCGTACTCCCCTCCCTGATGGCAGAGCTCGACGGGCTCGAGTCGCGCGGCAACGTGCTGGTGGTCGCCGCCACAAACCGGGTCGACGCCCTCGACCCGGCGCTACTGCGACCCGGGCGTCTTGGCGATCAGATCCTCGAGATCCCGAGACCGAACAAGAGGGCAGCTCAGGACATCCTCGGCAAGTATCTGCGCCATGACCTACCGTACGCGCCGGATGAAACCTGCGGTGGCGAAGAACTCGTTCGCGAAGCACTCATCTCATCCGTACTCTCGCGCATCTACTCGCCCAACGGCAGCGGCGACCTTGCCAAGCTAACGTTCCGCGACGGCACCAGTCGTAGCATCGGCGCGAGTGACCTGATCAGCGGAGCGAGCATTGCCAAGATCGTTGACTGCGCTATCGAGCAGGCGTGTGTGCGGGAAATCGAAACCGGCCACGTCGGTGTTCGGCTCGAAGACCTGCTCGACGCCGCCCAGCAGGAGTTCGAGCAGGCAGTTCGCGTGCTCACGCCTCTCAACTGCCACCAGCATCTGACCGGCCTACCGCAGGACGTCGACGTGGTCAGCGTCGACCCCCTGAACCTGCAGGTTCCAAACCCACATCGATATCTGCAGCGCACGGCCTGAGGAGGAAAGAACATGACAGATTCTTCACGACAGCCCATACCGAAGCTCCTCGGCGCCGACATCGAGCTTGGCAACTCCATAGTCGGGCTCGAGCTTGAGGGCGGTACCGGCCCAGAGGCCTCTCGGGCGCTGCTGCGCCAGATTAATGGTCACCGCGACAGACGGACGTGTGCACTACCGGTCATCAACGAAGGCACAAACCGGGGATATGGCTGGAGTCGCAGTTGGGGATCGGCCAATTACAGCTACAACGCTCAGGACTGGGGTCGCAAATACCTCTCGTCGAACGGCGGATGCGCCTACATCGACCTCAATCACCTCGAACTGTGTGTGCCCGAAGTCCTCAGTGCACACGACCACGTCGCCTGCTGGCACGCGATGCTTCGAATAGCCCGATCCGCCCAGGTCGGCGCAGGAGATGCCCTGCCTGACGGTCAGAGTGTGCGGGTGATGGTCAACAACTCGGATGGGCTGTCCAACTCCTATGGTTCACATCTCAACGTACTGATGACCCGACACGCCTGGAACAATTTGTTTCGCCGCAAGCTTCATCACACTCTCTTCCTGGCCGCCTATCAGGCATCGAGCATTATCTTCACCGGCCAGGGCAAAGTCGGGAGCGAGAACGGTGCGCAGCCAGTACCGTTCCAGATCTCGCAGCGAGCGGACTTCTTCGAGACGCTGACTGGAACGCAGACCACTCACAACCGACCTCTCATCAACAGCCGCAACGAACCGCTCTGCGGATCACGTCAACGGGGCAATCAAGAAGACCTTGCGCGCTTGCATGTGATCTTCTATGACAACACGCTGTGCCATGTTGCCTCGTTTCTTAAACTAGGTGTGCTTCAGATCATCCTTGCCATGATCGAGGCCGAGGACGTCGACCCAACACTTGCGCTTGACGATCCGGTAGAGGCCGTCGTCGCCTGGAGTCACGATCCACACCTTGAGGCTCGGGTGCGTCTGACCTCAGGACTCAGACTGAGTGCGTTAGAGGTACAACTCGAATTCCTCGACCGCGCCCAACGATTCGTGGCCTCGGGCGGCTGCGAAGGCATCGTACCGGAGGCGGAGACAATCCTCTCTCTGTGGCAAGAGACCCTGATGCTGCTCCAGCAGCACGACTTAGTGGCCGTCGCACGAAGGGTCGATTGGGCACTCAAGTTCATGCTACTCGAAGGCGTCATCTCTGAGCACGCCAAGCTGGACTGGAATTCGCCTGAGATAAAACACCTCGACCAGCTGTACGGCAGTCTAGATCCTGACGAGGGCCTGTACTGGGCCTATGAAAAGAGTGGTTTTGTCGAAAACGTGGTATCGGACTCCAGGATCGAGCATTTCGTGTCTCATCCACCAGAAGACACCCGGGCCTGGGGCCGAGCGATGCTGCTCAGACTGGCAGAAAATGAAATCGACGAAGTGAATTGGGACTATCTCACCTTCCGCAAGGCGAAGAAACGCGCCCGAATGCGGTTAGACATGGCAAATCCACTCGATTTCGGACGTACGCAGATCGAACCTGTGTTGGCCGGCGACCCTCAGCTTGGAGATGTCCTCGAATCGCTTGGCGCGAGCGAGGTGACGTACCACTGGAAAAGCACCAAAGCCGAGGCGCCGGCCCAGAAAACCTCAACCGACAATCGTCTCCCACCCTCGACCAACTGACCTCGAAAAGGAGTAAATCAAATGACGATGCGAGAAAGACACCGATCAGATCAAGATCAACCGACAGACCGGGGTACCGATGAGCGATCGGACGGTGACCGACTGGGCGCCGTCAGGCAGCAGGCGCAGGATTTACTCCAGGCAGGCGACGACGCGATCAATCGAGCGTTGAGCGGCAACAGCGAGTCCTTCCTTCGCAATAGCCGACAGGCATCCGGGCAGTAGTCGTGTCAACTCAAACCCTGATGGGCATCGAGACCGAGTACGCGTGCTCGTTCACAGGCGCCGTCTCCGTATCCCGAGAGGCGCTCCTCAAGCAGCACCTGATGTCGGCTGCTCGCCAGCGCCCTCACCTCCCTGACGGAGGGAGTGGAGTCTTCTTTGCGAATGGCTCACGCTTCTACATCGACCACGGTCTTCATCCTGAGATGAGCACTCCCGAATGTCCCGATCCGTGGGAGCTGGTTCGATACGCCCGAGCCGGAGACCAAACAGTGAGAACCCTGACGTCGGACCTCAAGAAAAGACACCCAAGTCTTGAGGAAGCTTTTGTCTTCCGTAGTAACGTGGACTATTCCGGCACGAACGCCACATGGGGGTGTCACGAGAGCTATCTCTGTCGCCGAAATCTCCCCAGACCAGAGGATCTCATACCTCATCTGTGCTCGCGGATCATCTTCACCGGCGCCGGGGGATTCAATACTCTGTCCCCTGGCATCGAGTTCGTCATCTCTCCGCGAGCACCCCACCTTCAGCAAGATGTGTCTGGAGCGTCGACCCACAGTCGTGGCATATTTCACTCCAAGGATGAAAGCCTTGCGAGCGGCAAATTCAAACGCCTTCACTTACTCTGCGGTGAGTGCAACTGCTCCGACCGCGCCCTATGGCTGAAGGTCGGAACCACTTCGCTGATCACACTCCTCGCGGAACGAGGCAAAATCCCGGCAGCTGAGGTACACCTCGCCCAACCGCTGCAGGCCATTCAGATCTTCGCTTCAGACCCAACGCTTCGCGCCACCGTTCGTCGGATCGACGGAAGGACCGTAACAGCTCTCGATCTCCAGCGCAGCTACCTCGAAACTGTCGGGCGTGTGTTGAAGTCGAGCGTGCTCCCCGATTGGGCGGCTGAGGTGTACCACGAGTGGTGCCGAACCCTCGACGCTCTGGAGCAGGATCCAGAGTCTACTGCCGACGCTCTGGACTGGTCCATCAAACTGGCACTCTACCGCCAGCATGCAGAGCGACGCGGAGTGCCATGGCAAGACCTCCGCCTTTGGAACAACATCCTGAAGGATCTCCAAGGCGCCTGGAGCGCTTCGGTGGAAGACGGCACCCCCATGACCGCTCAGAGCGCACTCGCTAAACGCTCTCCCATCCGCCACTGTGTCAACGATATTCGCCGATCGCTCCGCCACGAGGACTTGACCCTTGACGATCTCGGCCGGGTGCTCCGGCTGCGTGCGGAACTCTTTGAGATTGACACCCGCTACGGTCTTCTCGGCGGAGGCATCTTCGAAATCCTGGACGAACAGGGGGTTCTCTGTCACCAAGTGCACGGCGTCCGCTCAGTCGACCAGGCGATCGCTGAACCACCGTCCGTCGGTCGCGCTCAGGTACGTGGTCACCTTGTTCAGGAGCTGGCCGGAACCGGAGCCTATGTCTGCCAATGGGATACCGTGATGAGGACCGACGATCCTCCGCGCGTTGGATACTTCGACAATCCCTTTGCCACTGAGGTTCGATGGGAATCGAGCGGTGAATCACCCTCGCGCCCGATGGAGATCCATCACGACTTCATCAGAATGCTCCGCCGTCGCCGCGCGTCCGGAGATCGATGAGCATTATTTGGGCGCCGGCCGGTGGTGCGAGACCTGTGTGTAGGCGAAAACTGGTAATATCACGTCGCCATGGCCAACGACAATCCCGAAATCGTCATCGTTTCAAACCTCATCGAACCTTGCGAGTTGGCCCGCCTCGTCGAACTCTTCTTCGAAGACATGGTTAAGTATGTCGTCGACGTCGAGCGCCGAGTCGCAGCGGTTGGTGGGGAGTTGCATGCCGATGCCGAGCAGCTGTTGTTGGAGAGCGGCAGCCAGCAGAACGACCTTTGGGGTGCGAATTATTATCCTGGACGAGGTGAGGAGGAGTGTATCGAGTACACTTCGTTGATCAATATCCGACCCTCGCAGGGGAACCGAAGCATGATCGTCCAGGATGAAGGGGCTCGAGAGGTCGTTCGCGAGCTGACGTTTCTTCTCATCGGCCGGGGAGAACCCGTCTCATGACCCAGCATGCCTCGCTCAGCCCAGACAAGTGGTTGCGGTTCTCACCAGAAAAGCAGGTCCTGATGATCTCGAACGAGATGAATCGGGCTTCGCGACTGCTCTCAAAAGCCGACGCCGATAGTAGGGGGTTGGCGTATGAACGAGTGCTGCGCTTGGTCGATCTGTCAGTGGAGGTCGCAGAGAAAAGAACGTTGCGGCGAGAGCTTCTCCGCTGGCGTGATCTGATAGGCGAGCTGTACGTCGCCAGCGATGGAAATCCGGAGGCACATGCCGCAGCGCTGAGGATTCTGTTGCAGCTGACTCCAGGGTCAGCTGCTCAGATTCCGTTCTTGTAGATCCGATCCACCTATCGAGAGTCAATCGTGCTCGTGATCCGTACCAGGAAAGGTGCCGGGCACCCGGGTGTTCGTGTTTCTCTCACGCCGGGCCGAAACTTCAGAAGCCCAGTATCTGTGGTTGAGTCACCAATGCTTCTGAGTTTGCATCCGTTTCTCACTTTCATCCTCTTCGCGTCCTCTTAGCGTTCTTGGCGCACTTTGCGTTTCAAAACTCACGCGCCTGTCAGCTGCTGACGGCGACTGACTGAAGCTCTACTCGACCGGCTCCGCTCCGATGGCGGACTCGATGCCGACTCGTCGAGCCAGGTCTGACGTGAAAAGGGCGTCCGGATCGAGCTTTTTCTTGATCTCGAGCAGCTCCTGGTAGCGCGGATAGACGCGGTAGAACTGGTCGGGCGTCAGAACCTGATCCTTGGCGAGATGGACCTTGCCACCAAACCTCACGACCGCGTCTATGAGCCGGTCAACGGCCTCGCGACTCGCGACTTCGTGGCGCTTCTTCGGATGGAACTCGAAGTTGAGGCTGTAGCCGTCCTGCGAGAACGACAACATTCCTTCGTCTGATTTGTGGCCGCGCAGAATCGTCGTCACAGGAGGTGCCGGCGATGTCTGACAGATCTCAAGGATCTCGACGATCGCCTCCCGAGCTTGTTCTTTCGGGAAGTTGACCTGGACAGTGTAGCCACGTGGGCCGCACACGAGGTGCGCTGGAGGCACAGTGAAACTCGCCTCAAAATTGAACCTCAGGAAGAGTTCACTATTGGATGCCCGACCCAGCTTGTGCATCGCAACGCCCATGAAGTAGTAGAGCCGGTTGAAGACATGAAGCATCGGTTTTTGCAGGTGCAACATCAGAGTCAAGAACGGACCAACCTTCTCGTGCAGAGCCAAACCCATGCGGCGGTGATCATCGAGTCGCTTGAAGCCGGCGTCGAGTAGCTTCTTACGCTCCTGCTCGTCCTCATCTCGCTCCAACCGCTTTGCCGCGTGAACCACTGAACGACCGATTCGGCGACCACTGGCGTAGGCATCGACCCACACCACGGCAGCGTCGTGCGTCTTTTCAATCTTGGCCATCGTCGCGAGGAGTTCATCGACGTTCGCGGCTGGAATACGATTGATCTCGACCCATGGCGACGGGATCGAATGCAGCTGCAGTGTCGTCTCCAGGATGATCCCCAGCAAC